>DATAJH010000057.1:0-130513 GCA_036262215.1 Steroidobacteraceae bacterium
GCGCGCAACTCATAGACGGTCGAGCCGTCGCTGTCGATCTCGCCGTTCGGCCGCAGCAGCGCGCGCCAGGCGTCATCGTGACTTTCGGTGCGAAATGAGGACAGCGGCGGCAGTTCCGATCGCGAGCGCGGCAGCACGCGCCGCGCCACGAATTCCACGTGCACGTCGTCGGGTGCGAGGCCGTTGAGCGCCGCGGCGACGCGCACGTTCAGCATGCCGGCGCGCGGCAATTCACGCGGAGTGTCGGTGAGGCGGCGCAGTGCCACGCCGGGCCATTTCTCGCGCACCCGATGCTTCCAGCCGCTGAACTGCGTGGCGGCCGCCGCCCCGCCGCGCATCAGGCGCTGGTGGTGTAGGGCTGCCGGGTAGTACACGCCGCGCGCGTAGTCCTGCACCACGCGACCCATATTGAAGTGCGGGATCACCGTCATCATGGCGCGCTTGCAGCGCCGCACCCACTCCGGCGAGTAGCCGTCCTGGTTGCGCGCGTAGTACAGCGGCACGACTTCCTCTTCTATGGCATCGAGCATCGCGGCGGAATCGAGCGTATCGCGCCGGTCGGCGTCCTGCGCGTCGGCGGCAGGAATGCCCCAGCCATTGTTGTGATCGAAGCCTTCCGCCCACCAGCCATCGAGAATGCTGACATTGAGGCGGCCGTTGACCGCGGCCTTGATGCCGGAGGTGCCGCTGGCCTCGAGCGGTGCCACCGGATTGTTGAGCCAGACGTCGACCCCGGTGACCAGCCAGCGCGCCAGCTGCAGGTCGTAGTCCTCGAGGAACACCACGTTGCCGGCGAACTCAGGCGTCAACATGAGCTGCTTGATCTCGCGCAGCACTTGCTGGCCGGGATAGTCCGCCGGATGAGCCTTGCCGGCAAACAGAAACAGCACCGGGCGCTCCTCCGAGCTGATCAGCCGCAGCAGGCGCTCGCGATCGCGCAGCATCAGCGAGGCGCGCTTGTAAGTCGCGAAGCGTCGCGCAAAGCCGAGCGTCAATACATTGGGCCGCTCGGGATCGAGCAGCCGCGTAATGCGGCGCAGCTGCGCCGGGTTGAGATCCTTGGCGCGGTATTCGCGCCGCAGACGCGCGCGCACGCCGTCGAGCATGCGTGCCTTGACCTGCTGCGCCGTCTCCCAGAAATCGTAGTCCGGCACCTTGGTGAGCGCATGCCAGAAGTCGCGGTCCGACAGCCGCTCGCGCCACTCGGGACCGAGCACGCCGTCGAAAAAGCGGCTCCAGGTCTGTGCCAGGAAGGTCGGCACGTGCACGCCGTTGGTGACGTAGCCGACCGGATTCTGTTCCGGCGGCACCTCCGGCCAGTGCTCGGCGCACAGGCGCGAGGACACCGCGCCGTGAATGCGGCTGACGCCGTTCATGCGCCGCGCACCGTTGAGCGCCAGGTGCGTCATGTTGAAGGCATGGGCTGCATTGGGCGCCCTACCTAAATCGAACAGGCGTTCCGCCGACACGCCGAGTTCCTGGTGCATGTCGTGAAAACAATGCGTGAACAGCCCGATATCGAACGCATCGTGGCCGGCCGCCACCGGCGTGTGCGTGGTGAACACGCACTGCGTGGCCGCCGATTCGAGCGCGGCGGAGAAATCCAGTCCGGCGGCCACGCCCTCGCGTACCAGTTCCAGAATCAGAAAAGCCGCGTGACCCTCGTTCATGTGCCACACCGCCGGCGCCATGCCCAGCGCCCGCAGCGCCCGCACACCGCCCAGCCCCAGGATCATTTCCTGGCGGATGCGTACCGCGGCATCCCCGCCGTACAGGCGGTGAGTGATCTCGCGGTCCTCGCTGGCGTTCTCCTTGCAGTTGGTATCGAGCAGGTAGACCGAGATGCGGCCGACCTGCGCCTTCCAGATGCGCGCCACGACGTTGCGGCTGGCGATGCGCACCGTGACCTGCATCCAGCTGCCGTCGGCATTGCGCACCGCCTCGACCGGCAGATCGCGTGGATCGGTTTCGGTGTTGCTGGCGTGCTGGACGCCGTCGCTGTCCACCGATTGAATGAAGTAGCCCTGGGTATAGAGCAGCCCGACCGCGACAAAATTAAGCCGCTCGTCGCTGGCAGCCTTGCAATGATCGCCGGCGAGGATGCCCAGGCCGCCGGAATAGATCGGGAAACTCTCGTGAAAGCCGTACTCGGCGCAAAAATAGGCCACCAGCGGTTCATCGGCGCGTTGCGGCGCCGACAGATAGGCATCGAATGACTCGACCACCTGCCGGTAGCGCTCCAGATAGATGCGGTCGGCGGCCGCGCGGTCGAGATTTTCCTGGTTGATGCAACGCAACATGAGCAGCAGATTGCCGCCGACCTGCTGCCAGAGTTCGGGTTCGAGATCTTCGAACAACGCTCGCGTGGGACGGTGCCAGCTGAAGAACAGGTTTCGCGCAAGCTCCGGCAGTCGCGTCAGAGTCGCGGGGATTGTCGGATAGATTTCAATGAGTTGGTCAGGCATGGCTGCCCTGCGACGGTTCATCATATGCGAAAAGTCTATCAGCAAGGTCACTCCTCGCCCGTGCGCTGCATCGCAAGAAGAGCGCCTCCGATCACCGACACCAGCACCTTTGGCGACACGCTCTCTGCAACTCACGCTAGCATCGCGCTATGCAAACCAAAGGTCCGGATCATCGCTGATCGACGCCAGCGCCTGCGCAGCCTGTGGTGTGCGGTCGCGATCTGCGGCGCCGCATGCGGCCGGCAGCCGCCAGCCGCGAGTAGCCATGCCGCACCGACACCGGCAGTCGCGGCAGTCGCGGCGGTCGCGGCGGTCGCGGCGGTCGCCTCGAATTGCCTGCCCTCGCATGACGGCTACCTGCGACTGCGCATGCGCGGCGACAGCAACATGGATATCGATTGGCACGATGCGGACATGCAATGCGATGGCGGCCCCAGGCCCGGTCAACGCGGCGTGCGCCTGACCTTCGCCGGCCCGGCGCTGCGCGGCCAGCACACGCTGCGTTTTGTGTTCGGCATCGCTGCCGCGCCCGGCGCGCGCAGTGCGCATAACGTGCCGACCAATGTCACGGTAATTTTCGAAGGCGAGCGCAAGCTGTTTTCCACCGCCGGCGATGGCAAATGCAGCATCGATGAATACACCGAACAGCCACTGCCGGCACCGGCCGATGCGCGCCTGCACCGGCTCAGCGCCCGCGGCTTCTGCACCGCGCCGGCGACCACGCTCGCGGGCAAGGGCGGATTGCTGCTGAGCAGATTCGATTTCGCCGGACCCGTACTGGATGAGGATCCATCCGATGCAGCACCACCCGCCAGGCCCTGAACGATCGCAAGCGCGGCGCTGGGCGCGCGCGCGCTATCTATCGCTGGTTGCCGTGCTGCTGGGCGCAGCTGTGGCGCGCGGCGCCCTCGCGCTCGAGAACCTGAATTCATTTCCGCACTCGGCGCTGGAGATCCAGACCCGCTCCGGCAGCCAGCACTTCGATATCTGGGTCGCCGACACGCCCGGGCGCTCCGAGCAGGGGCTGATGTTCGTGCGCGCGCTGCCCGCCGGTCGCGGCATGCTGTTCCCGCTGCAGCATCCCGGAGTGATGCGCATGTGGATGAAGAACACGCTCATTCCGCTCGACATGCTGTTCATCGACGTGCGCGGCGAGATCATCTATATCCGCCACAACGCGCCGCCCGAGTCGGAGGCAATCATCAGCACGCCGCCGATGGTCGCCACTCCTGTGAAGGCGGTGCTGGAGCTCGCGGGCGGCGAGTGCGATCGACGTCACATCGAACAGGGCGACCTGCTGATCCACCCGCTGTTTTGGTGATCGTTGCCAGCCGCTACGCGTTGGCGCGCCGCAATATGGCTTTTTTGCGCCCGAAATGCCGCGAATTATCTTGTGGCGAGAGAGTAACGAGTGGCTAAGCGAGACGCTGAAAAGCGCAGCGCACCAAGATCGTGCCTGCTGCTGCGGGCATCCGTTGCGGAAGCGGAACTCGCGGCCGGTGATCGGGGGCCGCAAAAGGCGGCGATTATGAAAGGTAATCGCGCCCGCCAAAGCGACTGGGGTCGCTGCTGACTTCTAAGTAAACACCGGCCGGCGGCTCTACGCAAGCCATCGCACAACATTGGCGCAATTGCAATTAATGTTGCACCAATGCAACAAGCGGTTGTGTCATGTCAAATGTTGGGTTTATGCTTGCAGCCACTGTTAGGGGAGCAGCTTCGGTCTCGTCACTTATTCGATCAAGCCGCGGATAGGGATCCGGCATTCAGGCTTGAATCCAGCACGAGTCAAGCGGCTGCGAAGTTACTAGATCCGATGGACGGCGTGTTCGCCGCAACGCGGCGCACTGCAGTCCTCGACGATTGGGGAGATCTGTCACATGCAAGCATCACTGGGTCGTGCTCCAGCGATCAATCCTGTCCTTGGAAAAGCCGTACGCCTTGCCATGGCGTCCGGCGCCGCGGTCGGTGCCGCGGGCCACGCGAGCGACGCGCTCGCCCAGGCCGCCACGGAAGGCGAAGCGTCGGTCTCGTTGCAGGAAGTCGTCGTCACGGGCAGCCGCATTCCGCGTACCGTGGACCAGGCCACGGCAAGTCCGATCACGACCATTGACCAGACCGCGATCTCGCAGTCCGGCTTCACCACCACCGGTGACCTGGTGCAGCAGCTGCCCGGCATCTCCGGCAGCGCCACCACGGCGGGCACCAATAACGGCGGCGGCTTCGGCGAATCGACCATCGAGCTGCGCGGCCTGAAGGACAAGCGCACGCTGATCTTGCTCGACGGGCGTCGTATCGGCGTGTTCGGCGGACCAGGCGCCTCCGGCGCCGTGGACGTCAACCAGATTCCGCTCAACATCATCGATCATGTCGACGTGCTGAAGGAAGGCGCGGGCGCCATCTACGGTTCCGACGCCATCGCCGGCGTGGTCAACTTCGTCACCCGCAAGGGTGTCAACGACCTGGAGATCAACGGCGAAGCCGGCGCCACCACCCACGGCTTCGATGGCGGGCACCAGGCGGTGAACCTGCTGTGGGGCGGCAGCTCCGACAAGTTCGATTTCCTCGTCTCCGGCAGCTACACCAAGCAGAAAGCGGTGTATGCCGCCGCGCGCCAGTTCTCCAAGCACGCGCTGTACCTTTACAGCGGCACCGCGGGACGTTCGGTGTATTCGGCCGGCTCCAGCCGCGTGCCCAACGGCCGCGCATCGTTGCCGGCAGGCGCCCTGGTACCGGGCACCACCACCGGGCAAACCTTGCGCGGCTACTACGGCTGCAGCACGGTATATCGCACCCCCGGCACCGATGGCACCGCGCTGGCGGACTACACCTGCCCGCGTGAGAGCTACAACTACCAGCCGTTCAACCTGATCACGACGCCGGCGGAGCGCGGCGCGCTGTTCACCTCGGCCAGCTACAAGATCACCGACGAGCTCGAAGCCTATACCGAGATCACGATGAACAAGACGCACTCGGGCTTTGAGATCGCCCCGCTGCCGTTCGACGCCACTGCCGATAACGTCGTTATCTCCGGCGCCAACGAATACAATCCCTTCGGCGTCGATTTCGGCGGCCTGAATACCACCAACTCGAACTACCGCACGCGCTTCGTGACGCTCGGCGATCGCAAGAGCCAGGCCGACACCGACACCAAGCTGATCAACGTCGGGCTGCGCGGTCCGCTACCGTTTGGGAACTGGAAGTGGGATCTCAACCTCGGCTACAACCGCGAGGACCAGCAGGAACAGGTGTTCGGCTATGTCTACTTCCCGGGTCTGCAGAACGAGGTCGGTCCGTCGTTCGCGAACGCCGACGGCACCTTCGGTTGCGGCACCGACGCCGCCCACGCGGTTCCGGGATGCACACCGATCAATTTCTTCGACCTCAATTCGCCGCAGACGATCTCGCAGTTGAGCGCGTTGAGCACCAGCTACCACGACATCAACACGTTCGTCTACAAGTCCGCCGCCCTGGACCTCAACGGCGCGCTGTTTCCGCTGCCGGCCGGCGACCTGCAGACGGCGATCGGGTTCCAGTATGAATCGCAGCAGGCGCAGTACTCGGCCGACTACATCGTGCAGGCGCAGGCGCCGCTGTACATCTCGTGCCTGATTTCGGAAGAAGCCTGCACCGGCAACTCGGGCGGCAGCTACAACTCCAAGGAGTTCTACGCCGAGGCGTTCGTTCCGATCCTCAAGGATCTGCCGGGCGTCAAGACGCTGAATCTCGACCTCGGCGTGCGCTATTCCGACTATTCACTGTTCGGCAAGACCACCAAGGGCCAGTTCAAGCTGGAATACAAGCCGGTATCCGACCTGCTGGTGCGCGGCACCTTCTCGCAGGTGTTCCGGGTGCCGACGCTGATCGACCTGTATGCGGCGCCGCTAAATACCAGCGTCAACTACGCCGATCCCTGTTACGGGTCGACCGCCGCCTCGGTGGCCAGCAATCCGAACCTTGCGACGGTCTGCAACGGCGCCTATCAGCTGGGCGGCACCTATGGCTATAACGGCACCGCCCAGGTCACCGGATTGATCCTGAGCAATCCGAACCTCAAGCCCGAGACCGGCCATGTGTGGACCTACGGCTTCGTGCTGCAGATCCCGGGGGTGGAGAACCTGTCCATCACCGCCGACGTGTGGCGCTACGACATCAACAACATCATCACCCAGCTGGATCCGAACTATTCGTCCCAGCAGTGCATTGCCACCGGTGCGCCCGAGTTCTGCAACCTGATTCACCGCTTCCAGACCGGCAACAATCAGGGCGAGATGGAAGTCTTCTTTCAGCCGAACGTGAACCTCGGCGAATTGAAGACCGATGGCGTGGACTATGATATCGCCTACAAGCTCAACAAGACTTTCCTGGGCTCGTTCCGGTTCGACCTGAGCGCCACCTACACCGACAAATTCCTGAGCGTCCCGCTGCCTGGCGCCGCACCCACGGAAGTGGCCGGTACCTACAACAAGCAGTTCGGCAACTATGCCAAGTGGCGCGCGCTGAGTTCGGTCGCGTGGTCGCGAGGTCCGTTCGAGGGCATGGTGCAGCTGCAGATGATCAACAGCGAAGTGCTGCACGATCCGGCCACGCAGAACGAAGCACTGTTTGGAATGCCGGACCCGGATCTGCAGATCCCGCGGATCTTCTACCTCAACGCGACCCTGGGCTATACGGTCAAGCCGACCAACACCAAGGTGCAGTTCGGCATGCAGAACATCAACAACCGGCAGCCGCCGCTGCTGTACCAGAACAACGTCATCAACGCGAATACCGACGTCAGCACGTACGATCTGCTTGGGCGGCGATTCTTCTTCACCATCAACCAGAAGTTCTAACACTGCAGTCAGCGCACTGCGAGGCCGCGTGTAACCGCACGCGGCCTCTTTTTTTGTGCGCTACCCGCTTTCACAGTACCCTTGACGCACCATGAGCGCCCCCGCCGTCGACAGCGCAGCGCTAGTGCAATCGGCATACAAGGCCTTCGAAAGCGGCCAGATGGGGGTCGCCGAGGCCGACTGCCGCCGCGCGCTGGCGATCGACCCGAACCACACCGGCGCCCTGGCGCTGGCCGGTTTCATTGAACTGTCGCAGTCGCGCTGTGGCGAGGCGGTGCCGGTGTTCGACCTGCTGTGCCGCCTGGAGCCCGCAGAGGCCACGCACTGGATGAATCTGGGCACCGCCTACCGCGGCGTCGGCAACGCCGACGACTCGCTCAAGGCCTATAGCCGCGCCGCCGAGCTGGGCGAGCGCTCGGCCACCTTCTACTACAACCTGGGACTGACACACCTTGCACGCGGGGACTTCGAGGCCGGCCGGGTGGTGCTGGACGATGCGCTCAAGCTGGTGCCGGACGATGATGAAGTGCGCTACCAGTACGTGCGCTGCTGCTACGAGTGCATGCGCTACGAGCTGGCGCTGGCGGCGCTGGAGCATTGGACGCCGTCCGCCGGCGCGCACCCCGAAGTGCTCGCCGGCAGCGCGCAGATGCTGCTCAACATGGGCGAGTACGCACGGGCGGAATCGATGCTGCAGCTCGCGGCTTGCGGCGGCGATGGCGAGCCGGGCGCGATGCTGATCATGGTGCAGATCTTCGAGCGCACCAATCGGCTCGAGCAGGCCGAGCGCCTGCTGGCGCAATTGGCGTCGCGTCCCGATGCAGCGCTGCTGGGTGCTGAGCTGCAGTGGGTGTCGGCCAAGATCGCGCAGCGCCAGAGCAAGCATGAGCTCGCCATCGAACTCTACCGGCAGGCGCTGGTGGATTATGGCAAGCCGCACGAGCGGCATTTCATCCAGTTCAAGCTGGTGGAATCGTTGCACGCGCTCGGGCGCCACGACGAGACCATGGCCACACTGATCCAGGCCAACCGCTCGCAGACTCTCTACATTCGCCGCAACCGGCCGATGGCCGCGGTACGCGGCGTGCCGCAGCTCGACGTTGCCAACTATCACTGCGACCCCACCGATGTGGCAAGCTGGGATCACAGCCGCGCGCCCGCGGCCGCCGACAGCCCGGTGTTCGTCGTGGCTTTCCCCCGCTCCGGCACCACGCTGCTGGAACTGACGCTCGATGCGCACCCGCTGCTGCGCTCGATGGATGAACAGCCGTTCGTGCAGAACGCGCTCGAGGATATCCTGAAGCACGGCATCGTCTACCCGGAGCAGATCGGTCAGCTGGACGACCGCCAGCTCGACGCGCTGCGCGAACGCTACTGGGAGCGCACCCGCGGCAAGGTGCAGCTCGAGCCCGGTCAGCGCCTGGTGGACAAGAATCCACTCAACATCCTGCGCCTGCCGGTGATGCGGCGGCTGTTCCCGAATGCGCCGATCCTGCTGGCGATCCGTCATCCGTACGACGTCATCCTGAGCTGCTACATGCAGCACTTTCGCGCACCGGATTTCGCGCTGCTGTGCGCCGACATGCCGGCGCTGGCACACGGTTACCGGCGCACTTTTGATTTCTGGTATGCGCATGTGGATATGCTCGCGCCCAGGGTGCACGAGGTACGCTACGAGAGCCTGGTGGCGGACTTTCCCGCCGAAGTGCGCCGCATCACCGAGTTTCTGGAATTGCCGTGGGATGCGGCCATGCTGCGGCCCGCCGAGCGCGCCCACGCCAAGCGATTCATCAGCACCCCCAGCTATGCGCAGGTGACGCAGCCGGTCAACCAGAGATCCGTCGGGCGCTGGCAGGCGTACCGCCAGTACCTTGAGCCGGCCTATCCGATCGTCGAGCCGTACCTACGGCGCTGGGGCTACCAGGTCTGAGGCGGTCCACAGCAGGTAGGTGGACAGGATGTACTTCTCGCCTGCCAGCGGCGGCACGCCCTCGTGCTGGTACATCCAGTACGGGGGAAACATCAGCAGCCGGCCGGCCTGCGGACGCACCGCGTAATCGAGCTGCGGGAAGCGCGTCTCGCCGCCGGCCTCGACATCATTCAGATACCACAGCAGCACCAGGTAGCGGCTCGCGAACTGATGGATGGCGTCGAAATGCAGCTGGAACCTTTCCGTGCCGCCGCTGCGATAGCGCTTCATGATCAGATCGGAGGTCGAGGGGGAATTCGGAATCGGTATCGTCAGGCCGATGTCGGCGTTGTAGCGCGCCAGCGCCCGGTCGATCGAAGTCCTGAACGCAGCCAGGAATCCGGCGTCCGACAGCCGCGTGACGTTCAGCTCGGTCCATTCGGACTGTTCCAGGCCGCGGCGCAGTTTGCCGCCGTTGTATTGCTGGAAGCGCTGCAGCGCACTGAACGACTCGATCAGCCGCGCACACAGCGGCCGCGCCAGGTCGCCGTCGTAGACTCGCACGTAGTGCTGCAGATCCAGGTGTAGCGCGCCAGCCATGCAAGACCCATCCCTCCCTAACGGGCCCAGCCCGATATGGTAGCGTTGCAGAAATGAACGCATCCGCGCAAGCACGGCAATTGCTGAGCGAAGGCCGCGTCGCTGAGGCGGAACAGGCGTACGAGCGCGTGCTGCAGCAGGCGCCCGAGGACGCCGAAGCCCTGAATGTGATTGCCCTGGCGGCACTGCGCCGGCGCGATTGCCCGCGCGCCGTGCAATTGCTGCAGCGCGCGGTCACGGCTCACCCGGACGATTTCCACTCGCGCTTTCACCTTGGGCGCGCGTGCGACGAGGCCGGCGAACTATCACGCGCGCTGGTGGAGTACCAGGCGGCGCTGCAGATCGATCCGGGCGCGCATGTCGCGCGCCTGTACTATGGCTACGCGCTCGACCGCAGCGGCGAGCCGCAGCGGGCGCTGGGCCACTATGTCGCCGCGCTGGATCGGGCGCAGGGCGGCGGGCGCTGGCTCGATCCGGGCACGACGCCCGCCAATCTCAGGCCGCTGGTCGAGCAGGCGGTGCGCGCGGTGCGCGGCACCAGGCGCGCGATCGCCGACGAGGTACTGTCCAGCCTGCGCCTGCGCTACGGCGAGTCGGAACTGGGGCGCGTCGCGCAGGCGCTGCGCATTTACCTGCGCCAGCAGCCACCGATGTACCCGGACCCGCGTCAGCGGCCGCGGCTGTTCTACTTCCAGGGCCTGCCGCCGAGCCCCTACCTGGAACGCAAGCTGTTCGACTGGATCGATGCACTGGAGCAACAGGCGGCGCCGATCCGCGCCGAGCTGCAGCGCCTGCTGCCCTCCGGTGCCGGCCGTGAACGCGTGTTCCTCAGTGAAGAGGTGGAGCGCGCCAGCCTGCGCGGCGTGGACGCGGCTCCGACCTGGAATGGCTATTATCTGTACCGCCATGGCCAGCGGCGCGAGGACAACTGCGCGGCCTGCCCCAGCAGCGCGGCCGCCATCGATGCCTTGCCGCTCTCGCGCGTGGCCGGACATGGCCCTGAGGTGCTGTATTCGGTGTTCACCCCTGGCACGCACCTGTTGCCTCATTGCGGCGTGACCAACACCCGGCTGGTCGGCCACCTGCCGCTGATCGTACCGCCGGACTGCGCGCTCAAGGTGGGCGGCGAACTGCACGTCTGGCAGCCGGGCCGCGTGGTGGTGTTCGACGACACCTATGAGCATGAGGCCTGGAATCGCAGCGATCAGATAAGAGTGGTGATGATCTTCGACATCTGGAACCCGTACCTGACGCCGGTGGAGCGGCTGGCGGTCGCCGAGCTCATCCCGCGCATCGGCGCGCTGCAGCCTGCCGCCTAGTCGCAGCTGGCATCCACTACCATGCGTCTAGCCAAACCGTTCTATCGTCTCCCGGTGCGCTTCGATGTGGCGCGCCTGCAGCAGGAGGTCAGCGCACTGCCAGCGCAGGCCTGGGTCGACCACCCGAACGATATCGCGGGCAACTCGGCGCTGGCCCTGATCAGTGTCGGCGGCAGCCAGAACGACGAGGTCGATGGCATTATGCAGCCGACCGCCAGCCTGCAGCGCTCACCGTACCTGCGCCAGGTGCTGAGCAGCTTCGCGGTGGCCTGGAGCCGCTCGCGGCTGATGAGACTCGCGCCCTACTCCGAGGTGCCGGAGCACGCTGACATCAACTATCACTGGTATTACCGGGTGCGGATACACATTCCGGTGTTCACGCACGCCGCCGTTGAATTCCGCTGCGGCAAGGAACTGGTGCACATGGCGGCGGGCGAGGCGTGGCTGTTCGACAACTGGCGCCGCCATAGCGTCGTGAACCCCAGCGGCCAGCAGCGCATTCACCTGGTGGCCGACACCACCGGCAGCGCCGCGTTCTGGCGCTTTGTTGCGCGCGGCGATGACGGCGCGCCACTGGAACATCGCTACGACCCGCAGCTCGACCAGGCGACACCGATGACCGAGCGCATGCGGCTCGCCCCGGTGATGCCGCCGGCGGAGGTCGATCTGCTGCTGCTCGACTTGTGCACTGAGCTGAGCGGCGACGAGGGCAGCGGGCAGGCGCAGCGGCGGTCGGATTACCAGGGCCTGCTCGACGCCTTCCGCCGCGACTGGCGCCAACACTACACATTGTTCGGCGACAGTGCCGAGGGCTGGCCGCAATATGCGGGGCTGCGTGAGCAGTTGCGCGGCAACTCGAAGGCGCTGGCGGCAGATCTGGTGATGCGCACCAATGGCATTGGCGCACACAAGGTGCTTGAAGGGCGTCTGCTGCGCGCGCTGTTGCCCGCGGTACCGGCCATGATGCCCGCCGCGGTGCGCGCTGCGGGGCCGGCAGCGGCCGCAGCGCCGGTCGCACGACTGCAGCGTCCGATTTTCATCGTGGCCGCGCCGCGCTCGGGTAGCACGCTGCTGTTCGAGACGCTGGCGAGCAGCCAGAACCTCGTCAGCCTGGGTGGCGAGGCACACTGGCTGGTCGAGGACATCGAGGCTCTGCGGCCGGGTGCGCCGGGGGTCGACTCGAACCGCCTGAGCGCCGCCCAGGCCACCGACCAGCATGCCGAGATCATCATGGCCACGCTCGCCGGCCGGCTGCTCGATGCCGACAATGCGCCGGTTGCGTATCGGCCTGGGCTGCGGGCGCTGGAGAAGACGCCGAAGAACGCGCTGCGCATTCCGTTCTTCAACCGCATATTCCCCGACGCGCTGTTTGTATTCCTGTGGCGCGATCCACGTGAGAACCTCAGCAGCATTATCGAGGCGTGGCGCTCGGGGCGTTGGCGCACCTACAACGGTCTGCCGGGCTTCGAGCGGCCGTGGTCGATGCTACTGCCGCCGGGCTGGCCGGCGATGGACGGCCGCCCGCTGGAGCAGATCGCCGCCTTCCAGTGGACTACCACCAATCGCATCGCGCTCGACGATCTGGCGCGGCTGCCGTCACGACGCTGGCTGGCGCTGAGCTACGCCGAGCTGATCGCCGACCCAGCGGCGCAGATCCGGCGCATCTGCAGCTTCGCGGACATCGAGCTGGACGCGCGGCTGACTACCCGCATCGAGCATCCGCTGCCGCTGGCGCGCTTCACGCAGACACCGCCGGACAGCAACAAATGGCGCCGCAATGCTGAACTCATCGAGCGCGTCATGCCGGCAGTGGAGCCGGTGTGGCGCCGCCTGCAGGCCCTGAACAGCGACCTGCCGCTCAGTCCCCGAACCGGTAGCCGTGACGCGCAATGATCGGCGCATCGCGTAGCGCCACCAGCTCGCGCAGCTCGCTGTCGTAGTGCTCGACGTAGCTGCCATGTTCGGACGTGTTGCGCGCCGGCTCCTCGGCGATATAGGCGCGCAGCGCAGCGCTGACGCCCTGTCCCACTGACACCAGCATCGGCACCAGGTCGGTTCGCATGCTCTCCATGCGCCCGATGTGCATCATGCCGGGCGCGTCGTACATGTAGCGGTACAGGTAGCTGTAGAAGCCCAGATTCGAACCGCGCAAACCTTGTAGCGCAAAGCCAGGCAGATTCAGGCCGCGGTTGGTGTAGCGCGGCGGCAGCGCTGCGATCAGCGCATCCAGCCGCTGCTGCGTGCGGCCGAGTTCAAGCATGTTGCGCACCGTGCCGGCAAAATCCAGGCGCCGCTCCTCGCTCAGGATTCGAAACAGCACATTGGGCTCCTGGCGCCGTGACTGGAACGCGAACCAGGAGACGTAGTAGCTCCACGGATTGCGTACCAGGCCGAGCGCCGGCAGCGAGGCCGACATCGGCGGTATCAGCGAACGCGGCAGGTGATAGCCGATCTGGCGCGCATCGGGCAGGAAGCGCATCAGGCACTCATTGACGAAAGTGCCGCCGGATTTGTGTAGATGCAGGAAGACGAAGCGATCGGTAATGATCATCCGCCGGCCGTCGCCGGCCGTCGTGTGCCGGCGGCGAAGTGCTGCTCGACCTCGGGCGCCGCGACCGCGCAGTGGCGATCTCCTTGCCGCAACAGCACCAGCAACGCCTCGGTCGGCACCACATCGAAGATCAGGTGGGTGCGCGCCAGGCGCGGGTGTGCGTTCCAGACGGCATGCGAGGCGCTGTTGTTGAGCACCCAGATTTCTCCGGCACGCATCTGATAGCTCGCCCCGGCCGCCCTCATCCAGGCGCTCTCGTGTGTCGCCACCGGAACGTGCAGCCGCAGCGTCTTGCTGAAGTAGGCGGCGCGGTCGATGTGCGGCGCGATGGTCGCGCCAGCCGGCAGGCGCGCCAGCAGGCAGCGCTGCGCGGGGGCTGGGATCAGCTGCTGGATGATCTCGCGCACGTACGGCAACAGCGCCAGGGGCTCGCGATCGGCGATTGGCCGGTCGCCTTCGGCGGGGGCGTAGCCCCGCAGGAACAGCGCCTCGGCGCTGCGCTGCACGCCGATACGACCGCCAGCGCTCCCCCACAGCTCGTGCGGCAGCGCGTCGACCTCGGCGGCCAGACGCGCGGCATCGACCTGCAGCGGCAGCTTCAGGCAGCCGCCGATCAGGGTCATCTTGTCCAGCAGCGGCAGAGCGGGCAGATCCAGCATGAAATCACTCTACCGCGAGACCGGTTTGGCATCCAGACACGCTGACATATGACAGCGGGGGCGCGGTCCTGGCAGTGCCGCTGCGGTTGTGCCGGGCGCCAACCGGGCGCACCATTGACACCGGCTACAGCCCATCGCGCGGGGACATAATGTCGCGGGCAGCTTCGATCATCACGACGGCGTGGCTCATCGCCGCGCTCTGGCCGCGCTTGGCTGCCGCAGCGGCGTCCACCCCCGATGCGCTGCTCTCCGCCGGCGCGCCGGACATCAGTGGCGCGGCGCCGCCCACCGAGCCGTTGTACGCGGTCGCGACGCGGCTGGATCGAATCGGGCGCATCATCGCGCCGGTGACCATCAATGGCCGCGGCCCATTCCATTTCATGGTCGACACTGGCGCCAACCGTACGGTGCTGGCCGAATCGCTGCTGCAGCAGCTCGAGCTGCCGCTCGATCACGACAACTTGGTCTCGGTCATCGGCGTCAGCGGCACAGCCGTGGTCGCCACGGCCCAGGTGCGCAGCCTGGACGCCGGGGCACTGCATTTTCGCAATGTGCAACTGCCGGTCCTCACCGGCCCGGTGCTGCTCGGCATCGATGGCATTCTCGGGATGGATGGCTTCGACGGCAAGCTGGTGTCGGCCGACTTCGTCAAGGATCGGTTGACGATCTCGCAGTCACTTGGCCGCCCGGCGTCGTTCGAATATTCCGTGGTTCCGATCAAGTTCCTGTCAGAGCGACTCTGCATGATCGACGCCTACGTCGGCCACGTGCGCACCAAGGCCATCATCGACACCGGTGGCGCCCATACGCTGGGCAACCCCGCACTGTTGCGCGCGCTGCTGCGCGCTCGCACGAGCGGTGAATCCTTTGGTGCCGACGCCGGCGTGATCGATGCCACGCAGTCGTCGCTGGTCGGCAAGATGGGCCGCGTACCGCTGGTCCAGTTTGGTGGCGCCACGATCGACGATCTCGAGGTCACGTTTGGCGATTTCCGCGTCTTCAAGACCTGGGGTCTGGAGGATAAGCCGGCCTTGCTGCTCGGCATGGATGTGCTGGGCACGCTCGCGGAACTGACCATCGATTATCGGCGCAAGGAGCTCGACCTGATACCGCGCGTCTACCATCTGGACATCGACTCGCGCACCGCTATCGAGCGCTGAGGCCGGGCAGCGCGTCGAAGGCGATCGACAGGCGTGGCTGCGCGCCATGGATCGGGTTGGTGCCATGCCACATATACGATGGAAACAGCACCAGCCGGCCCGGCCGCGGCTGCACCAGCCGTTCCGGCGTCGCGCCGGGCACTGGGAAGCGGGTTTCGCCGAACTTCAGCCAGCCGCACTTGCTCGCGCTGTCCTGTACTTCATCCGGCACATCGACATAGTACGCCGAGCTGATCCAGCCTTGCGGATGCAGATGATTGACATGGAAGCCCTCGCGCCGCAGCTGTACCGACCAGGCGCCGTTGATCGCGGCACTGCCGCGGTTGCGGGCCGACAGCGGGTGCGACTGCTCCGCGCCGAGTTCGCGCACATAGGCGGCGATCGGCGCCTCGAAAGCGCGCAGCACCGCTTTGATGGCCGGATCGCCTTCCGTCAGCAGGTTGCGCGTGGTCTGGCTGCCGTGGCGCAGACTCTGATCGAGTGGATGCACGGCCACCTGGTGGCGCGGCGCGAGCACCTGCCGCAGGTCGGCGTTCAGTGCGGCCATCGATGACCAGCCCGCTGGCGGCTCGAGCTCGTAGCACCTGACCAGACGGTCGTAGTCGTACAGATGGCGATATTCGGCGCGCTCCAGCAGCCGCGCTGCCGTAGCCTCGTAGGCGATCCAGCTTTGCACCAGCGGCTCGCGCCGCCGCTGCTCAGCGATGAACGCGAGCGCATCCGCAGCACGGCCGCGCGACAGCAGGATCAGCACCAGGGTATCGATGATGGCCGCATCTCCGGGCTTGCCAGCCGCTGCCTCGAGCGCCTCGGTCTCCGCTTCCGGCAGGCGCGCGGCTTCATGCAGCAGCTGCGCCAGCACCGAGCGCAACTCCGGCAGCGCGCCGCGCTCGCTCATCAGCTGGCGCAAATGCCGCTCGGCAAGTTCGCCATGACCGGCACATTTGAGCACCGTGGCAAAGGCGCTCTGCAGCGCCACGTTGGCCGGTTGCGCCGCCGCAGCCGCGGCGAAGTCGCGCGCGAATGAAGAGTCTGCGCGCATGAAGCGCAAGCGCGCGAGGTTGACCTGCGCGTCGATGTCGAATGGCCTGAGGGTGATCGCGTCGACGAACGCGCGCTCGGCTTCGTCGAGCCGATACAATAGGCTCAGGGTGCGTCCACGATTGAAATTGAGCTCAAAACCACCGGCCCCCAGGCCACGCGCCCGGTCCAGCACCACCAGCGCCTCTTCGGCCCGTTCCATGCGCGACAGCAGCGCGCCCAGGTTGTGATGTGCGAGCGCGTGCCGGTCATCGATCGCCAGCGCACGGCGATAGGCCGATTCGGCCTCCGCCAGTTTATTCTGGTTGCTGAGCACGAACGCCAGCAGCGCCCAGACGTCGGCATCGCCGGCCGCCTGGCCAAGCAGCACGCGGCATTCGGTCTCGGCGGCAGCCAGTTGTCCCAGGTCGCTCAAGGTGGCCGCGAGCGCATGACGCGCCGCGCGCTCCGCCGGCGCGCGCTCGAGTACCTGACGGTAGGCCTGCTGCGCCTCCGGCAGCCGGCCACGGCGACGCAGCAGGTGCGCCAGATTGAGCCGGAACTGACTGTTGCCCGGCTCGAACGCCAGGCTCTGGCGCACCAGCTGTTCGCCCGCCGGCGCGTCACCCGCCTGTTCACGGATCAGTCCCAGCATATGCACGGCCGCGGGCTGATTCGGGGCCGCCGCCAACAGTGCCCTGCAGCCTCGCTCAGCCTCAGCCAGGCGGCCGGCCTGCAGCAGCTGGGCGATGGTGACGAGTTGCGACTGCACCGGGGCGGGATTTTGCATGCAACCGCATTCTATGCCAGCGCCGCGGGGACATCGCGCGCTGCGCATTCTGCCACGCAGCCACTGAAAGACCGTGCCTTTGCACGGCGCACCGAATATTGTCTAGGGCACGGGCCACGCTGCCTGCTGGTCAGGGATCATCAACATGGATAGACACTCATTTCTGATCGCATCGACCTTACTGGTGCTTGCCGGCTGCAGCGGCACGCCGACGCAGCACGCTGCGACCACGCCCGCGGCCAGGAGCCCCGTCGTCGCAGGTGTCACGGCCGCTCCCGGGGCAGCGGATGATCCGCACGCGCAGATGCTGGAGCAGGCACGGCGGGATGGCTATCGCGTGGAAATTCACTCTGGCGGGAAGTTCTGGTGCCGGCAGGTGGTATCGGTCGGCTCGCACATTTCAGACACCCAGTGCCTGACCGATTCGGAACTCGAAGAGCAAATGCGCATCGAGGCGCAGAATCGCGAAGACTGGGCGCGCTCGCGCACCTGCGGCAACATGACATGCAACGGTATGTCGCCGGTCGGTAAGTAGCCTGTCAGCCGACGGAGTGCTGTCATGAGGCTGGTACCGGGCGTGTGCGCATCGATCGTCTGCCTGATGTGCGCCCAGGTCGTGCTCGGCGCCTGCAAGATCGTGCAGGTGGCAGAATTGAGCGTTGGTCACGCCAGAAATCGCCCCCTGGTTGACGGCAGGATCGACGGCCACGACGTCAAGATCCTGATCGATACCGGATCGAGTTTCAGCTTTGTGTTTCAGGACGCGGCTGCCCGGTTTGGCCTGCCGCTGCAGGCGGTCAGCGCGCTGCACGTCTATGGCGTCGGCGGCGAAGCCAAGGCGAACGCTACCCTGGTGCGGCAATTGCAGTTCGGGTCATTCATCGCCAAGGACTTGCGGCTGATCGTCGTTGGTTCCCGACACGCTAATCGGCCGCAGGGGCCGGCTCTGGTGCTGGGCGAGGATTTCCTGTCGAATTTCACCACCGAGTTCGACCTGGCGCATGGCTCGATCCTGCTGCTGCGGCCCGAAGGCTGTCAATTCGACCAGCTGCCGTATTGGGCCAAGGCGTATTCGCTGGCGGAACTGGAGCCGATCGATACCGACGATCCAAAGATCCAGACCATAGTCCTGTTGAACGGCAAACCGGTCACCGCGCTGCTGGACACCGGAGCGCAGACCTCGGCGATCTCGAGCGTGGCAGTGCGTCGCATCGGACTGCCCGCCCAGCAACCGGGCGATGCGCCGACAACCTCGATGATCGGAATCGCCGGTAAGCCGGTTCAAGCCGCGTCGCGGCAGTTCGACAGCTTTACCATCGGCGATGAAACCATTCGCAACGTGCGGTTGCGGGTCGCGGATTTGTTCGGCAGGGACACGGCCACGGAAACCGGCTCGCATATCCCGAAACCGATCGACACCATGCCCGACATGATCCTCGGCAGCGATTTCTTCCGGTCGCATAGGCTGGTGGTGCTGGCGAAAGAGCGCAAGCTGCTGTTTACCTACAATGGCGGCCCAATTTTCCAGGTAGTCGAACCCGACGTAACCGCCGAGGAGGGCCAGGATCCCGACAACTGGCCGGGAAGCCAGGAGCCGGCCGCGAGTCCGCGCTAGCGCCGTGTTCATCGGGCACCGTCGGCTGAGCGCTGCGGGTGCCCGGCGTGACCCTCGCCGGCTGCACGCGCGCCGCAGAATTTTACTCGCCGATGCGACCGTCGTACCATGATCCGGCGTCTGAGCCGATCTGCGTAGCGAGTACCCGGAGGCCGCCATGTTCACCTGTCACCACTGCATACCCGGACTGCTGGTCCTGTCCGCGCTGACGGCCTGTAGCTCAGGGCCGCCTAAATCCGGACCGGTCGGGGCCTCATCGACCTACGTCACCGGCTCACACATTGCGGTGCCTGTGGACGCGCGAACCGGCGCCCCGGATGCGAACCCCGGAGAGCAGCAGGTCAGTTCACTGGATATCGCACGCACCGGGCAGACCGATGTCGCCGCCGCGCTGCGCCTTCTGGTGCCGGCCGCGCATTGAGGATCTGATTTCCTGACGCGACGGCGTCCTGCCGTCCTCGCCGGCCGCTTAAGCCACCCGGCTGCCGGATTATGTCGCCACCGGGTGCGTCCCGACGCGACGCTAAAGTTGCCGGCGCCAAAGCCGTTAATAGAAGTATTCCCCGACCTCCCGCAGCAGGAGCGGACGGCGACGGGCATGTTTGGCCCAGTACTTTTAGACGAGGATCGCGGTTATGAACCTGAAAGCATCGGTGACGCAGCTTCTCGCGCTGTGCCTGGTCCTGGCTGCCGCTGGCGCCCAGGCCGGAAACGCAACCGCGGACGAAGCCACGGCAATGGTAAAGAAGGGCGTGGCCTTCATTAAGGCGCAAGGCACCGAAAAGGGCTACGCGGAAATCAGCAACAAGCAGGGTCAGTTCAACGACCGGGATCTGTACCTGGTGGTCTACGGGCTGGACGGCACCGTCCTTGCCCATGGCGCCAATGACAAGATGGTCGGCAAGAATCTGATCGATCTTAAGGATATTGACGGTAAGGCGTTCGTCAAGGAACGCGTGGAGCTGGCGCAGACCAAGAGCTCCTTCTGGCAGGACTACAAGTTCACTGACCCGGTGACCAAGAAGGTCGAGCCCAAGACCACCTATTGCGAGCGGCTCGAGGCTTCGGTGGTGTGCGGCGGTATCTACAAGTAGCCGGCACCGCAGCCGCGCCATGAAACTCGGACTGAAGTTGCTCGCCGCCCCGCTGCTGACCGCGTGCGTGATGCTTGCGGCCGGACAGATCGATGTGGTGCTGGCGGCGCGCAATGCCGCGGCAGAGCGCGCCGCCGAGCAGACACGGCTGCACGATCTGAAAACCGTTTCAGGCCTGCAGGATCGGCTGAGCCTGGCGCACGCCAGCGTCTATCGTACGCTGACGCTCATCGCATCGCTGGACGACAAAAAGATCAAGGCTATTCGCGCCGACGTCGGGCTGCAGCTGGAGCGGATCAAGCACAGCTTCGCGGACGTCGCCGCGGGCTATGCGCAGGACCCGGTACTGCAGTCGAGCATCGCCCAGATCAGCGCCGCCATCGACAACTACCAGAAGCAGACCGATGCTGCGATCGACCTGTCGTCGGTGGATCCCAACACCGGCATCGCCGCCATGCAGACCGCCGACCTGACCTTTTCCGATCTTGCGCAGCACGCGCGCGAAGTGGTGGCGCACATCGACGAGCTGAGCGACTCGCAGGCGGAGGCGACCGCGGCCCGGACGACACATCAGAACCTGTTGTTTGCCGCGATTGCACTCATGATTGCGACTGCGGCGGTCAGTGTGTCCTGGCTGACGCAGCGCCGGCTGGTGGCCGATCTGGCCGATGCCGGCCGGATAGCCAAGCGCGTGGCGCAGGGACGACTCGACACCGTGCCGGCGAGCAGCCGGCAGGACGAGGTCGGTGATGTGCTGCGGGCACTGTCGAACATGACGGTCGAATTGAACACTACGCTGCGCACCGTGCGTGACTCGTCGGCGTCGATACACACCGCCAGCGTTGAGATCACGCGCGGCAATTACGACCTGTCCTCGCGCACCGAGGAAACCGCCAGTTCCCTGGAGCAGACCGCGGTGGCCATCAAGGAGTTCGGCGACTCGATCATGCAGACCGCCGAGTCCGCGCAACAGGCGCGCGAATTCGCCAGCTCCTCGGCCGACGTCGCACGGCGCGGCGGCAACGTGGTCGCCCAGGTGGTGTCGACCATGGATGAAATCCGGGCCAATTCGCGCACCATCGGCGATATCGTCGCCACCATCGACAGCATCGCGTTTCAGACCAATCTGCTGGCGTTGAACGCCGCGGTCGAGGCGGCGCGCGCCGGCGAACAGGGCCGCGGCTTTGCAGTCGTCGCCAGCGAGGTGCGCAGTCTCGCGCAGCGCAGCGCCGACGCAGCCCGACAGATCCGCACCATGATCGGGGCCAGTGTCGATCGGGTCGAGTCGGGCGCCAAGCTGGTGGCTGACGCCGGCAGCACGATGACCGACATCGTCGACAGCGTACAGCGTGTCTCGGACATCATTGCCAGAATCAGCGAGGCGGCGGCCGAGCAGACCCGCGGCATCGGCCAGATCAACGGCGCCGTCGGCAGCCTGGAGCAGATGACGCAGCAGAATGCCGCGCTGGTGGAGCAATCAGCCGCGGCCGCTGACATGCTCAAGGATCAGGCCTCGCGGCTGGACGCACTGGTACAGCACTTCACGCTGGCCGACGCCAGGAATGCCGCCAGGGCGGCCAGCCTGGCGTCCGTCGATGCACCTCACACCCGACAGGCCACGGCGGCGGCGCCGTCCGACTGGAAGCTGGCCAAGGCCTCGTAGCGCCGCGTTGCGCCGGCGGGTGCCGGTTGTGCATCGCGGATCTGGTTTGCTAGCGAGTCGGCGTCTTGCCGTGCTCGCCGGCCGCCGCGCAGTTACTGCATCCCGGAGTCGCCAGCCGCGCGCGGTGCCGGGCCGCGACGCGCACCAGCACGCCGTGCGCCGCGAGCGCGTCGAGCACGCGCTGGCGCCGCGTCATCGGCAGGAACGTCCACAGCACGTAGCCGGCGGCAAATGCGACCAGCAGTGCGATGATGAGCTGCTGCCACATGGCTTCAGGCTCCGGCGCCCAACAGCAACGCAATGCGGTAAGTGGCGAACGCGAATACATAGGCCAGCACGAACAGATAGCCGGCCATGATCAGCGGGTAGCGCCAGGAATTGGTCTCGCGGCGCACGGTGACCAGCGTCGACAGGCACTGCGGCGCGAACACATACCACGCCAGCAGCGACAGTGCGGTAGCCAGCGTCCAGCTGTGCGCGATCATCGGGCGCAGCGCCAGCCCGACATCCGTGCCCCCCACGTTGGACAGCGCATAGACTGTGCCGAGCGCTCCGACCACGACTTCGCGCGCCGCCAGGCCCGGCACCAGCGCCACGCTGATCTGCCAGTTGAAGCCCAGCGGTGCAAAGATCCGATCCAGGCCGGATCCCAGCATGCCGGCGAAACTGTAGCGAATGGCAGGTCCGGTGGCGCCATCGGGCGGCGCCGGATAGCTGGCCAGGAACCACATCAGCACCATCAGCGCCAGGATAATGGTGCCGACGCGCGACAGAAATATCTGCGCGCGCTCCCACAACCCGGTCAGCAGATTACGCACATTGGGCCAGTGGTATTCCGGCAGTTCCATCAGCAGCGGGTGGTAGCTCGAGCGCATCGTGGCGCGTTTCATCACCAGCGCCACCAGCACCGCACCCAGCACACCGGCCAGGTAGAGCGAGAACAGCACCAGGCCCTGCAGGTTGAACGGTCCGACGCTGCGCGCCGGAATGAAGGCGCCGATGATCAGTGCGTACACCGGCAGGCGTGCCGAACAGGTCATGATCGGCGCCAGCAGAATCGTTGCCAGCCGGTCGCGCACGCTCGGTATGGTGCGCGTCGCCATGATCCCCGGAATCGCGCACGAGAACGACGACAGCAGCGGTATGAAGGAGCGGCCGGAGAGCCCGACGCCGCCCATCAGCCGATCGAGCAGGAATGCGGCGCGCGGCAGGTAGCCGCTGTCCTCGAGCAGCAGGATGAAGAAGAACAGGATCAGGATCTGCGGCAGGAACACCAGCACGCTGCCGGCACCGGCAATCACGCCGCCGACGATCAGGCTGCGCAGCGGCCCTGCCGCCAGCAGCTGCTGCACCGCCTCGCCCAGGGCTTGCATGCCGGCGTTGATCCAGGCCACGGGTGCCTGGGCCCAGCTGAACACCGCCTGGAACACCAGGAACATCAGCATCGCCAGCAGCACCGGACCGGCGATCGGGTGCATCACGACCGCATCCAGCCGTGCCAGCGCACGGTCGCGCAGTGGCTCGACGTAGCCGGCGAGCGTCAGGATATGGCGCGTCTGGCGCTGGGTGGCCGCGAGCTGCTCATTGCTGCCGGCCGGCAGCGTGAACGCCTCGCGCGCAGGCGCGACGGTAAGTGCGTCGAGCGCGTCGAGCAGCGCCGCCTCACCGCCCGCTCGTACCGCGACGGTGCGCACCACCGGCACACCGAGCTCGCGCGCCAGCACCTCGCAATCGAGCCTGAAGCCGCGACGCTCGGCCAGGTCGCTCATGTTGAGCGCGACGATCATCGGGATCGACAGCCGCGTGAGCTCCAGCGCCAGCCGCAGCGACAGCCGCAGATTGGTCGCATCCAGCACGCACACGATCATCTCCGGCGGCGTCTCGCCCCGCAGCCGGCCGGTGACGACGTCGCGGGTGATGGCCTCGTCGAGCGTCGTTGGCACCAGGCTATAGGCGCCCGGTAGATCGATCACGCGGTAGAGCAGATTGCGGCGCATGCCGACGAACGCGCCTTCCTTGCGCTCGACCGTGACGCCAGGATAGTTCGCAACTTTCTGGCGGCTGCCGGTGAGGCGGTTGAACAGCGCGGTCTTGCCGCAATTCGGGGCGCCCACCAGGGCAATCCGGCGGGTGACGATATCGGGAGTCTCGCGCGTCACCGAAAGCTCGCTAGCGCGGCGCCGCGTCCGAAGGCTGATCCAGTCTGACCATGACCGCCTGGGCTTCGCGCCGGCGCAGCGCGAACATGGAGCAGCCGATGCGCACCGCGATCGGATCGCCGCCGGGTCGCTGTTCCTCGATGACCTCGATGCGCTCGCCCGGAACGAAGCCGAGTTCCATCAGGCGCCGCACGATGGTCGAACCGGCCACGTTGCCGATGCTGGCCATCGCTGCGGCCGACCCCGGGGCCGTGCCTGCGGCGATGGCGCTGACCACGCCGCGCTCGCCCTTGTGCAGCTGCGCCAGCGAGCGAACAGCGTCCGCCTGCCCGGTGCTTGCCAGGGCAGCGTCATGCCAGGATCGACACGAATCCATGTCAGCGGACCTCGCGGCTTGCTTAAAGACAAATACGAATCACTCGCAATTGCATCTAAGCATAGCGCAGCGCCCCCCTGCGCGCCAGCCGGCCTGTTATCAAAGCGCAACGGTGTAGCGTTGTTTGACCTAATCCATGAGCTTGCGCGTGAAATAGGTCATTTCCAGCGCCGTGGTATGCGCCTTTTCCGCAAGATTCGCGCCCGAACCATGACCGCCCTCGGTGACTTCGTAGAACAGGTAGGGATGCCCGTATTCCGCCAGGCGGGCGGCGAACTTGCGGGCGTGCTGCGGCCCGACACGATCGTCCTTGGTCGTGGTCCAGATGAAGGCTTCCGGATAATGCCGGTCGGGACGCAGATTCGCATACGGTGAGATGTTCGCCAGGAACGCGGCCTCGTCGGGATTTGCGACGCTGCCGTATTCACCGACCCAGGACGTGCCGGCGGCGATGTTCTCGAATCGCAGCATGTCGAGCAGCGGTACCTGGATGTCGACCGCATTCCACCACTCGGGGTGCTGGGTGAACTCGACCCCTACCAGTAGCCCACCGTTCGAGCCGCCCTGAATCCCCAGCCGCCGCGGGCTGGTGATCTGGCGCCTGAACAGATCCTGAGCGACGCCGGCAAAGTCGTCGTAGATCAGCTGCCGATGCGTTTTCAGTCCTGCTTCGTGCCATGCCGGGCCGAACTCACCGCCGCCGCGGATGTTGGCGAGCACGAACACCCCGCCGTTTTCCAGCCACAGCTTGCCGATATTGGCAGAGTAGACCGGCGTCAACGACACCTGAAAACCACCATAGGCATACAGGATCGTCGGATTATTGCCGTCGAGCTTCATGCCGATGGGATGCACGACGAAGTACGGCACAGCAGTGCCATCGCTGGAGGTCGCTTGCAACTGTTCCACCACGTCGCGCGAGGCGTCGAACTTGGGCGGCAGGGTTTTGATCCGAGTGGGCTGGTCGCCGGAAGCATTGAGCCACCAGACACTGGTGGGCTGCAGAAACCCGGCCACGGACAGGAATACGTTGTCGCTGTGCAGGTCGGCGTCGGCGATTCCGATGGTCGCGTTGTCCGGGAGATCCAGTGGGGTTCGCCGCCACGTGGCATCGGGCTCGCGCCGAAAGACAAAGGCCCTTCCCCGGACGTTATCAAAAGTGGTGACGATCAACGCGTCACGCGTGGCAGCGGTGGCCCCCAGGCTCTGGCGCGGCCCGGGCGCAAACAGCACCACGGGCTTTAAATGCTCAGGATCACGCCTTGCCTCGGCCAGACCGAATGCGACCAGGGAGCCCTGGGTGAAGCTCGCGCCGGCGGTGCTCCAGTCTTCCGCCAGACTGACGATGAGCTGGTTGTCGATCAGGCCCTGGATTTCGCTCTTTTTCGGCAGCGCGAGCCTGGCCACTCTGGCACCGGTCACCAGGTAGTGTTCCGACTCGAAGGTCGATAGTGGTCGCTGGATGAGGATCGCCTGGTGACCCGCGGCATCGCGCAGCACCATCGGCGACACGCCATAGCCGCCGTCGTCTTTGCTGCCGCGAAATACCTCGGTCGCGGCAGACAGCGACTGGCCGCGCTTGACCCGCTTGACGATGAACGGATAGCCCGAGACCGTGAGGTCGCCCGGCATCCACTCACGCGCCACCCACAGGGTATCGTCATTCTCCCAGGCGACGCGTTGTTTGCCGTGCGGAAGTACGAAGCCGCCCGGCTTGAAGCGCGCCGATGGAATATCGAACTCGCGCACGGTCACGGCATCCTCGCCGCCGTCCGACAGGCTGAGCATGCAGCGCCGCTCGCTCGGCTCGACGCACACGATGTCTTTCAGGAACCAGTTGGCATGCTCGGCCGCCGCGAGCCGGTCCAGATCGAGCACCGTGCTCCACTGCGGCGAGCTTTGCCGGTAGCTGTTCAGGCTGGTGCGGCGCCAGATTCCCCGCACGTGGTCGGCGTCCTGCCAGAAGTTGAAGATAGCCCGGTCCAGGGAGTGGGGCATGGGGATGCGATCCTTGGCTTCGGCGATGGCGAGCGCCTGCTTATACAGTGCGTCGTAGCGCGGATCGGCCTCCAGCACGGCGACCGTCTTGGCGTTCTCCGCGTGCACCCAGGACATCGCGCGTTCGCTGTCGAGCTGTTCCAGCCAGATATAGGGATCCGACGTCTGTGCCATGACGGCCGAGGCGAGGGCAGTCGCTGCCACGATGGCGATTGAACCGGCGAGGAACCATCTGCAAGGCACTGGCTGCTCCTGTGTGGCTGCCTGAATGGCGGGCTCACTTTAGCGCCCCGCCAGGCTTGTCTGGCCTCAGGGTAAGACCACCGGTGATGAAAACGTTCGCTGACCGGCCGGTCATTGTTCCATTAGTGGTTCAAATATACCGACTGATGATCAGTTTGATGCGTTAGCGTTTCAAACGCTCGCTGTCACCGAGCTCGGCATTTCGGATGAGCCGAGTGCCTATGGCTTGGTGCGCAACCGAGCCAGCGATTTATTCGGCGTGCTCACGGTGCGAGACCTTGGAGTCAGGACCACAACATGGCTTCGCTGCAATGAGTCGCTCACAGTCTTCCAGCCGGCGGCATTCGCAGTTGAAACTGGCATTGAGAACAGATCGCATCTGGCTGAGACGCGTGGTCAGCTCATCGAGCTCTGCGATCTTACGTTTGGCCATCGCGCGCCATCGCAACGCCGGTCTGGTACCCACCGGGAAGCCATTCAGGAACGTGCGCGTCTCGCTGATTGAAAAACCAGCATCGCGAGCCAGAAGAATGATCCGTATCCGACCAAGTACAGCTGGATCGTATTGCCGGCGATTGGACGCTCGTGCCGGCGATGGCAGCAGCCCGGCCTTCTCGTAGTAGCGCAGCGCAGAAGTTGCCACGCCCGCCTGGCGTGCCAGCTCGCCAATCATGAGGCCTGCCATCTTCAGCTCCTCAACCCGCGCCGTGTGTGAAAACGACTTGACTTAAAGTGCACTTTAACTTGTAGGCTGCACCAAAGATAGCCCGATCGGTTACTCAGTCACACAAGGAACAGCGCATGGATATCAAGACTGTCTGGTATTTGACGGCTCTTTTGAACCTGGCGGTGTGCGGCGCAGGGCGGGCGGAGTCATTGCCGCCCACGCGCATGATAGTCGAGGCGGCCGTCTCGGATCCGCGCCGACCCGATGATCAGGTCAAGCTCGACGCGACTCGCAAGCCCGCTATTTCGGTGCTGTTTTCCGAAGCGAAGGCGGGCGACCGTATTGCGGACGTGATGTCCGGCAACGGCTACTTTACCCGGATTCTGAGCCAGCTAGCGGGTCCGGCCGGCCATGTATACGCGTACATTCCAACCGAGCAGATCGCCCATTGTTCACCTCAGGAAATCGCCGGCACGCAGGCAATTACCCGCGATTCCAGCTATGGAAACGTAACCTTGCTCACTGGTTCACTCGCCGACTTTCGCCTGCCGAAACAGCTTGATCTGATATGGATGTCTCAAAGCTATCACGACCTGCACGACTCTTTTCTCGGGCCGGCTGATGTTGCGGTGCTCAACAAGACCATGTTCGAGGCTTTGAAGCCTGGAGGAGTCTTTCTGGTCATCGACCATGTCGCCGAAGCCGGCTCTGGACTACGCGATACCGAGACACTGCATCGAATCGATCCGGTCCGCATGAAGAACGAGATCGAAGCGGCAGGGTTCGTGCTCGAGTCGCAAAGTGATGCGCTTCGTAATACCGACGATGATCACAAGTTGGCCATTTTCAATCCGAACATTCGCGGTAGGACGGATCAGGTGCTGTTCCGATTCCGCAAGCCACAATAAGGTAGCGCTATGCTTGACCATGGTCGCGCAAGCCATTAGCCCCCGCCACCATCGCAGCGGCTCACCGCCGACATGACAACTCAAGGGACGCCGAAATATGAGCACAATCCAGCGACAAGCACGGCGGGCGGGATGGTTGTACCTCCTGGTCGGACTCAGCGCTCCTATCGGCCTGATCTATGTCCCCGGCAAGCTGATCGCTTCCGGAGACGCGACGCTGACGGCGGATCACATCAGGGCCTCCGGGGCTCTCCTGCGTATCGGCATCGCGAGTGAGTTGTTTCACCAAACGGTCTTCATTTTTCTCATACTCGCTCTCTACCGCCTGTTGAAGACCGTGGACGAATCGCTGGCGCAGCTGATGGTAATCCTCGGAGCATTGGTCTCCGTGCCGATCGTGTTCGTGAATGTGGTCAATGAATTGGCCGCGTTGGCGCTTGTTGACGGCTCCAGGTACCTGTCGGTTTTCAGTAAAGATCAGGTTGATGCGATGGCGTATCTGTTTTTGCGTTTGCATGGGCTGGGAATCATCGTTGCCGGAATATTTTGGGGACTGTGGTTATTCCCTTTCGGGGCTCTGGTAATCCGATCGGGATTCATCCCCCGGCTGTTGGGTTTGTTGCTGATTCTTGCAGGAATTGGCAATCTCGCCGGGTCTTGCACGTCCATACTCTTTCCGGCCTATCGACATCTCGTCGACCCGATCGCGATGGTTCTCGAGGCGGGGGAACTGCCAATGCTGGTGTGGCTACTGGTCTGGGGTGCAAGAGCAAAATCACCCGAGGGGTCGGTCCCCGGGCGCATCACTGTCGAGTGAGTTCCGCTCAAACCAGCGCCGCAGCAGGTGATCGATCGAAAAACTGCCGGCGCCGCGGCACAGCAGTACCAGCAGCATCGCCGCCCACTGGATGTGGGTTGGCCAGGCCTGCGGGTAGACCAACACCTCGATCACGCTGGTCATGCCGAGCAGCACCAACGCCGCCGGACGCGTCAGGAAACCCAGCACCAGGAGCACCGGCGTGCTGAGTTCGATGGCGGCACCCACATGCGCCGCGATATCCGGCGGCAGCAACGGCAGCCGGTACTCGTCTTCGAACAGCTGCAGCGTCGCGTCCCAGTTCGCAAGCTTGGTGGTGCCGGAATTCCAGAACACCGTGGCGACGGCGAAGCGCAGCGGCAGCGCCAGCACGCTGTAGGGCACGCACTCGAGCCAGCCGACGACACGCTGCAGCGCGCCGATGACGCCGCTACTGCCGGTTACGGTCGCGGATACAGGGGTGTTCATGAACGCGTTTCTCCTGCAGCACCGGTGGTGGCAGTCACGGTGGTCGAACTGAAATCGATGAAGCGTCCCAGAGCCAGATGCTCAGCCAGCCAGGCATCGACCTCTCCATCCGGCTGGTCGGCGAGCACTGCAGATAAAGGCGTGCCGGCGCTCAGCCGCGCTGTGAAATCCCAGGCCGCCGCGCTCAGTCGCCGCACCTGCACGCCCGCCGCGTTGCGCTCGATCAGCAGATGCACCGGACCGGCGGCCAGATCAATCGCCGCCATCGCGGCATCGTTCTGATCCAGCACCGCGCGCCAGATTGCGTCCACCGGGAATTCGAGCCGCAGCAGACTCAACGCCGGGTGCACTGTGAAGCTCACGTGCGACAGGGCCGACTCGTCCAAGGCCGCCAGCCGCGCGAGATCCAGGCGCCCCACATCGCCGGCGTGCAGGGCGCGGTTCACCGCCCACTCGAGCTGTGCCACCTCGCCCAGATACGCCAGCGCGGCGGCAGGTGCGTGGCCGGCCAGAAACCCGGGAAACCCGGCGCCGTAGTCATTCAGATAGGCGCTACGCGGCGGATTGCGGCGGATAAAATCGCGCGCCCCGGCCTCAAAGAAATCCGCGCCCACCAGCCGCCGCACCGCCGGAAACGACAGGCGCAGCGCGTTCACCAGTGTGCTTAAGGCCGTGTTGCGATAGATCGCCAGCCGCAATGCGCCGTCGTCACCGGCCAGCAGGGCAACGCCAGCCGCAGAGTGGTCGCCGCCCGCGGCGTCGCCAAACAGCTGCTCGCGCAGCGCCTGCTGCAGTTCAAGCAGCGCAGGCATGATTCGCCGCCACGGCGCGCATCAGCGTGGCGGCCTGCGCCGCCTCATCGAGCAGTACCTCGAACGCCGGAATATCGGTGTCCCATTCGATCAGCGTGGGCTTGGCGCCAAAGCGGCGCAGCGCCTGTACGTACAGCGCCCAGACCTCAGCGGCGACGCTCGAGCCGTGATCGTCGATACGCACCGTGCGACCGTTATCGAGCGTTCGCAGCGCATGGCCGGCCAGGTGGATTTCGCCAACCGCCGCGGCCGGCAACGCCTTCAGATAGCCTTCCGCATCCCAGCCGTGGTTGCTGGCGCTGACGAAGAGGTTGTTGACGTCGCACAAAATACCGCAGCCGGTACGCTGCGCGACCGCGGTGATGAATTCCCATTCGGGTATCGTCGAGTGCCGGAACTGCAGGTAGGTCGACGGATTTTCGACCAGGATGCGCCGCTGCAGTGCCGCCTGGGTCTGTTCGACGTGACGGCACACGACATCGAGCGCCTCTTCGGTCATCGGCAGCGGCAACAGATCGGCCAGATACCGGCCGCCGACCACGCTCCAGGAAAGATGCTCCGACACCAGGGCGGGCTCGATGCTGCGCACCAGGTCGGCGATGCGCCGCAAATGCTGGCCATCGAGCCCCTCGGCGCTGCCCAGCGACAGCCCGACCCCATGCAGCGAGAGCGGATAGTCGCATCGCACGCTGGTCAGCACGCGCCGCACCGCGCCGCCGCCAAGATAATTCTCGGCGTGAACTTCAAACCAGGCCACGTCCGGCCGCCCCTGGACCACCAGTTCGTGGTGCGGGAAACGCAGCCCGATTCCCGCCGCAGCGGGAATCAGGCTGTGTTCGTTCACGCTGTGGGCGCTGCCCGCCACGCGCGGTGTTACATCGCCTTGGTGGAACCGCCGGCAATCTTGGCGCAGTCGCCGGCCGGCAGCAGTACGAACGACTTGGTGTCGCGTGCCATGGTCGCCTGGCCGGCACAGGAGTGCGAGCCTGCGGCGCAATCGTTCTTGCTGGCCGCATTGACGCCGTAACACTTCTCGAGCTTGTCTTTCATCGGCTGCGAGGCGTCGGGTTTGGCTGCCATCGGCGTATCGGCGGCGCTGGCCGGCGCCTGCAGCACCAGCGCCAGCCCAACCGCGGCCGACAGGGTGGAAGCGGCCAATAGGTATCGATTCATGGTGATGCCCTCGGTATGTCTTGCGGCCCCGGGATTGGGACCACCTGGGTAAGTTCGGCTTCCCGGGCAAAAGGTTACACTGACTGGCGTGCCTACCGACCCGACCCTGCAGGAACGAGACCACGCCTGGTCGCAGCTCATGCACGCAGCGCAATCCGGCGATCGCGTTGCCTATGAGCGGCTGCTGCGCGAGATCTCGCCGCTGGTGCGCGCACTGGTGCGCCGCCATTGCAGCAACCGCGCCGACATCGAGGAGATGGTGCAGGACACGCTGCTGACACTGCATCGGGTACGCCATACCTACGACCCGAGCCGGCCCTTCTGCCCGTGGCTGGCGGCCATCGCCTGGCGCCGTAGCATCGACGCGCTGCGCCGGCGCATGCGGGTGGCCAGATATGAGACGCCCGAGCAGGGCGTTTATGAAACCTTTTCGCAAGCTGCAGCGAATAGCGATATAGAGGACCTACGTTCGAGCGAAGAGCTCGGAGAGTTGTTGCAGCTGCTGCCGGCACGCCAGCGCGAGGCACTTCAGGCATTGAAGCTGAAGGAGATGACCCTGGCCGAGGCGTCGGCGGCTTCCGGGCAGTCGGTGGCCGCGCTCAAGGTCAACACGCATCGTGCGCTCAAGGCACTGCGGGCGCTGGTTTCCGGGCGTGAGCGCTAGCGGCCGCGGCGGCGGCGGAATAGTTTGCGGGAGTGTGGAATTTGGCGGCGATGCAGACCGATAGGCTGATCGAATCACTGGCAGCGCAGCTGCAACCGGTGCGCCGCCTGCATGCCCCGCTGCTGCGCGCGCTGCTGTGGCTGGCGCTGGTCGGGGCCGTGAGCGTGGTGCTGATCGCGCGTGAAGCCCACCTCGGCATATTCATGCAGCGCATGGCGACGCCGCGCGTGGCGGTGGATTGCATCGCCACCGGCCTCACCGCCATCGCCGCCATCATTGCTGCCTTTGAGCTCTCGGTACCCGGACACTCGCCGTTGTGGAGCGCCCTGCCGCTGCCACCACTACTGTTATGGCTGGGGTCCAGTGGGCTGGGTTGTCTGAAAAACGGCCTGAGCCTGTACGGTCCGGAGGGATTCGCCGGCGACAGCTACAGCTGCTTCGCCTTCATCGCCGCGGCCAGCGTGCCGCTGGCGGCCGGCCTGTTCTGGATGCTGCGGCGTGCGCGGCCGATCGCACCGCTGCCGGTGGCCGCACTGGGAACGCTGGGCGTGGCCGCGACCTCCGCGTTCATCCTGCAGTTCTTTCACCCCTTCGACGTCACCGTGATCGATCTGACACTGCATCTGGCCGCTATCGCGCTGGTGATACTGATCGGCATTGCCTGGCGACGGCCGCTGCTGGCGGCGAAATAAGGCGCCTTGGTTTTTTGAACCCGGCGTTCAGAAGTGCAGCGCGAGGGTATCGAAGGCAGTGAGCCTGGGGCCGTAGGCTGACTGGAATATGCCGATGCCTTCCGCCGGCCTGATCAGATTGACGCGATCCAGGATGTTGAGCACCGCGATGCGGTTGGTCAGCACGCCAAGTCCGGCAATCTGAAATGAGCGCTCGACGCTCAGGTTCAGCTGCACCACCGGTGGCAGTCGTTCCAGGTCGGCAAAGCCAGCGCGCAGCCCGCTGCTGTAGATGCCATCGAGATTCAACGAGTAGGCCCGCCAGTGGTAGCTGGCGCCGGCCGAAGCACCGTACCGGGGTTGGTGATCCAGCACGATATTGTGGCTGTTGATGTATGCCAGCTCGTCCGCATCGAAGTTGAACTGGCCGGTGTCGACGCCGCGCTGACTGTTCATTCCGACAGTCAGATTGCCGTAGGCGCTGAAGTGATGCTTCTGGTATTTGGCCGCCAGTTCAGTTCCCCAGATGTAGCCCCGGTCGTAGTTGAACGGGGCAAAGATCGGCACCGCGCCAAACTGGCCGGTGTCCAGATAGCGCTCGGTGCGCTCATAGAACGTGTCCGCCGACAGTGTGAAGTCGGAACTGAGCTGGTGGGTGACCCCCACATCCCATTCGTAGTCGTCCTCGGTTTCGGGGGTGGCAATGCCGGGCGGTCCGGCCGCCGTGGTGTTGGCGAACGCGGGCTGAGTTGTCGGCGAGACACCCTGAAACGAGGGCACCTGGAAATAGCGTGCGAAACCGGCGTGCCATGTGGTGCCGCCGTCGGCCGCATAGATGAAATTCAGCGTCGGATCGAGTTGCCCATGAGTGGTGAAGCCATTCAGATGATCCCAACGCAGGCCGATGTTGCTTCGAAGCCTGGGCGTGAGCTGCCACAGATCGTTGATGTAGACGCCGAGCACGACATTGCTGGCCTGGGTGTTGTTGACGACGCCGATGGGCACGTTGCTGCTCTGTGCACAACCGGGATCCGATGCGCATGCGGCATCGATCGGAAACACCAGCGAGGAATCGTTGACGCTGACGCGGTAGTCGCCGAGGTAAATGCCGCTGCCAGTGGTGTGATTACCGTAGGCATAGGTCAGATCGCCCTGGAACGTATGGTCGTGATCGACGTGGTTCGCGCTGGAGGCGACCCCCTGGTAGACCAGCTCGCCGACCGCGTCCGGCCTGAAGCGCTGGGAGATTCCGTGCTCAGAGTACCCCAGCTGATAGCTCAGAGCGGCGGTGGGTGAGCCGATGAGCGACAGCACCGCCAGGTAGTCGCCGAAGTCGAGGTCGGAATCGATGGCCGACGATGGCGGCGCGTTGGGCACTCCCGCCAGTTCGAACTGCGGATCCAGACCCGGCACATTGGGCAGCTGATTGCTGCTGCTGGCAGCCGACAGCAGCAGCGTCAGCCTGGTCGTGTTGTCGAGCGGATAGGAGAAAAATCCGAACGCCTGTCCCTGTCGCGTTCGGTCGTGGATGGCGTCGGTGCCGGGCGTGGCGGAACTGAATGCGGTGTTGCTTTGATCGTAGAGCACACTGACATAGGAGCTGAGCTGTCCGCTGCATGCGGCGTATTGCAGGCTCGGCTGCAAAGTACTTCTTTGCCCGGCGAGCACACTCAGCTCGCCGCCGGGTTGATCGCAACCCTCCTTGGTCCTGATGTCCACCACGCCGCCGGTGGCATAGCTGTAGCGCGCCGGGAGGATTCCATCCAGCAGGTCGAGCTGCTTGACGAACATCGGGTTGATCATCGATAAAAACGGCGGGTTGGTGTTGATGTCGAACGGAATCAGAACGCCATTGATCTGGTACTGGAACTGCGGGCCCTCGGTGTTGCGGATGTGGATCTGCTGGTTCTGGTCGATGGCGACGCCCGGCATGTGGGTCAGCACGTCGGTGATCGCGGCCGTGTCGCCCGCCGGAAGAGCGTCGATGTCCTGCGCCGTGACCGCGTAGTCGTTGGCGCCGGTCGGTGAAACTTCAGGTCCGCCAAGACGGGTGGCTTCGATGACCACCGTCTCGAGCCGGTCTGCGCTGGGAATGGCCCCGGTCTGGGCCTGCAGCCGTGCGGCACCAGCGAACAGCAGCAGCATCGACCATCGCGCGCGTCGTGCCGGGCACGGCCTCGCAAACGTCAGGGGCATCGACAGACCTCAATGCAAACACGAACGATAATCGTTATCATTTGTAATACTAGTAATGTCCCTGATAACGGTCAAGAGGCAATGATTCATGGGTCGCCGTCTCGGCGGTGCGAGCGTCGCGAGCCCGGCGAGCCCGGCGAGCCCGGCCGCGGAGATCGCCGATTTCCCGCTATATCCGTCGATATGCGCTAATAGCGGGCTATTTTCCCCGACTTATTGGGGGTCTGCGCCGGGCGGCAGGTGTTCCTAGACTGCTTCGATTGCGATTGCGGTGGCTTCCCCGCCGCCAATGCACAGCGACGCAATGCCTCGCTTGAGGCCCCTGCCCTTCAGTGCATGCACCAGCGTGGTCACGATCCGGGCGCCGGTGGCACCGATCGGGTGGCCCATCGCACAGGCGCCGCCGAGCACGTTGACGCACGCGTGGTGAAGTCCCACGTCGCGCATCGCGGCCATGGTCACGACCGCGAAGGCTTCATTGATCTCGTACAGATCCACCGCTGCCGCGGCCCAGCCCGCTTGGCCCAACACTTTCTGGATCGCACCGGCCGGCGCGGTGGTGAACCATTCCGGCGCGTGCGCATGGCTGGCGTAGGCCACCACCCGCGCCAGCGGCGCCGCGCCGGTTGCACGCAGCGCCGCCTCACTCATCAGCACCAGCGCCGCCGCGCCATCGGCGATCGACGAGGAGCTGGCCGCGGTCACCGTGCCATCCTTGGAGAATGCCGGCTTGAGGTTTGGGATCTTGCTGATGTCGCAGTTGAACGGCGGCTCGTCGCGCTCCACCAGCTGATCGCCCTTGCGGCCCTTGACCGTCACCGGCGCGATTTCGGCGCTGAAGGCGCCGCCGTTGCAGGCCGCCTGCGCGCGCCGCACCGATTCGGCGGCAAACGCATCCTGATCGGCGCGCGTGAACTGGTACTTGGTCGCGGTCGCATCGGCGAACTGACCCATCATCTGGCCGTCATACGGATTCTGCAGGCCATCGTAGAACATGTGATCGAGGATCTCGCCGTGACCCATGCGATAGCCCTGGCGCGCCTTGGGCAGCAGGTACGGCGCATTGGTCATCGACTCGAATCCGCCGGCGACCACAATGCGCGCGGAAGCCGCGCGGATCGAATCGCAGCCGAGCATGGCGCTGCGCATGCCCGAGCCGCAGACCTTGTTGATGGTGGTGGCCGGCACGCTTTGCGGCAGGCCGGCGGCGATCGACGCCTGGCGTGCCGGCGCCTGTCCGAGTCCCGCCGGCAGCACGCAGCCGAGAATGACCTCATCGATCTGCTCGCCGCTCACGCGGCTATCGCTCACGGCGGCGCGCACCGCGACCGCTCCCAGCTGCGGCGCCGTGGCGCCGCTGAGCGCGCCCAGGAAAGCACCGATCGGTGTGCGCCGCGCGGCGACGATGAAAATTTCTTCAACCACGGTGGGGCGCAAGGAATCGTGCCGTGGTGCGCTCGCGCAGCTGCGCCTCGGTCACACCCGGGGCGAGCTCGATCAGATCAAACTGCGCGTGGCGGTCGGGCCGGCTGAACACGGCCAGGTCGGTGATCAGCATATCCACCACCCCGGTGCCGGTGAGCGGCAGCTCGCAGCTGGGCTTGAACTTGGGCGAGCCGTCGCGCGCGACGTGTTCCATCAGCACGATCACGCGCCTGACGCCAGCCACCAGGTCCATGGCCCCACCCATGCCCTTGACCACCTTGCCGGGTACCATCCAGTTGGCAAGATCACCGCGCTCGGAGACTTCCATGCCGCCGAGCACCGACAGGTTGATGTGGCCGCCGCGGATCATCGCGAAGCTGTCGGCAGAGGAGAAATAGGACGAGATCGGCAGCTCGGTGATGGTCTGTTTGCCGGCGTTGATCAGGTCCGGGTCCTCGTCGCCCTCGAACGGGAACGGCCCCATGCCGAGCATGCCATTCTCCGACTGCAGCACCACTTTCATGCCGGCGGGAATGTAGTTGGCCACCAGCGTCGGGATGCCGATGCCGAGATTGACGTAGAAGCCGTCGCGCAACTCGCGCGCCGCGCGTTCGGCCAGCTGTTCACGCGACCACGGCATGACTGCTCCGCTTGCGCACGGTGCGCTGCTCGATCGGCTTGCGATAGTTGTCGCCCTGCACGATGCGCTGCACGAAGATGCCCGGCGTGTGGATGTGATCCGGATCGAGCGCTCCGACATCGACCAGTTGTTCGACTTCCGCCACCGTGATGCGGCCGGCCGTGGCCATCATGGGATTGAAATTGCGCGCCGTCTTGCGATAGACGAGATTCCCCTCGCGATCGCCCTTCCAGGCTTTGACGATGGCCAGATCCGCCGTCAGCCCGGTCTCGAGCACGTAGGCCTCGCCGTCAATCACCCGCGTCTCCTTGCCCTCGGCGACCTTGGTGCCGGCACCGGTGCGGGTATAGAAGCCGTAGATGCCGGCACCGCCGGCGCGGATGCGTTCGGCCAGGGTGCCCTGCGGATTGAATTCGATCTCGAGCTCGCCTTGCAGGTACTGCCGCTCGAACTCCTTGTTTTCCCCGACGTAGGAGGAAATCATCTTGCGGATCTGGTGTGACTTGAGCAGCAGCCCTAAGCCGATGTCATCGATGCCGGCGTTGTTGGAAATCACCGTCAGTTGTTTCACGCCCAGCTCGGAGAGCGCGGCGATCAGATGCTCCGGAATACCGCACAGGCCGAAGCCGCCCGACAGGATCGACATGCCGTCGTGCGCGATGTCGGCCAGGGCCGCCGCCGCGTTCGGAAACACCTTGCCACCGCCGGCCGCCGACGTAGCCATGGTCACCCCCCTGTCCTGAAATAGCGCGCTGCGGGAATAAATAAATGATACTAGAACCCGGCCGGCCCTTGCACCGCCAGCCATCCGCTGCGCCCCGGCACCGAGCCCGACTGCACGCGTCCGGCCGGCAGGCGCGCGAGGTCCAGTCCGGCAAACAGCGTGCGCATCGACACCAGCTGGTAGCCCTGTGCATGCCAGCCTTCTATCAGCCGCCGGAACACCGGCAGCAGCTTCATCCCTTCCAGCTCGGCATGCAACGTGAATACGTGGCTGGGCCGCTGGGCGCGGGTGCGCTCCAGCAGCGCCTGGTGCACATTGTCCACCGTGATGCCGTTCACGCCGATCAACTCATCGAGCGTGGGCAGCGTCGTCGGCAGCTGCGGGCAGGTGCTGCGACGCTGCGGCTGCGGCGCCGGCGGGGACAACAGCGGCATGAACGGCGCCTCACCGCGGATGTCGGAGGCGTAGAGAAAGCCCATCTCCTCTTCCTGCTCGAGCGCGGCCTCGTTCATCTGCCAGCCGGCGGCTCCATGCACCTGCGGCTTGACACCGAACACCTCGCGAAACCGGTGCACCGCACGCAGCATCTGATCGCGCGTCCAGGCCTCACCGCGCCGGCTGACGAAGTCCTGCCAGGTGGTGTGATCAAAGCAGTGCACGCCCACCTCGTAGCCGGCATCGCGCACCGCGCGCATGAAGTCCCCCGCGCGGCGTCCGATATCCGGTCCCGGCAGCAGGGTGCCGTACAGCAGCGTGCGCAGCCCATAGTGCTCCAGCACCGAAGTGCGCGCGACCTTGTGCGCAAAGTCGAAGAATCCGCGCCGGAACACGCGCCGCAGTGCGCGACCGGTGTGGTCGGGCCCGAGGCTGAACAGGAAGGTGGCGTCCGCCTCGGCCCGCTTCAGCACCTCGACCAGCGCCGGCACGCCCTCACGCGTACCACGCAGCGTATCGACATCAATTTTCAGCGCAAGCTGCAAACCACTCACCCACACTAACTACCACACGGAGGGATCGCACTATAAGAGAATTCTTCGTTATGAAAAATTCTCTTATAGTGCGATCCCTCAGTGCGATGGTTACTCCAGCAGGTTTGCAGCTTGCGCAATTTGGTGCCGATACGCATCGAAGATCTGCCGCAGCGCCTGCTGCATCGTCACCCGCGGGGTCCAGTCCAGGTCGGCCCGGGTATTGTCGATCTTCGGCACCCGGTTCTCGACATCCTGGTAGCCCTTGCCGTAGTACTCGGCGGCGGTGGTATCCACCAGCCGCACCTTGGCGGCGTTGGCGCGGTATTCGGCATAGGTGGCCGCAACCCGCAGCATCTCCTGCGCCAGTTCGCGCACCGAGAGCGAATTGTCGGGATTGCCGACGTTGAAGATCTTGCGGCTGGCGCGCCCATCGGTGTTGGCGATCATCTTCATCAGCGCATCGATGCCGTCGCTGATGCCGGTGAAGCAGCGGCGCTGCTTGCCGCCATCGACCAGGCGCACGTCCTCGCCGCGCATGATATGCCCCAGAAATTGAGTGATCACGCGCGAGCTGCCCTCTTTGGCCGCATGCATGTTGTCCAGCCCCGGTCCGATCCAGTTGAACGGCCGGAACAACGTGTAGTCGAGCTCGTTGCGCATGCCGTAGGCGTGGATCACACGGTCCAGCAGCTGCTTGGAGCAGGCATAGATCCAGCGCGGCTTGTCGATCGGCCCATAGATCAGCTCCGAGGCATAGGGGTCGAATTCGCTGTCGTGACACATGCCGTAGACTTCCGAGGTGGACGGGAACAGCACCCGCTTACCGTGCTTCACGCACAGCCGTACCACCCACAGATTGGCCTCGAAGTCGAGTTCGAACACCCGCAGCGGCTCGCGCACGTAGGTCGCCGGGGTGGCGATCGCCACCAGCGGCAGCACCACGTCGCATTTCTTCACGTGGTATTCGATCCACTCGCGGTTGATGGTGATGTCGCCTTCGAAGTAATTCAGCCGTGGATTGTCCAGCAGCTGCGCGATGCGATCGCTGTACATGTCCATGCCGTACACGCGCCAGTCGGTGGTATCGAGGATGCGCGTCGACAGGTGATGGCCGATGAATCCATTGACGCCCAGTATCAAGACATTGTTCATCCGCCTGACTCCGTGGCCGAGCTGAGCCGCAGCGAGCGTTCGCCAAAACGGCGATGGAAGCCGTCCGCGCTGCCGATATCGTCGCCGAGCTCGAATTGCAGCAGTTTCAGGGCGCCGTCGTAGCACAGCGCGTAGACGTTGCCGTCGCGCCAGCGCAGCAGCGGCGGATCGGCACGCATGTCGCCCGCCGCCGCCGGCAGCGAGCGCAGAATACGCAGCGGCAGGCCGTCGGCCTCGCAATAGGCCGCCGGGTATGGCGGGGCAACGGCGCGCACCAGGTTATGCACCGCGCGCGCACCGCGGCGCCAGTCGATGGCGCCGTCACGCGCGGTGCGGCGGCCGAAATAACTGCCTTGCGCAAGGTTCTGCGGCGTGTGGCGCGCGATGCCGGCGATCAGAGCCGGCAGGCAGCGATGCAGCGCCACTTCCGCCGCCACCGTCACCTTGCGAAACACCTCCAGCGCGGTGTCGTCCGGCAGGATCGGGACCGCCTCGCTGTCGACGATATCCCCGGCGTCGGGTTTGGCGACCATCGCGTGCAGGGTGGCGCCGGTTTCGTGCTCGTCGTGCAGCACCGCCCAGTTGACCGGCGCCCGGCCGCGATACTTGGGCAGCAATGAGCCGTGCATGTTGTAGGCGCCGCGCGTAGGCAGCGACAGCAGCTCGCTGCCGAGCATCGATCGGTAATAAAAGGAGAACAGGAATTCGGGCCGCGGGGCCCGCAGCCGCTCGATGACGTCGGGAACATTCGGATTGTCCGTCGTCAGCACCTGGATGTCATGCCAGAGCGCATGGCGGGCGACGCTGTCGAACCAGATGTTCTCGCCGGGTGCATCGACATGCGTGAACACCAGCGGCACCTCGACTCCGTGCGCCAGCAGTGTGCGCAGGCAGCGCACGCCGACGTCGTGATAGGCGAACACCACCGCCCGTGGGCTCACGGCTGTTCCTCGTGGCTCACGTCTGATCCTCGCGCCGCTCCAGCACGGTGCCGACGATGTAGCGCGGCCGGTGCCGCACCTCGTCGTAGATACGACCGACGTACTCGCCGAGCAGGCCGACGCCGAATAGCGCCACGCCGAGCAGGAAGAATGCAATCGCAAACAGGGTGAATACGCCTTCGGCCTCGGGACCGACCATATAGCGGCGCACCAGCAGGTACAGCACGAACACCACCGACAGCAGTGCGATCACGATACCGATGCCCGAGAACAGGCGCATCGGCGCGGTCGAAAAGCCGGTCATCAGGTCGAAGTTCAGCCGCATCAGGCTGAACAGCGAATACTTCGACTTGCCGGCGCCGCGTTCCTCGTGCGCCACGTGAATCTCGATCGGGCTCATCGAAAAGGTGTAGGCCAGCGCCGGAACGAAGGTGTTGTATTCCGAGCATTGATTGACCGCGTCGACCACCGGGCGAGCGTAGCCGCGGAACATGGAGCCCTGGTCGGTGATCTTGACCTGCGTGGTGCGCTCGCGGATCACGTTCATCAGGCGCGAGGCATAACGGCGCCAGGCCAGGTCCTGGCGCTCGATGCGGATGGTACCGACGTAATCGTGGCCGGCATCGAGTTCGGTCAGCAGGCGGCCGATCTCCTCCGGCGGGTTCTGCAGGTCGGCGTCGAGCGTGATCACGTAGCGGCCGCGGCTGTGGGCAAAGCCTGCCAGGATCGCGCGGTGCTGGCCGAAGTTGCTGGAGAACAGCACCACCCGCGTGACGTCGGGCCGCAGTTCGAACTGATTACGCAGCAGGGCGGCGGAGCGGTCGCGGCTGCCATCGTTGACGAATACGATCTCGTACTCCCGGGCCAGCGCATCCAGCGCCGGATACAGGCGTGCGAACAACGCCGGTAGCACTTCCTGCTCGTTGTAGACCGGAATGACGACGGTCAGTTCGGGTGCGGCACGGACCATGCTGCGTGCCGCTAGCGACCGGACACGATCGCGGCGCTCGGCTGACCCGCGGCCCGCACCCGTCCGGTCAGCGCATTCAGCGTGCGCGTCGTCTGCTCGCACACGCGGTCCACGTCCTGATCGCGCATCGCCGGAAACAGCGGCAGCGTGGCGATGCCACGGCCGATGTGCTCGGCGATCGGGAAATCGCCCGGCTTGAAGCCCATCTGCCGATACAGCGTCAGCAGATGAATCGCCGGGTAGTGCACGCCGATGCCGATGCCGGCGGCGTGCATCTGCTCGATGAAGGCGCCGCGCTCGATGTGCGCGGGCAGCACGATCTGAAACATGTGCCAGTTGCTGTTGGTGAAATCCTCGGGCGGCAGCTCGCAGCCGAGCGAGCGGTCGAAGCACTCGAAATAGCGCCGTGCGAGCACCCGGCGCCGCGCCGTGAACTCTTCCAGCCGCGCGAGCTGGCCGAGGCCGATGCGGGCCGCGATGTCGGTCAGATTGTGCTTGCCGCCGGGCAGTGTCGCATCCAGATCGCCGTTGGCAAATCGCTCCACTCCCTGCAGCCGCCACAGCTCGCAGCGCCTGGCTTCGTGTTCATCGTTGAGCACCAGGCAGCCACCTTCGGCCGTAGTGAGGTTTTTATTGGCGTGGAAACTTATCGACACCAGGTCACCGCTGGCGCCGATGCGCTCGCCCTGCCAGCTTGCACCGATCGACTGCGCCGCGTCTTCCACCACCCGCAACCGGTGCCGGCCGGCGATCTCGTTCAGCCGGCTGCGATCGACCGGCAGTCCGGCCAGATCCACCGGCAGCAGCGCCCGCGTCAGCGGCGTGATGGCGGCCTCGATGCGCGACAGATCGATGTTGCGGCTGTGCGGGTCGACGTCGACGAATACCGGCCGCGCACCGGCGCGCACGATGACGTTGGCGGTGGCGACCCAGGACAGCGGCGTGGTGATGACCTCATCGCCAGGGCCGACGCCGGCAAGCGCCAGGCCGATTTCCAGTCCGCCGGTGGCGGAACTGAGCGCGCGCACCGGCCGGCCGCCAAAATAATCTGACAGCCGCGCCTCGAACTCGCGCACCTGCGGGCCGCTGGTGATCCAGCCCGAGCGCAGCACCTCGGCGACTCCGGCGATGGTGTCCTCGTCGATCGAAGGCCGGGTAAACGGCAGGAATTCCTTGCTCACGATTGCACCGTAACGTATCGGCGCAGCTTCAGCTGCGCGCAACCAGCCACACGCCGGCAATGATGATGAAGATGCCGGCCACACGCGCAACGCTGACGGCTTCCGAAAACACCAGCCAGCCGGCCACGGCCGTCACGATGTAGCCCACCGACAGCATCGGGTAGGCGATACTGACATCGACGCGCGACAGCGCCAGGATCCAGAACACAACGCTGACCACGTAGCAGGCCAGGCCGGCGAGAATCGGCGGATTGAGCGCGATGCGCTCGACCAGGATCCAGCGGTTGGCAAAGTTGAAGGCGACATCGGATATGGCGCGCGAGCCCGCCTTCAGCAGCAGTTGCGCTGCGGCGTTGAGCATCACACCGGTCAGGACCAGCGCCAGATCCGCGCTTTTCATCGTCTGATCACCGCGACAAAAGACGGCGCAGTGTATATCACGCGCATCGGGGCGCCCAATGCTTCAAGTTCCTGATAATCCTCGGGTCGCACAATGGCCAGGGCGTCACTTTGCTGCTGCCAGTCGGAGGCGAACTGCCTGACATCGGCGATCGCGAGCCAGGGTTCGTGCTGCAGCCCGAAATCCAGCTCGCCGCGATAGCCGACCAGCGTGCAGGTGCGTTGCAGATAGAACGGGATCGGCTGCAGATAGCCGTTCACGCAGTACATACGGGTGCCGGCGTCCACCCATGGGCGCAGCTGTTGCGTGAGCTGCACCACGCTGCGCATCCGTGGCAGATAGTCGGCGCCGAGCAGTGCCGACTGCGCCAGCAGCAGGCCGCCGACGCAGGCGGCGGCGGCGGCGCCGACCACCGCGCCGCGGCGGCTTAAGGCTGCGCCGATCCCGGCACCGAGCGCGAGCAGCACAAACGCCGTCGCGAAGCCTACGATGCTCATGGTCGAGGCACGTGCAACCAGCGGCGCTGCCGGCGGTGCCCACCACAGCAGCAGCACGGCGGCGCCGACGCCGCCGGCAAACCAGGCCACGGCGCGCAGATGCGCCGCGAAGCGCGGCGCCGGCAGCTCGGCGATGGCGCGGCCGGTCACCAGGCTCAGCGCCGGGAACAGCGGCAGAATGTACGGCGCGAGCTTCGATTGCGACATGCTGAAGAACAGCAGCACGAACGCCGCCCATATCAGCAGCAGCGAAGTCGCGCGCTCTGCGCCGCGCGCCGCGCGCAATGCCCGGCGCAGTGCGCCGGGCAGGAGCGTGGTCCAGGGCAGAAAGCCGAGCGCCAGCACCGGCAGGAAGAACCAGGCGGGCTGGTAACGATCGAACTCGGCGCGACTCAGGTAGCGCTGGAAATGCTGGAAGATGAAGAAGAAATGCGCGAATTCCGGATTGCGCGCCGACACCAGGACGAACCACGGCGCGGCCAGCAGCAGCAATGCCGCCAGCGTCCACCATGGCTGCGCGCGCAGTGGCAGGCGCCAGTCACGATGGATCAGCATGAACAGCAGCGCGACCGCACCGGGTATGAGGATGCCAACCAGGCCCTTGGACATGACCGCCAGCGCCACACCGAGGCCGAGCAGTACCGGCAGGTGCCAGCTTCGGGACCGGGCCTGATCCGGCTGCTGCACCAGCAGCGCCAGCGCCGTCATTGCGACCTGCAGGCCCAGGCTCAAGCCCATATCCAGCGTGGCGATGCGCGCCATCGCGACATACAGCAGTGCACTGGCCTGTACCAGCACTGCCAGCAGCGCCGCGCGCTGATCGTACAGCCGCCGACCCAGCGCGAAGGTCAGCACCAGGCCCAGCATGCCGCTTAAGGCCGGCCACAGCCGCACGGTCCAGGCATGCTGTCCGAACACTTCGAACGCGAGCGCCGTGGCCCAGTAGCCGAGCGCCGGCTTTTCGAAGTACTTGATGCCATCGAGCCGCGGCGTTACCCAGTCGCTGCTGGCGACCATCTCGCGCGGGATTTCCGCATAGCGGCCCTCGTCCGGGTCGAACAGGTGCGGATAATCGAGCGGCAGAAACCACAACAGCCCCAGGCCCAGCCACACGACGGCTAATAAAGAACGGCTGTACTCGCGTTGAAGCATTGGTTACCCGAGCGTGTGGTGATGGCGATTATCCTGTACCGGCAGCCGTTGCGGCAGAATTTACAATGCCGGCGCGGGCCTGGATTTCATGCGTGCGCCACGGCTCAGAATCCCGGCGCATCTAGGCGTAGCATGCTCGCATGAGCCTTTCAGTCGCGGAACTCCGGCGCTACAGCCGGCATTTGTCGCTGCCCGAGATCGGCGTCGCCGGCCAGGAGAAACTGCAGGCGGCGCGCGTGCTGGTAATCGGTACCGGCGGGCTGGGCTCGCCTGCCGCGCTGTATCTGGCCGCCGGCGGCATCGGCCATCTCGGGGTGCTCGACTTCGATCGGGTCGATGAGTCGAACCTGCAGCGGCAGGTGTTGTACGACACCGCCAGCATCGGCATGCCCAAGGCGGAACTGGCACGCATGCGGCTCGCGGCACTCAATCCGGAGCTGCAGCTGCAGGCGCACCAGACCGAGCTGTGCGCCGCCAACGTGCAGGCAATATTCGACAAATACGACATCATCGTCGACGGCAGCGATCGCATCGCGACGCGCTATCTGGTCAACGACGCCTGCGTCATCTACGGCAAGTCGCTAGTCTCGGCCGCGATCCATCGCTTCGAGGGTCAGGCCATGACCTACGTGCCGGGCCGCGGACCGTGCTATCGCTGCCTGTTTCCGGAAATCGCCGGGGCCGCCGCGCCCAGCTGCGCCGAGGCCGGCGTGCTCGGCGTTTTGCCGGGTGTGATGGGCGCGATCCAGGCTACCGAGGCGATCAAGCTCGTGGTCGGCTTCGGCCTGCCGCTGATCGGACGGCTGCTGACCTACGATGCGCTCGAAATGCGCTTCCAGGAATTACGCTTCGCACGCCGGGTGGATTGCGCCGTTTGCGGTGAGCAGCCGAGCATCAGCGCGCCGCAGGATCCTGCTGGTTTCTGCACCGTCGACGAGCTGCGACGCGTACGCTCCATCTCTGCCGCCCAGCTTGCGGCGCGCATCAAGGCCACCGGGCAGCCGATCAGCCTGATCGACGTGCGCGAGCCGGCCGAGTTCGCCGCCTCGCATCTGCCGCGCGCGATCAACATCCCGCTCGACAGCATCGAGCACCACAGCCGGCAACTGCCGCGCGCGGGTACGGCGATATTCATGTGCCGCAGCGGCGTACGCAGCCGCCAGGCGTGCGCGCTGGCCAGCCGCATGGGTGTGGACGAAGCCTGGCAGCTGGAAGGCGGCCTGCTGGCCTGGAAGGCCGAGGTGGATCCATCGCTGCGGTTGTAGCGCCGCGATACTAGCCGCCGACGCGCTGCAGATCGCGCGCGAATGCCGCAATGTCCGCCTCCGTGGTCGCCCACGAGCACATCAGCCGATAGCCGGCGCCCGCGAGCGTATGGAAATGCCAGCCCATGGCGAACAGGGCCTCGGCCACGGTCGCGCTCATGTCGACAAACACCGCATTGACCTCGACCGCGCGCGCCAGTCGCACGCCCGGCACGGCGCTGACCGCCGCGCCCAGGCGTTGCGCCATCGCATTGGCGTGCGCCGCGTGGCGCAACCAGGCGCCGGATTCGAGCACGCCCTGCCACTGGCAGCTCTGAAAACGCATCTTGGAAGCGAGCTGCCCGGCCTGTTTGCCGCGGTAGTCGAACTGCGCCGCCAGCGCCAGATCGAAAAACACCACCGCCTCGGAGGTGTTGAGACCGTTCTTGGTGCCCCCCAGCGACAGCACGTCTACGCCCGCGCGCCAGCTCAGCTCGGCCGCCGTCACCCCCGGCAGCGCCGCGAGCGCATTGGCAAAGCGCGCACCATCCATCTGCACCGCCACACCGTTGGCATGCGCGACCGCACTGAGCGCCGCTATCTCGGCCGGCCGATACAGCGTGCCCCATTCGGTGGGTTGACTGAGCGACAGTGCGCGCGGGCGTGGATAATGCAGGTCTTCGCGCCGTGTGATCAGCTGCAGCACCGCCGGCGCCGTCAGCTTGCCACCCGCACCCGGCAGCGGCAGCAATTTGGCACCGCCGCTGAAGAATTCCGGCGCGGCGCATTCATCGGTCTGCACGTGGGCCGCCTCGTGGCAGACGATCCCGTGGTAACTGCGCGCCAGCGCCGCCAGCGACAGCGCATTGGCCGCGGTGCCATTGAACACGAAAAACACTTCGGCGGCATCGTGCTCGAACAGCGCACGAATCAGTGCGCAGGCGCGCTCGGTCCAGGCGTCCTCGCCGTAGCTGGGCGCGTAGCCGACGTTGGCGGCATGCAATGCGTCCCAGGCCTCGGCGCAGATGCCGGCGGTGTTGTCGCTGGCAAACTGCCAGCCCGGAGCAGCACGCGTGTCATCCATCGTCATAGGCCCCACAGGCTATATTAAGTTCGCGTAGGCTAGGCACAAATGTACGCCCTGGCTATCCACGGCGGCGCCGGCGACCGGCCGCGCATGCCCTTCACTGCTGCGCGCGAAGACGCCTATCGGCAGGGCCTGACGCAGGCGCTGGCCGCCGGGCAGCGCCTGCTCGAACGTGGCGGCTGCGCACTGAACGCGGTGCAGGCAGCGGTCAGCGTGCTGGAAGACGATCCGCTGTTCAACGCTGGACGAGGCGCGGTGCTGAGCGCCGATGGCACGGCCGAACTGGATGCCGCCATCATGGATGGCACCGACTTGCGCGCCGGGGCCGTGGCCCAGGTGAGTCACATACAAAATCCGGTGCAGCTCGCGCGCGCCGTGCTCGAGGACTCCTCGCAGGTGTTCCTGGTGGGCAGGGGCGCGGAGAACTTCGCCCGGGAGGCCGGGTTCAGTTTCGTTGACAATGAATATTTCATCACGCCCGATCGGCGACAGCAGTTCGAAGCGCTGAAGCTGCGCCGGACGCAGGCGGGCAGCGGCGTGTCCACGCCGCTGGTCCCGTTCGATGAACCGCCGCTCGGCACGGTCGGCGCAGTGGCGCGAGATGCCGAAGGGCGACTGGCGGCGGCCACCTCGACCGGCGGCATCGCGGGCAAGCGATCCGGTCGCGTCGGGGATTCTCCGGTGATCGGCGCCGGCACCTACGCCGATAACCAGACCTGCGCGGTATCGACCACCGGTCATGGGGAATGGTTCCTGCGCACGGTGCAGGCCTACGACATCTCGGCCCGACTGCGCTATGGCGGTTATTCCCTGGCAACCGCAGTGAGCGAGGCGATCATGCAGCGCCTGTCGGGCCTGGGCGCAGCCGGCGGGCTGATCGCCGTGGATCGCGATGGCGGCATCGTCATGCACTACAACACCCCGGCCATGTTCCGTGCCAGCGTGCGCGATGGCGAAGCCGCCATGGTCCATATCTACTGAAGCGCTCAGGGCCGCCCCCGATCCCGCGACCTTCGAATCCTGGCCCGGTATGGCCCCTAAGTCACCGTCGCGTAAGGGTTCGCTGCCCGCACCGGGGGCCTTAAGCCCCGCCCGAACTGGCCGCTCCGGCGGCGGGTGCAGGTTATGTCACACTTTTACCAGCGGCCGGGTCACCGCCGCCAATTATCGAGGTAGCCACAGCGTCAAAATCTTAGAATACGGGGCAGTGTTGCCTGCCCCAAGACGACGGAAAAGCCCCTTGCCGGTCCACCGCGTTGCCGTTGCTCCATTGATTGCCATGCTTGCGGCCCTGCTGCCGCTGGGCGCCGTGCCGCCTGCGGCGCAGGCAGCGGAGAAAAGCCCGGTATCCGGATTGATCGAGCAGGCGGCGGTATCGGCCCGGGTCGACCCCGAGGTCAGCAAGCGCCAGGCCGAATCGGCACTCGAGCTGCTGCGGCGTGATCCGAATCCGGATCTTGAAATACGGGCGCATCTATTGCTGTGCGATTACTACTCGGAGCGCGATCAGGCCGCGGCCCAGGCGCAGATTGCGGCCGCGACGGCATTGCTGCCGCAGGCGACACGGCCCGGATTGCGCGCCGGGGTGCTCAATTGCCAGGGCGAAACGCTGCAGACGGTGGGCGAGAACGACCAGGCGCGGGTGCTGTACGACCAAGCGGCCGCCATCGCCACCCAGACCGGCGATGATCAGATGCTGGCCGAAGTACTGTTCTCCAGCGGTTACCTGCGCGCCCTGCGCGGCGAGTACGCCACGGGACTGAACGAACTGCGCCGCGCGCAGACCCTGTTCGAGCAGCAGCAGATGCCGCAACATGCGCTGGCCGCGCTCGATAGCATCGCCATCACCTACAACCGCATGGGCGATTACACCGAGGCGGCGCACCTGTTCGAGCACGCGCTCGAGGCGCAGCACAAGGCCGGCCTGAAACGCGACGAGATGGTCACACTGCACAATCTCGGACGCGCGCAGGAGAACCTGCACGAATGGGACGCGGCGCGTAGCGCCTTCGCCGCCTCGCTCGAGCTGAGCAAACAGCTGGACTACATACGCGGCCAGGCCTACGCGTTGCGCGGACTGGCCAGCGTCGCCAACGCGCAGGGCAATCCGAACTCCGCGATGACGCTGCTGGATCGCGCCTCCGAACTGCAGCAGCGCACACCGGATGTGCGCCTGCTGGCGCAGATCGAGCTGGCCCGTGGCATCGCGTTGCACCAGCTCAGGCGGCTGAAGGAAAGCGCCGCCGTGCTCGGCCAGGCGCTGCTGGTATTCCGGCAGGCCGACTCACTCGGAGAGCTCACACCGACCTATGACGAACTCGCGGCGGTGGACGCCGACCTGGGTGACTGGCGCGACGCCTTCGAATACCGCACGCTGGCGCAGAGCACGGCGACACGGCTGTTGCGCGATCAGCTCGATCAGCGCTTTGCGACGCTGAAGGTGGAATTCGACACCGCGGCGAAGGAGCAGGAAAACGAGCTGCTGACGCGAGAGAACGAGGCCAATCAGAAAGCGCTGGCGCAGCAGCAGCGGGCGGGCAATCTGCGCACCGCGGTAGTAATCCTGACGGCAATGCTGTTCGCCCTGCTGGTGTGGCTGGCGGTACACCAGCGGCGCAGCACCCTGCGCCTGCGCGCACTGGCGATGACCGATGAGCTCACCGGCGTGCCCAATCGCCGCGCGGTGCTGGCGCTGCTGGCGCAACTGCTACGGCGCAGCCACACACCGACATCCATCCTCATCATGGACATCGATCATTTCAAGTCGATCAACGATCGCCATGGCCACCTGATCGGCGATGAGACGCTGCGCGCGATGACGGCCAATCTGCGCGAGGCGGTGGCCGAACCGGCCCTGTTCGGGCGCCTCGGCGGTGAGGAATTCGCGGCGGTGTTGCCGGCCACCGGTCTGGAGCAGGCCATTACGATTGCCGAGCGGCTGCGCGAGCGCGTGATGCGCATCGACCTGTCGCGCTGGCTGGGCGATCGGCGCATCACCGTGAGCATCGGTGTCGCCACCTCGGTCCCAACCCGCGACACCATCAGCGTCATGCTGCGGCGGGCCGACGCCGCGCTCTACGCCGCCAAGGACGCGGGCCGAAACTGCGTGCGCACGCACGCGGCCGCCGGGGAACAGATCACCCCGCGCGTTGCCTGAGCACGGCGCATCGGCGCACCGGCCGGCCGACCTTACGATATCGGGACCTACCCTTACCAGGGCAGCTGATCCAGATCGACATTGCCGCCGGTGAGGATGATGCCGACGCGCGCACCGCCGATATCGAGCTGCTGACCCTGCACCGCAGCGTAAGGCACTGCGGATGAGGCTTCGACGATGATTTTGAGGTGCTGCCACAGCGTGCGCATCGCCCGTACGATCGCCTCCTCGCTGACCGTGACGATATCGTCCACGTGGCCCCGGATCAGTTCCAGGGTGCGGGCACTCAAGGCACCGCGCAGCCCGTCGGCGATCGTGGCCGGCTGCTGCGCCGGCGACAGCGTCCCGGATTTAAACGATCGCCGTGCGTCATCCGCGCCGAGCGGCTCGACGCCGATGAGTCTTATGCCCGGACGCACGGCTTTCGCAGCCACCGCAACCCCGCTGGCCAGGCCGCCGCCACCCACGGGCAGCAGCAGCCAGTCCAGATCCGGGACTTCCTCGAGCAGCTCGAGCGCAATCGTGCCCTGCCCGGCGATCACGCGCGGATCGTCGTAGGGGTGAATGAACACCGCGCCAGTATCTGCCACCAGCTGCGCCGCCAGCGCCTCGCGGGCGGCCAGTGTGGGCTCGCACAGCAGCACTTCGCCGCCGTAGCCGCGCACCGCCTCGAGCTTGGCGCGCGAGGAGTTCTGCGGCATCACGATTCGGGCGCGCACCCCGCGCAGCCCTGCGGCGCGTGCCACCGCTGCGCCGTGATTGCCCGAGGAGTGTGTCACCACACCGGCGTGCAGCTCGGCCGCTGACAGTGCAAACAGCGCGTTGGTCGCGCCGCGTGCCTTGAACGCGCCGCCTTCCTGAAAATTCTCGCACTTGAAGTACAACTGCGCTCCGGCGAGCGCATTCAGCGTTGCATTCTCGAGCACCGGCGTGCGCCGGATGCGGCCCGCGATTCGCTCGCGCGCCGCTCGGATGGTCTCCAGGGTAACGTCTGCCGGCTGCATGCACCGCTCGCTCGGGGGACTGGAAGCATACCGAAACGGCGCTGCGCTCACACGCCGCCCGAAGTGGTCCGACCGGCGCGTCTGAACGCGTTCGTGCTCTACATGCTGTGCGCGGTCGCGGTGATGGCATTGCGGGCGCGTGACGTGCACAGCGATGGCGCGCCGTTTCGCATCCCGGGCGGAGCGCTGGTGCCGGTCGCGACGCGGCCCGCGGCGACCCGCTGGGCTTGGGGCTGATCCTGATGCTGGCACTGCTGCTCTACGCTGTGCGGCGACTGCGTCGGCGGCGCCCACAGCCGGCCTCCTAGCGCTTCAGGCCGGCAACACCGTCGGTTCGAATCCGGCAGCGCGAATGGCCGCGACGATGTCGCCGGCGTGCTGTGCATCGCGCGCCTCGAAGGTCAGCTCCAGGGTGGCCGACTTGGCCGGCACGTTGGACGACAGGCGGCGGTGAAACACATCCAGGATGTTGCCGCCGTGATCGCCGACCGCCTGCGTCACCCTGGCGAGCGCGCCCGGCTGGTCGAAAATCGGGATGCGCAGCGTCACGATGCGCTGCTCGCGCACCAGTTCCCGCATGATCACCGAGGCCAGCAGGCGCGGGTCGATATTGCCGCCCGACAGAACCAGCCCGACCTTACGGCCGCGAAAGCGCTCCGGCTGCGCCAGCACGGCGGCCAGGCTCGCGGCACCGGCGCCTTCGGCCACGGTTTTCTCGACATTCAGCAGCAGCGCTACGCCGTGCTCCAGATCGTTCTCACCCACCAGCAGGATATCCTGCACCAGCGTGCGCACCACCTCGCGTGTCAGTACGCCCGCGGACTTCACGGCGATGCCCTCGGCGATGGTGTTGCCGTGGCAGGTGGCCAGCTCGCCCTTCAGTGCCGCCGGCATCGACGGGTAACTTTCGGTCTGCACCCCGATGATCTCGATGCCGGGAGACAGCGCCTTGGCCGCCACGGCGATACCGGAAATCAGGCCGCCGCCACCGATCGGCACCACCAGCACCTCAAGCTCCGGTACCGCGGCCAGCATTTCCAGCCCGATCGTGCCCTGCCCGGCAATCACCGCCGCATCGTCATACGGATGCACGAACGTCAGCTCGCGCGCCGTCATGACCTGCTGCGCGTACTGGAAGGCCTCGCTGAGCGTGTCGCCGTGCAGTATCACCTCGGCGCCATGCGAGCGTGTGTGTTCGACCTTGATGAACGGTGTGTGACGTGGCATCACAATCGTGGCGGGGATGCCGAGCCGATGCGCGTGGTAGGCCACCGCCTGGCCGTGGTTGCCGGCGGACATGGTGCATACGCCGCGCTGCCGCTCGGCCGCGGTGAGCTGCAGCAGGCGGTTGAGCGCGCCGCGCTCCTTGAACGAGGCCGTGAACTGCAGGTTCTCGAACTTGATGAACACCTGCGCGCCGGTGAGGCTGGACAGCGTGCGCGAATGCAGGCACGGCGTTGCGGAGAGCTGATCGGCAATCCGATCCTGCGCCGCACGCACATCGCGAAGCGAAATGCACAAACTCATATGAAACAATTGTCGCCCAAATCCGCCGGCAGCGCTCTGCCAAACGGGCAGCGACCGGTCTACGGACCCAGCGACTGCAGGTAGGTCGCCACTGCCTCCATATCGTCGAGATGCAGGCCTTGTGCCACGCCGTGCATCACCGCCACGTTGCGCATGTTGTTCTGGAATGAGCGCAATTGCTTTATCAGATACTGCACGTGCTGACCCGCGAGCCGGGGAAAATCGTCAGTACCGGCAGCCGCCGCTCCATGGCAGGCGGCGCAGGGCGGTACTCCGGCGGCGGAATCACCCTTCTGATAGATGTCCTTGCCGCGCGTGATGAGCGCGGCGGCTCCTGTGGGTCCGGCAACCGGCACCTGACGGCTGTAGTAGTCGGCGAGCGACGCCATCAACCCGTCACCCAGTGGCGCCGCCATGCCCCACATGTATCCGAGCGCATCGGGATCGCCACGCGTCTGTGCCTTGAACGCCTGCAATTGCGCAACCAGGTAGTTCGCGTGCTGACCGGCCAGCACGGGAAATTTTGGCGAATAGCTGTGGCCCTGCGGGCCATGACAGGTGGCACAGGTGCCGATGGCGACGCGCTCGCCCGCCGCGCGGTTGACGGCATCGATCTCCGCGGCATGCGCCATTTGCAGACCGAGCAGGATCGCGCCGCTCAGGCTGACCAGACATCGCTTCATGGTGGTCGCTTCCATGGTCAGAACGTAAGCCACAGTAAGAGATAGGTGGAACCGTTGGCGGAAGCATTGCGGCCGAAGCCATCGTAGTTGCTGTTGCCGCCGTTGAATTGAGTGTACTTGGTGTACTGCAGCGACAGCTTGGTATTGAGCCACGGCAGATAGTTCAGCTCCGCAACCCAGCCTCTGGTGTCGGGACTGCCGTTGGCGCTGGTGATCACCCCGGGCGCCGGACCGGCCGGATACAGTCCTGGGTCGACACTGCCGGTGGTCGAGAAGTGCATGAGCGATCCGCCGTACTTGCGGCGGAAGTAGTAGGTGCCGATCACGCGCGTGGTGGTCAGGCTGTCACTGGGATTAGTGGTAGCTCCGGCGGCAAAGCTTGCGTCCAGGCGCATCGCCTCGTGAATGTGCGTCGCGGCGAGCGAAAACACATGCTGGTCGCCGACGAACTGGTACTGCAGGTCCTCTGCAATGTCCTTGAATTCATTGACCGGACCGCTCAATGAAGCCGGCGCGCCGACGCTGCCGCCACCGGGGAACAGCTTGAAGGTCGCGCCGTAGACACCGATCTCCAGGTCGTGTTGGCGCCACTGGTATTCATACGCCACGCGTCCGTAAGGAGCGGCACCGCTGATGACGTTGGACACCGTGCCGTCGAGCGGCCCGGCCGCCCCGGTGATCGGATTGAGAACGCCCTGCTTGGCCGAGCGATAGGCGCCGAGTTCCCCATAGAGCGACTCATTCCACATGGCGTAGACGCTGATGCCAGCCACATCCTGCGCCAGCCCGCCATCGATCTCGGTGCCTGCCAGCGGCGACACCACGGCATTGCTGCCGGCGTAGGGAAAGCCCCACGCGGGCGTGCTGTTCCACAGATCCTGCACGGTCGGATTGTTGTTGACCGTCACGCCATAGATCAGGCTTTGCTCCTGCTGCAGCACGATGCTGTTGGCATAGCGCAGATCGGTGTTGTCGATACCGATCGTGCCGGCATCGTTCGCGTAAGTGAGCTGGATCATCGCACCCACATGCGGCGCCACCTTGCCGGCATAGAACAGGCTCAGCTGCTGTGGAAAGCCGACGGTGCTGGTCTGGGATTTCCCCGGACCACCGGTGCCGTCCGGCAGCGGTGAATTGAGCCAGGTGTCCGACACCTGCACCATTGCCGCAAGCGGTGGCAGCGTCGCCAGCGAAAGCATCTCCTGCTTGGTGGCGTCGATATCGCGCACCTGCTTCAGGTTGTCGAGCGTGTAGGCGTTAGCCTTGAACATGCGCCCGAAGTGCGTGAGTTCCGGAAACACCGTATGGCAGGCCTCGCAGGCCATGCCGGTCTGGCGGGCGAAGCTCGGTACCGCATGCGCCATGGGTGCGGCCAGACCCAGGCTCAGCGCAAGCTGGAGGATCCAGAAGCGGCGTATCCCTGAAACTTGTTGCATAGCTCTGAATTCTCAGCAAGTTTGGTGTGATGGCGTCGAGTTCGAACGGTGCAATCCACTACGCTCTGGCTTGCGCAGGTTGTGCAACATGACCGCGCGCGTCTGTACGTTGCCGCACAAAGAGATCGAAGAAGGTGTCATCTGCGCTCATCTGCATGCCATTGATCGGTGGTTCAGCGTGACACGAGGCTATCGCTGCGCCGATCAGGGCGACAATTGCTAGTAGTACGTATGGCGAAGGCGCGGCGCCGGCGGCGCTGAGCGCAGGGCTATGGACCGGCGCGATCCGAGCGGCGACCGCCGCCGACTTTTTCGAAGATCTGCTGGCGGTGATAATCCAGATGCGCGCGCTGCTCGGGCGTGAATGCGCGCGCCGGCGCCGGCCGCTCCAGGCCCCAGGCCTTGCGCACGTAGGGATTCAGGTGCCGGGAAATCAACAACGTGCCGTCGTCGGCAAATGAAATGTGGCCGCGATCGAACAGGTGATGAATATGCGGCGACAACAGCAGGCCGTTGGCGCCATCGAGCTTCTCGGCATCGCCAGCGTCCTTCCATGGCTTGATGTGGGTCGCGCGCAGGTAGCGGCGATCCAGGATGCCGGTCACGCGACACGCCGTTTCCAGAAGCTCCACCCGTTCGCGAAAGATTCCCTGCCCGATGCGGGCGTTGATCAGCTGCCGCCGCTCGCGCGGCCCGATGTCGGATCGCTGCCAGAGCTGTTCCTCGATGGCTTTGTCTGCCAGCCTGCCATCCATCTCCATGCCGATGCGGGCCTCGCCGTCCTCCACCTGCCGCTGCAGCAGCACCCGCAGCAGCTCGGCCAGCGGCGTAGCAATCTCGGCCAGGTGCAGCTGTTGATTCGCCGTGCCAGAGGCCCGAAGCGGTGACTGGCGCGCAGGTAACAGCGGCCCGATCTCGGCCAGATGCTCCTTTGGCCGCAGCGGCTGAACCAGATCCACGAAGCGCACCGGAACCAGCCAGCCGTGGTCGGTTGGCGCCGGCTCACCGGCCTGGCGGGGCATCGGCGCGCTGCGAGCGCGCTCCAGCACGACACCGATGGCTGCAATGGTTCCCGCGGCGCACGAGAACACGACATCGCCGGGCATCAGGCGGTTCATGTTCCGATGCGACTGGTTCATCGAGCCGCTGTTATTCTTCTTCGGCAGCCACAGGTAGCTGCCATCGACCTCGGCTCGATCGCTATGCGGGTAATTTACCCACCAGTGCGTCATATCTGCAGCGGATGATGCCTGCGATCCCCGCTGCGTGAAAGGCCCCCTGCGCCGTGTCGGCGGCAGGACGACCACGGGTGGTATGCGCGGCGGTGCGGATTGACTATCCTGTGCCTCGAGTAGGCAAAAAATCGCGTGAGCGAATTGTGACTGAGGGGGAAATCCATCGTGAAGCATATCGACCGCATCTACATTGCGATCGGCGCCGTGTATCTGGTCATCGGCATGCTGCTCGGCATCGTGATGGGTATTCGGCAGGATTTCGCGCTGGCGCCGGTGCACGCGCACATCAACCTGGTCGGGTTCGCCGCGCACTGCATCTTTGGCCTGGTCTACAAGGCATGGCCCGAGCTCAACGACGGCGCTATCGCCGCCACGCAGTTCTGGCTTTTTGTGGCAGGTGCGCCGCTGTTGATGGTCGGTATCGCCATCGCGATCAAGGCCAACAATCCCGCGCTGGCCATCATCGGATCGATGCTGGTGACGCTGGGAGCCCTGTTATTTCTCATCATTACCGGGCGCCGCCTGCTGCGCGCCAGCAACGACTGATCCGGCTCTGAAGCCGCGCTGTAGGACTAAACGCAGGCGTATCGCGGCCCTGGAGAGGCCGTGGGCTCACGGTCCAAAGCCTATGATTCGGACATGAGCGGCTCACAGCACCTGGTGGATATGGCGAACGACATCGGCAATTTCTTTCGCGCTCAGCCGAAACGCGAGGATGCGATCGCAGGCATCGCCAATCACATCAAAAGCTTCTGGACCCGCCGCATGCGTGAAAAGCTCATCGGGCACCTGCAGCGCGGCGACGATGGACTCGATGCGCTGCCCCGGGAGGCGTTGCGCTATCTGAGCGAGCATCCGGCCTTCAAACCCAGCCAGCCTCCCGGTGGCGACGCAGGCTAGGTGCGGCGAGATCATCAGCTGCCGATGGAAGGCGTTCATGCCCAGGAAAAACAAAGCCACGACGGATGAATCGATCGGACGACCGGGCCCGTGGCGTGAAGGCCGCTATCAGCGATCCGGTCAGTCGCTCGACCAATCAGTGGCGCCGGATCCGCCGCTCGATTCCAAGCTTCCACTCGACGCGTCATTGCCGGCAAAGACTCCCCCCGGTCCGGTGAGCACGCCGGTTCACCTGTCTGAATACACCGCAGCCGTCGTGCCCAAGCCCAAACGTACCTGACACACAGGTCTATCGCGTCAGCGCCAGCAAATCACGCAGCGCCAGATCGAACTGCCCGGCTTGCCTGATGCGCCCCAGCTGCGCTTGCAGCAGGTTGCGCGCCCCGTCAACCTGGCCCAGGTGCAGATAAGCCGCAGCGGTGACCGTAGTGAGATACGCCAGCTCGTTCTCGGATTGCGGCGTCTGCGCTCCAATCAGCTCGGTGCCGGACTTCACGATCTGCAGTGCATTGCGCTGCGCGATCGCCGCCAGCAGATCCGCCCACGTTTTGTCTTCACCAGTCGCATCGTGGTAACAGGCGCTGGATCTGACCTTGTTCCAGAGTGGCTGAAGCTCGAGCGCATTGAGGTAGGCCGCGGTATCGTCGCTGATATTTCGTAGCGCTTCGGCCCAGGCTTTCTGCCCCGCCTTGTCGGCACACCGTTTCCCGCTCAGGTCGATATGCGACAGGTACAACGCGCTGAGCGGGTCCAGGTTATCGAGACTTCCGGTCGACACAGCCGTGGCAATCTCCAATGCCCTGCGCACCAGGCGATCGCGGACAATCGGGCTGTTGGGGGATGGCTCGACGGTCGCAGCCCGCGGTACAGAACCATCGAGTAACTCCAGGAACGGTATCGGCAGCAGCGTCAGTGCCGGGAGCTCCAGCGCGTTCTGGCGCATGTAGCGCAGGCGCGGTGCGTTCAGATCCACGAAAGGAAAGAAGTCTGAATTGGGCGGAACCGGTATCGACTGCAGCAGCGGGCCAATGGTCAGATTGTCGCCGATCTTTCGCAGTTCAATGTCGGCGGCCGATTGCACGCCGATGTGCGCCAGCTCGGTGCGTAGCTGTGGTGATTGCAGCAGCCGATCGTCCGGATTGGGCAGCGCCGCGCCGCGGGTCGCAACGATCAGGATATCCGAATCGTCGGTATTGTAGAGCGCATAGGCGCCGAAGTGCGGGGCCAGCGCCTTGATGACCGACGCCAGGATTCCGGTGTTGGTTTCATAAACCTGCATCCACTGCACGAAATAACCGTCAGCGGCCAGGTAGTGCGCGATGCGGGCGTAAAACTCATCGGAAAACAGAGTCGCGACTCCGCTGACCCACGGATTGGAAGGCTCGGAGACGATCAGGTCGTACGGCGCACGTGCGCTTGCAAAGAAGGTCTTTGCATCCTCGTACACGATGTGGCTGCGCGGATCCTCGAACACGTTGCCGATACGCGCACCAAAGCCCTTGCGCGCAGCTTCCACCATGAGCGGTTCGATCTCGATCGAATCCAGCCGTTGCACCAGTGCGCTGGTGAGCAGCGTATTGGTCGTAAGCCCGGATCCGAAGCCGATGTTCGCCACGCGCGCGGGATGCGGGTGCATGCTGAGCGGTATCGCTGCAGCCAGCACCATGGTGCTCTCGTCAAGCGTCGCCGCGCCCGGCCCCATTTGTATGCCGGCGTCCGGCTTGCCGTTGGTGGCAATGGTCACCATCCCGCCCAGCTCCACCAGGCTGATGGTCGCGGTCTTGCCGTCGCGCAGATACTCGACGCTGGCACCCTCCGGCAGCGCCGCAGTTCCGGTGCGGTAGACTCCGGACGCCATTTTCGCAGGGTCCAGATTCACGACGAACATCGCGAAGCCGAACACTGCGATGGCGAGCGCCACGGCCACGGCTGCCTTGCGCGACGGATAGCGACGGCTGGCAATGAGGCGCGACAGCCCTAATGCCATGTGAATGCTGGCGCCGCCGAGAATGACGCCCTTGACGCCTACCAGCGGCATCAGCAGATGGATCGTCAGCAGCACGCCGACGATGGCACCGAGTGTGTTGGCCGAGTAGATGGTGCCGATAGCCCGCTCACCGGTGCCGCGACGCATCAGCTCATGCGTCAGCAACGGCAGCGTCATACCGGCGCAGAAGGTCGCCGGAATCATGATCAGTGCCGCGATCAGCTGGCTCATGACGTTGAACGCGACGTAGCCGCCGGCGCTGCGCGCCGCGGCCCCAAGAAACCAGGCCATGAAATCAAACGTCTGGTTGTAAGCCGGCAGCGTCAGTGCGGCCAGGGCTCCCATGGCCACCATGACGTAGGCCAGGTACGCCACCGGATCGCGGATTCGTTCGATGCGCCGGCGCACATACAGTCCCCCGAATGCCAGACCGAAGATGAAAGCGGCCAACATGAGCTCGAACGAATGTGTCGAGCTGCCGAGCACCAGGCTGAGCATCCGAATCCAGCCCAGCTCGTACATGAACGACGCCGCACCAGTCAGGAATGCGGCCATCACGAACCATCGGTTCAGCCCCTCGTTCCCGGGCGAGGGCGCGGATGTCTCCGGGGGAGCCGCGACCGGCTCGGTCTGGCCGCGAACGATCGCCCAGATCGCGACAGCCAGCACGATATTGAGTAGTCCGGCGGTCAGAACCGTGCCCGGCAGGCCAACGATTTCTATCAGCACAAAACCGCTGACCAGCACTCCGATCGCAGCGCCCAGGCTGTTGACGAAATAAAGCGTGGCCAGGGTCTCGCCCGGCCGCTCCGGCCAGCGGCGGATCAGGCCACCGCTGATGAGCGGAAAAGTCATGCCCAGCAGCACCGACTGCGGCAGGATCAGAGCCGCCGCGAGCGTCCATTTGTAGGCATTGATCAGCGACCCCGCGGGAAGTGCGGGTATCACCGAGGCAAAAGAAAAATTGACCGCGGCAACGAAGGTCGGATGAAACGCGATGCCCAGTATCCCGATCAGCCCCTCGACCACCAGGTATCCCCACAGCAGCTGCCTGATACGCGAGGAATAGTGGGCGATCGCCCAGGATCCAAACGCCATTCCTCCCATGAAGATGGCAAGCACCAGAGTCTGTGCGTAGGCGGCGTGGCCGAGGAACAGTTTCAGGTAGTGCGACCAAATGGACTCGTAGATCAGGCCGGTGAACCCGGATACGACGAATACCGCCAGCAGCGATCGCCGCCGCATAAAATCATGTGTTCGCATCGCCGCCTTGCAATTCCTGTCCCCCGTGGCAGGCGCACAGTACAGCATGACCTTCCCCGCAGCTGCGGTTTCATCCTACCGCGCAGCGTGGCCCGGCATTCCCGGATCGATATTCTGCTATGTAGCGCAGCGCCGCCCAGAAATTGATGGCGTGAGCCGTGGCGGCCGTGGCAGACTCAAATTCGCCACGAAGTGGCCACACCTGCAGGCCGATCTGGCGTTCGGGGCGCGGCTCATTCACCCGAGCTTTGTGGAGCAGCACCATGGAAGCTGGCAGGATCACGGCATACACGCGCAGATCTCCTCAGCGCTGTAGCGACGACCGTTTAACCTGACCTTCATGTTCCTGGATCTGAATGTCGGCAGCCTGGTCGAGCCAATCACCGGCCGGAGGTGGGATCGTCGCTGCATCCAGCGCGAGCTATACCATCGCCTGGCGTATTTCCAGGATCATGGCCTGGCGCCGGCCGACCTGGTATTCATACATCACGGCAATACGGCAGAGTTCTTTGTCGACCTGCTGGCCATCTGGAGCCTGGGTGGCTGCGCGATTCCCCTCGACCCGCGATTGAGCCAGTTCGAAATCCAGACACTGGCGCAGGCCGCCCGTCCGCGTTTCTCGCTGTGGCACGACGGGCCTGGCGCCGGCATCGGAACCGGGCTGTCAGCGCTGGGCGTCAAGGTCCTCCAGACTGCCGCGCCGGCGCAGCCCGATGCATCCGTTCAACCGCGGCCATATTCCGGTAGCCTGCTGCAGCTGGATCGACCGGCGCTGATACTGTTCACATCAGGAACCACCGGCCAGCCCAAGGGCGTGGTACACACGCACCGATCGCTTCGCGCCCGTTGGATGAGTCTTCGGCAGTGCCTCGGAATCGAAACATTCCGCCGCACGCTGTGCCTGCTGCCGACGCATTTCGGGCACGGGCTGATCTGCAATTGCCTGTTTCCCTGGCTGTCCGGCCAGGATCTGTTCATCCTGCCCCCGTTCAGGCCGGACATCGTGCTGCAACTGGGATCGCTGCTCGATCAGAATGACATCACCTGCATGTCGTCGGTACCCTCGACCTGGCGTCTGGCGCTGCAAACGGCCAGGCCACCCCGGCTGGCCACGCTGGAGCAGGTCATGTGCGGTTCAGCACCGCTGTCCGCCTTTCTATGGCAGGGCATCCGCGAGTGGACCGGGACGCATAGCGTCCTCAACGCGTACGGCATCACGGAAACCGGCAGCTGGGTGGCCGGAACGACGGTCAGGGATGTGGCACTGGAAGACGGCCTGATCGGCCTGCCATGGGGAGCGGTGGCCAGAATTCTCAAGAGCTCCAGCACCGAACCACCACCGGATCAGGCGGCAGAATGCGGCGCGGGCGAGTCCGGCTACGTCTGGCTCAATACCCCGGCACTGATGCAGGGCTATCTCGGTCGCGATGACCTGACCGCTCAAGTCGTATCGCAGGGCTGGTTCTTCACCGGCGACATCGGCTTGATCGATGATCGCGGGCTGTTGTATCTGCGCGGCAGGGAGCGCGAAGAAATCAACAAGGGCGGGATGAAGGTCTACCCGTCCGACATTGACGCGGTCGCTGAACGATACCAGCACACCATCGACGTGTGCAGCTTCGGTTATGAAGAGGCACTTCACGGTGAAAACATCGGCATCGCGGTGGTGCTTGAACCGGGGGGCGACGAGCACTTTCGCGGGCTGTATCACTGGCTGCAGCAACACCTGGCCCAGTTCCAGATGCCCCAGCGTTGGTACGTTATGGATAAGATCCCGCGCAGCTCGCGTGGCAAGATCAACCGCTCACAGCTGGCAAAGACGTGCGCCGCTCTGACCGCCGTCGACCATCGCGGCATCGTTCGTGGAGGAAATTGATTGCCGATACCAAACCTCATGGGCGCGGAGGCCACGCGCCGCCTGCGCACCAGGGTTAAAGCGCTCCTCGAGGCGACCGATGCGAACCTGGACGGCGGGTTGAACGAGGCGACGCCGCTGATCATTTCCGGCAAGCTCGACTCACAGGGCCTGTTCAATCTGGCCCTGTTTATCGAAAAGGAAATCGGCCGCCCGATCGATGTCTCCGCGTTCGATCTCGCCAAGGAATGGAACACCATCGATGATATCGTCGAGTTCATTGTCGGGCAGCGCGCCGCGGGCCGTACTCGATGAATTCAGCCTACCAGGTGGTGCGCTACGAACCCGCGCACAAACCACAGGTGGTGGCGCTTCAGTGTCATCTGTGGAGTCCCAGCACGGCTCTCAACACCGCCTACCTGGAGTGGAAATACGAGCGTAATCCATACGTCGACACGCCGCTGATCTACCTGGCGATGCACGACGGCAGGGCAGTCGGGATGCGTGGCTTCTTCGGAACGCGGTGGCAGGGCGAGCATCCGGAGCAACAAGGGATCGTCCTGTACGCCGATGACCTGGTAATCGCCCCGGAACACCGCAATAGTGGGCTGGTTCCGGGAATCACGGCGGCCGCGTTCGAAGACCTCGCGACACTCAGATACCAATATACCGTCAACCTGAGCCCCGGACCGATGACCTTTCTTTCATCGATTGCTTCCGGCTGGCGCAGCGTCGGCCTCATGCAGCCCATGCACTTGCGGCCGTGGCGGGTTGCACTGCGTCGTGGCCGGCAACGCCTCGTCAAGCGGATCCTGCCGCAGTGGATCGGGACCAGGCGCCGCTGTCTGGCCGAGATCAATGCCGGCCGGATCACGCGCAGCCCCGACAGTGCGGCCCGGATATTTTTTGAAGATGCGCCGCGTTGCGCGGCGATGGCGGAGTTAGTGGAGACAATTGGTGGCAGCCGCATCCGGCACGTGAGAAATGCCGAGTACTTCGCGTGGCGGTTCCAGAATCCACTCAGCCGCTACCGGTTTCTATATTGGACCAGCCCGCGCCTTGAGGGTTATCTTGTATTGCAGGAATACACTTCCGATTATGCCAGCAACGATGTGGTGAACATCGTCGACTGGGAAGCCACCAGTGTCGGGGTGCAGGCCGGGCTGCTGCAGGCAGCGATCGATCTGACCGCCGACAGAAGCCTGGTCATCTGGTCGGTGAGTCTGTCCCGGCAATTAATTGCGTTGCTCGAAAGATCGGGATTTAAAGTCGAACCGACGCCCCAAAGCGTGACTCAACAGCGGCATACACTGCTGGTGCGGCCAATCTGCGCGGCCGAACTTGACGGCGACTGGCTTTTTGCCGGACGCCGATTGTTGGACCTGCACAGCTGGGACCTGCGCATGCTGTATTCGATGCACGGCTGAGTGCGCGGCGCACCAACATTGGCGATGCGCTGGTGGCGGCTGCGGTCGGCGGCCTCGGCGTCATCTACGCGCCGGAGTTCATCGCCGCCGACGCCGTTCGCGCCCGCGCCACCCTGGGCGATTGGCAGCGCGAAATCACAGCCACAGTCACGCGGTTGAACGCCGTACGGGGCCGCTTGTGTTCGAAAGAAAAGCATCTGCAGCACTCGTCAGTTGTCTTATGGTGACCAAAGGCACCCCCGAGCGGCTGCCGGGGCTTGCGACAGCGATTGCCTGTTTCAAGCGGCAGACGTATGCGCCTCTCGAGTTGCTGATAGTCACGGATGCCAGCGACCCGGATGCGCCTTGTCGTGTGGAAGTACTGGTGAAATCGATCGACGCACCAGGCGTGAGAACGATCCGCGGCGAAGAGGGCATGACGCTGGGTGCTTTGCGCAACCTGAGCATGCGGTCATCCGCTGGCGCCCTCCTCTGTCAGTGGGACGATGACGACCTCCATCACCCACAGCGTGTTGCCGAGCAGTTCGCCAGACTGACGAATGGGGACGCAAAGGCGGTGCTGCTGCAAGACGTGCTGCAGTATTACCCCAAGACCAAGCGCCTCTGGTGGATCAACTGGCGTGCAACCGAGGCGCGCGGTCACCCCGGTACGCTGCTGTGCATGAGGGACTGTGGAATTTCATATCCCGAGTGCGGCGAGGATTCTCGTCGCGGAGAGGACTTGGCGGTCGCGCGGCAGCTCATCGCCGCGGGCGTGCTCGCTACCGTTGCAGACAAGCCGTATCTCTATGTCTATGTCAGTCACGGGCAGAATACGTACCAGATCGAGCACCACCAGATGCTCTCCACTCGCCTGGCCGTTTCGCGTGGACGCATTGCTCGGCACGAGGGGCAGCTTCGCTCCCAACTCGCAGCATTCGCCCCTCTGCTCGACGGTGCACACATGGTTGCGCCGAACGCTGACGGCTCCATTTTTCAACTCGCCGCGTCCGATTGAGCTTACGGCAACGGCTCGCAGCTCACGTCTTCCGAGAACACCGCTTCACCGCTGCTTGAATCCTCGAGGCGAGTTCGCGTCCCGCCGTCGATGTGGGTAACGTTCAGGTGCCAGGCGACAGGAAGCCGAAATCCAGGCAGGCCGGTAAAGAGTTGCGGCAGACACTCCACCCGGGCACGATAATCGAGGCGACCAAAAAAGATGTCGCGCCACGGAGATCGATCCCCCGGCCGGGTGACGGCGAATCCAAGAGGATCGAATGGTGCCCAGCCGCGCTCGGCTATCCACACCTCCGCCCAGTAGTGATAGCCGGGCCGCGCATGCTTCAACATATAGCCGCCCACGATACGCGCGGGCAGTCCCCGTGATCGACACAGCCCCACCAGGACCGCCGCGGCAAGTTGACAATCGGCCCAACCAATATTCAGGATTGAAATGAGGGGATCGGCGCGGTCGAGTTGCGAATAACGTAGCGATCCGATATTCAGCGCTGCATGCAGATAATCCCAATACACCCTGACTATTTTCATCGCGTCGGTCTCGCCGCCAACCAGTTTTTCCGCGAGTTCACGCACCGCAGGCGTGAGACGGATCAGCCCTTCCGAAGGTCCGAGCGCGAGCACTTCTTCACCGCGGTCGAGCCCTCGTTCCGAGGAACTTCGAGCAGGCTGGCACACGAATTCACAGGTCGCAGCGCTGGTGAGCTCCGAAACCTTATTCGGGTCAACCGTAACGTCGAGCCGCCCTGGGGTGCGACTGCATCTGATAATTTCATGCGCATTCGGCGCGGACAGCACGACAGACAGATCGGTGAGGGCGGAATCCTCGAGCGGAACCGGTAGTCGGAGTCGACAGATCTCAGTCTTCTTGAGAAAGCGTGGATCGTAGGTCCGGGAAAGACGCAGGCGAAATCGCTGCGGCGGAAGCGCCCGTGCGGCACTGGCGCAGGAGTCGTCCTGGCCTCCCTCGGTCCCGCCATCGGCAAACGCCCCAAGCATGAGCCGTTTGCCCAGCGGCATGGCGTACTGACTCCAGAACGGATCGCCAAAGCATTGATCGGCGACGTTGACGAAATTGCGCAACTCGACAATGTCGAATCGCCGGCGGCCGTCATGCCCGATATCGTACGGCAGGCCCGCCCCAACAAATCGTTCGAGTACCAGGCGCATCTCCGCGAGTATTTCGTCCGACGCCTTGCGCGCCGTGTCGATGCGGTTACTCATCAGCGCGAGATTCTGCACGCAGGTCTCGACCGTCGCTGTGCGCATTCCCGGGAAAGCGGGCAGAGCGCGAAGCGGCGCGGCAGCATGCTGCGGAGTGTCGTGCAGACGACCGCTGGACTCGTCCGCTTCGCTATTCATGTCGCTGGCTGCATTCCGGGAAGCTTCACGTGATTATGACATGCGGTGCATGGAACCGGCTGGAGCAAAGTGCTAAGTTAAATCGGCCCTTGGTACGGTGAATACGGAGGTTGTGCGCGAATGAAGTTGCATTCTCATGCTTCTTGAGCTTGCGTTGCCGTTGATCAACCCACATATGGCCCATGCCAGCATCGATGCGATACTCGTGCGCCTGGACACAAAAATCGCAGTCGGTCAAACGATCCTGGAGCTGACGGTTGATCTGAGCGATCAGTTTCCGCATGACTGTCCTCCGATGTCGCACTATCGATTGTGCGCGTGCGAGGCGGCGTGGCTCCGGCAGCTGTCGATCTCGGCAGGCGAGAAGGTCGCGGTCGGCGCTGCGCTGGCAAAATTCAGTAATACGGCCGACGAAGCCATGGAAAATCGCGCCAGCAGGCCGTTGCGCACGACGATAGTCGGTGTCACGCGCCAATGGCAGGCATGGTGATGAAACTCGACCTTCCGTTGGGGCCATTGACGAGCGATAACTATGTGATCCATCGCTCGGGACTACGCTGGCTGGTCTCGGACGGGCACGTCTGCCGCGCCGGTGAGCCAGTAGCGTTTTGTAATATCGGACTTCGCTCCGCCGACGGCAAAATCCGCTCGACGGCTCCGTTTCCGCGCGAGCAATCTGATCTTCAGCTCACACTCGCCGCGCCGATGGCCGGCATCCTGCATCAGCGCTCCGGCGCATCGCGCGGGGGCTGGCTCGACCAACTCGATCGGTATCAGCATTGGGACGAGGATTTCATTCCTGCGTCGCTGGAAATCGTCGACGGCACTGAAAACCAGCCGCTGTGGTCGCTGACTTTCATGGCGGGGGAGCGGATGACCGAATTGGCGGAAGACCGCTCGGGGCGTCTCACTGGCTGGCGCCGGGTCAGGCGCGCCTGGCACGGCGAGCGTGCAGGCCAGGGGACCTTACTGAGCCTTGGCACTTGCGAACAGAACGGCGTGTTTCTTGGCGAGCAGCACGATTTTTCGGAGCTGCTGGCCTCAAGCCCGGGCGCGCTGCACGTGGTCCATGTGGGTGACGAGAATCTGGTTCCGACGGCTGCTGTTCTGGTCGACCGCATGCGACGCAACGATACGATGAACGCGAGGTTGGCCGCCGACATGACCGAAGCCGTCCTCGGTGGCCCCAGCACGCCAGGACCAGCCGACTGGATTTACGCCGGTAGTGCGCTCTCCGCGCTAACGCGTTGCCCGCTGAGCGAGCGGTACGATCTGCTCACCAGAGACGGGCTCTCGTCGCCCGCCGCGGTCGAGGCCATGGTGCTTTCAATCAACGCCGAGCCGAAGGTGGTTCTTCGTCATCGAACACTGGGCTACCGGGCATACTGGCATCGGTTCCGGGTCGACACCACCGGGCACGCGATTAGGAACTGGCTCAACGTCAGTTTTGAGCCGGTGGCGCGCACGGTGGATGATATCCAGCGTGATCTTGTGGAGCTGCGCAAATTGCTTGCCGCCCGCGGCGTAAAGCATGTCCTGATCATGAACGCGTTGTCCTCGTCCGGGGTGGAGAGTATTTTCACTTACGCCCCCTTCACCCGGGCGCTCGGAGACGAACTGCCCAGCGTGCGGGCGAAGGAACTCAATCTCATGCTCCATGACCTCGCCGAGAATGCCGACATCGAGATCGTCGACGTGGACGCGATCGCGGCCGGCCTGGGTGCGGCGGCACATTTACCGGACGGCGTTCATCAAAGTGGTCTGATGCAGGACCAGGTACGCGGGGAAATACTCCATATTCTCGAGCAACGCGGGTTGTTCGCCCGCCCTGGGCCGGTCGACGCAGGACATCCGGCGCCCGCTCACACCATTTCATATGTGACGCTCGACTGAGCGAGTTGCTCGGCGCGCTCGGGCAACGACTCATCGGCACTGTCGCTGAGAATGGCAAGCGGTGCGCCGACTTGCTGCCACTCCCCGGCTGCAATGAGAATCCTGCGCAAGACCGTTTTCGAACTCGCTCGCATCTCCACCACCGCCTTGTGAGTATCGAGTTCGACCATCAGGTCGCCGGGATTGAATTCTGTATCTGGCGATCCATGCCATTCCAGCACGCGGACTTCCGACAGGTCATCAATGGGACCGGGCAAGACGAGTTTATAAAGCATCGTTATCCTCGGGGTGGTGGTGAGATATCGGTAGTTCGCAGGAGGCTGCGGACCGCCTCGGCGACGCGCGCAGCATCCGGCAGACTCGCGGCCTCCAGTACCGGGTTCGACGAGATGGGCGCAGCAACAGCGCCAAGCCGCGACACTCTGACCGGACCGAGCCGCGCCTGCACCCGGCAGGCGATCTCGGCACCGATGCCGCATACCAGCTGCCCCTCTTCAAGCGTCAGAAGTGCGCCGGTTTTCGACACCGATGCGCAGACGGTCGCCAGGTCAAGCGGTGCAAGGCTGCGCAGGTCGATCACTTCGCAGTCGATGCCGGTGGCCGAAAGCAGCCCTGCGGCCGCAAGCGCCACCGACACCATATATGAGTGAGCAACAATGGTCGCATGACTGCCGGGACGGGACACCGCTGCCATGCCGAATGGCACCTCATGCGGCGAATCATCCAGCGGGCCCGAGGTCGGAAATAGCCGCTTGTGGTCGACGTAGACTACTGGTCCGTCGGCCTGGAGTGCGGACCGCATCAATCCATAGGCATCCGCTACGTTGGAGGGCGCCACCACACGAAGCCCGGGAACCGACATGAGCCACGACTCGAACGATTGAGAGTGGGCAACGCCCTGGCCCTTGGCGCCCGCAGTCAGTTTTACCACCAGCGGAACGCGAATTTGGCCGCCGGTTTTGAATCGTGCCTTTGCGGCGTAATTGACCAGAGGATCCAGGGCGAGCAGCACGAAGTCCATGTAGGTGATGCTCACCAGAGGACGCAGGCCGGCCGCGGCCGCACCGACACCCAGACCCACCATTGCCGCCTCGGCGACCGGGGTATCGCGCACCCGCGCCGGACCAAAGCGCTCGTACAACCCTGAAAATTCCTTGTAGGATCCGCCAAACGCGCCAACGTCCTGGCCCATGACGATGGCTGTGGGATCGGCGTCGAGCGTCTCGCGGACTGCCCGACAGACCGCTTCGCGAAAGAACACCCGACGCATGCGGACGGGCTCAGCCGACATCGGCGAATGCCTGATCCGGCACGGGCAGCGGCGACGCCTCGGCAAAGGCGCAGGCCGCCGCTACCTTGGCCCGCACCTGCTCGTGCAGCGCCTCCGCTGTTTGCGCGCTCAGCGCTCCCTCCGCGTGCAATGCATTCTCAAGCCGTTTGATCGGATCAAGTGCTCGATCGGCGGCGAGTTCCGTCGTTGCCCGCGACTCGCGGGCCGAGGTCGAATGCGATTCAAAGCGGCGCGAGATACACTCCAGGAACGCCGGGCCGCCGCCGGTACGAACATGGTCGGTCAATGCCACGGCGGCCGCGCGCACCGCCCGTACATCCATGCCATCCACGGTGCAAGCTTTGATACCGAAGGGAGCCGCGAGGTCTGACAATTGTCGCGGGGCCAGTGCAGCGGACCGAGGCGTGGAGACCGAGTACAGATTGTTGTCACATACCAGCAACAGCGGCAGTCGCCACAGCGCCGCAATATTCATGGTTTCGTGGACGGCGCCTGCCCCGCACGCTCCATCACCAAACAGGCAGACTGCAATGCTTCCGTCGCCGCGCGCCTGCAGCGCCAGAGCAACACCCGCCGCGATGCTGAGGTTGCCGGCGACCACGGCATGGGCGCCGAAGAAGCCAGCGGAAGGCTGCGATAAATGGCCGCGCCCGCCGCGGCCCAGACAAGGGCCCGCGACCCGCCCGATCAACTCGGCCATCACGGCCCCGGGATCCAGACCGCGCGCCAATGCAGGCGCAATCGCGCGGCCACTGCACAGCAACTGATCGTGCGGCAACAGCGCCGCGGCCAAGCCCACCGCTACCGCCTCCTGACCACTGGAGAGCAACTGAAAACCGCAATCGGCTCTCGCCACCAGCGCCGACTCGAGCGCGCGAGCTAACATCATCGTGGCGAGCGCGCCGATATCGTTGCTCGCTGTCATAAGCGCTGCCGGGCGATCCGGGCGCTCACTCTGCCGGAGGCCATCCGCAACAACAACAGCATCAGTGGCATGCGCCACCGCAACCCGAGCCGCGGGGCACATAGATCCCGCAGTACGTTGGAGATTCCCCCGTAAACATCGTGAGACGAGATCAAGGACGCCTGAGTGTGACCTCTCGCGTAGCTGCGCTTCATTTGTGCCAGGCTGACCGGACCTGAAAGGCCGGTTGTTCCGACCGCACCGCGCGCCTGGTGCCAGCTCAATGCGGCATCGATGGCTGCTGGCTCGGCTACATGATCGATTCCTACCCTCAGCAGGGTCTCCACAATCGTATCCGCCGCTGCGCGCCGCGCTTCAGCGGTGGCGAGGCGCGCGTCGGCACGCAGGTTCAGCGCTCCCGCGTCGGCCAGCATCCGATCGACATCGATAACGAATAGTCCGAACTCCTGTGATAGTCGCGCGGCCAGCAAGTTGAGTCGGCGCAGCAGGGGCAGCACCGCGCAGTCCTCCCCGGTCGTGTAGCGGAATATGGTGACGACGAACACCGTGGCGCCGCGTGCAAGTTCACGCTCGCGCAGCGCCGCGGCAGCGGCACGCCACTCTGCCTCGATGGCTGGCCATTCGCTGCGGGGTCGCCACAGATCGGGCAGCATCGAGAGGCACAGTACATCGCAACTGTCGTCCTCAGCAGGGCAAAGATCGTTGCGCCAGACGACTTGAAAGCTGCAGGCGTCCCGCAGTCCATCGTTTATGAGAGATGCGATTTCCTCCCATAGCACCCGCTCGCCGGGCGAGCAGCGGACAGCGAGGCGGACGCTCCTGAGGGCGGCGGTCATGCGAATGATTCCTGCAAGCCCAAGGACGCGCGAAATTCGGCGGCAGAGCTGGCGATTATTGTGCGCGCAGAATGCGCCGCGGCGGCCAGGGCCGGCAAAGACAGGATTCTATGCTCGGGGGGTATCGCCGGATGATCCGACAGGCTCGCCCACAGCACCGACATCAGGGCTACTTCCGGAAGCGGGTGCCTGGCCCAGAACAGCGCTTCCCAGCGCATATCTTCGAATGGGCTGCGCCATCCCGAACGGTGCGTCAAATGGTAACAGCGTGCCTGCTCTACCGGACGCATCCTGATTCCGCGCGCGGTCAGGCGCAGCGCGAGCTCCCGGTGCTCATTGATCGTCATCTCATCGTGAAATCCCCCGGCGCCGAGGAATGAATCGCGGCGAACCGACTGATTACTGCCGGTCGCCGCCGCCCACAGAACGCTGCAATCCGGATGTTCCCTCAGGGCGTGCATTTCAATCTCGGCTAGCCGGGCGGGGCCGAGCCCGGGATAAATGCCAGGTTGCGCGCGCTGTTCAATCGAGGCGAAGTTATGCTCGATATCGGCGCGCGTAACCCGCATGCGTTCCCGTTCCGCATCGCCCAGGCGCAGCAGCCGCTCTTGTGAATGCGGAAAAGGAATCACCTGTTCGGGATCGTATACGAATCTTGTGCACCGCAGGTTGAAACAGGCTCCCCGGCCGATGATGTCCGCGCCGTCGTGCGCGCTCGCGTGCGCCGCGACGAAGCCCGGAGCGACCGGCATGTCGCCATCGAGCATTATGAGAATTTCTCCGGACGCAGCGCGCGCGCCGGCATTGGACGCGGCCGACCGCCCGCGAGCCTGCGGGTGTTGCAGCCGGGTGATCGGAAGAAACCGCTCCGCCTCGGAGATCACATCCGCGGTCTGGTCCGTGGAACCGTCGTCGACGACGACAACTTCCAAAAGGCGCTCTTGCCGTTTGAGTGATGCGAGCGTCAGGCGCAATCGCGGCGCCTCGTCATGAGTCCGAATTATAACGCTGACATTCATGCGCCTTCATCTTCCGAGAGAACACCGTAGTCGTCGAGAACCCTGACTACCTCTTCGCACACCAGCCGGCAACCTTCTGCATTGAAGTGTATCGGATCGATTTTGAGGCGGCGCGCTCCATGTTCCGCGACGATCCGATCCACGTCGATGATTGAAAACCCCAGTTCGGCGGATGCGTCCACAAGCGCGCAGTTGAGCCGCCGGATCCGCTGGGAGGTGGAATCGCCTGCACCATGGTAGATGTGAATCGTCTCGCCCGGCACGACGCTGGACACATTGAACACGAGGATCGGTGCATCGCTCGACCGACGGTATCGATGAATGACGCGGGCGAGATCCTCGATGCTGCGCTCGGCTGCCGGCGCGGGTTCAGGGACGAAATTGGATTTAACCCAATCCATATGCGCTGCCGGCCAGCGGCTCAACTCATACGGATGCATCAGATAGTCCAGTGTCCGGTGACGAACCAGCGGCACAAACAGATCGGCCTGGAGAGACAGCACCAATGCTGCATGTTGCGAGCTGAATGCTGCATCGCTGAATTGCGCCGTCGGCGTGAACGGCCCAAACAGCTCAGCGCGATCGAGTAGCTCGCGCGGTGCCGCGGCGCGCGCAGCGGCGTGCGCCGCGAAGCCAATATTAATCTCGTGTCGTACCCGCACTGTGACGGCGCGGTTGCCGGCGCGTAATACCTCATTGATGCCATTCCAATCGGCTTTGCCAGCGATACGCTGGCCAAACAGGACGTCGCACACGTCAAGATTACCCTTGAGAAACAGGCTCAGCCTGACGCTCATCGATCGCACCCGGAATTATGTTAATCGCCCGATAGTCGACCCATGGCGACCGTGTTTGCGCAAGGCAGCAACGTGTTGCGCGGAACCCGACCTAATTGCGCAAGCGAATCGACTCCACCGACCATTTCCTCAACAGCACTTCCGCGACCAATCACGAAGCCTCCGTCACGGTGGTTGCCGGGTCGCCAGCGAGGCACTTTGCTCGCGATATATCCGAGTTCCGCAGAAACCGCCGATTGCGGAATCACGCCGGCCCTTGCAACCAGCAGCATGTCGGGAAGAGAGCGAGACGCTGTTCCCGCGTAATTGCTCGAGGGCCGATGACATGCCTCAAATATCGTTTTGCCCGTGGCGGGATCCGACATTCTGAGCAATATGTCCTCCAGCGCATCGATGGTCGTTGCGCTGCCGGCGTCCGGCGGCGCTTCGCCGGCGCGCGAAGAAGAGGATACGCGCAGTGCACAGGCGTTCTCAACATACGGCAGCATTTTCACCGCCCAATTCGATTTGGGCTGTAGCAATCCGACACCGTGGTTCCAAATATACTTGTTCAGTTGGGTGACGATTTTCGGCAGCAGATGGGAGGCAGATCCATTGGCCTCAAAACCCGACGTGGAAAATACGATTACTTCGGAGTCCGGGCCCGCGGCAGCGATAAGATCGCCGACGGCACGGTCGATATCCTGGAGAATTGCGATAGACGGATCCCCCAGGCGCAATGCTCTGGCGCGATCGTGCGCGGGATGGCCGGGGTCGATTAAATTCCAGTAGCCGTGACTGCAGCAATGCATCTCCTTGAAGTTGACAAGGAAGCAATCCCAACGCTCCTGGGCTAGATAATACAATGCGGCCGCTCGTTTCATCGAAACCGAGGTTCGCAAATGGTCGAGGGTCTCAAGGACTTGGGCGTCGGCAAGTTCGTCGCAGGTTGGCGCACATCGACTGGGTGGCGCCTCTCCGAAACGGTTGACCACCTCGCCTGCGAGCGTGGCTGGATAACTCAGCGGGCGGGGAAAAAGTCGGCCGTGAACCAGCCAGTCGGCGAGGTGGATGCCATTAATGGCTCTGGGCGCACGGCTCTTCGGTAAATCAAATACCGCGACCCGCATGCCGTGACGCGACAGCTCATCCCAGATTGCTTCGCGCTCCTGTTCGTCTTTAACTGCCAGTCCGAAAGGCCCGCTCCGGAGCCTGACAAAGTCACTGTAGCGCCCGTGTTCGCCCACCTCGGCGGCGTACTGGAAGGATGCCCACAGGGCGGCGTCCGTCGCGCGGACGCTCGCCGAGAACGTCTTGAGGCGTCCGTGGGCGCTCAGCCCGGCGATTGCAGGAAGTCGCCCCTCGCCGGCGTGACGCTGGACCAGGGAGAGATCCGTCGCCTCGAGTCCAATGATCAATAACCTGGCGCTCATGGTAGCCCGATTGGAATTGGCAACGGCCTTTCGGCCGTTAGAGATGCTCGTCGGTCATCACGCGCCGATAGTGGAGCAATTCATGCACCATGTGTGCGCGACCTTACACTGCAGCAGGAGTTGTGGGTACACCGGGGACCGTCGCCCGACGAGAGCGCGAATGAACGGATAAGTATCTGATTTTCGTGGACCCCGCTCGCTAATATTCCCATCTCCGGGGTACCGCGTGTTTCTGCCGACATACGATCCGTTGCCTCGGCGGACGATGGCTGCCGTCGGAAAGCAGCCCACCATAGAAGGATTGCGCCGCTGGGCGAGTGGGTCAAATGACCGGTGGGCGATGTGGTCGCCGCACCGGTCCATTGGCCAAGCCCACTGCAGTTATTGATTGCTGACCACCAGCGCCGATGCGTCCAGCTGCTTGACGCCGGGGACCCGCTGGGCGGCTTGCCTGGCCTGATCGACTGCATTCTGGCTGGGGACCGACCCGGCCAGCACGACGACGCCGTTGGTAGTCGTGACGTTGACATCGCTGTTGGGCGCAGCCGTTGCGATCTCAGACTTCACGGCAGCCGTGATCTGATTGTCTGAAGCGACCGGTTCAATGTTCGTCGCGGTCGGACCGACACCCGTCGCTGCTTCCTGCGCTGTCTGCGCAGGGGCCTGCTGCGCATCCGCTGTTGCACCCCCCGGGGCTGATGACGTCGTGTCAGCGGAGGCAACACGGGTGCCGGACGTATCGCCGCTGCTGCGTGTCGCGGCGACGTGGCGATCGGCCCGATCGGAGGCCTTCGACTTGGCCGGCCTGGGCTCGTCGCTGGCCGGGACGCCCGCAGGTTGAGCGACCGGCGGCACGCTCGAGGCAGGCGCGGTCTGATCAGTCGGCGACTGCACGGCCGCGCTTTGAGCTGGCGCTGCGCCATCGGTTGCACTCTGATCGGTCAGACCAGCCTGTGTGGGAGCCGCGGCGTTGCCAGCGACATCACTGTCGTGCTTGGCGCGCACAGCGAATATGGACACCCCGACGCCGAAGACTGCGGCGAGGGCAATGCCAACTACGATTTTGTGAGTTGAATTGGAGTTCATCATATTGGACTCTCATTCGGTTGCTGGGTAACGCGGGTGTTGTACCGCGCTCGATTCGCGCAACCCATAAGCCCAATAGAAAAAGCCAGCTTCTCCTACACCTACGCTGCCGGCTCGAGCAACAGGTATAGTATTGAAAACGATCTGGATTTATTTGCGGTGACGGCGAGTGCCTACAAACCTATGCAAAGAATATTCTTAGCGCCCTCAGGCATGCCTATGCGATGGCGCAAGAATTTGTGTTCGTTCAGGATTGGTTAAGCAAAGCTCTGCGTTATATCTGAAGACCGGACAATTCAGGCAGCACTCCGCATGTCACTGACGCTCTACGCTCACCCGTTCGCCGCCTATTGTTGGAAGGCGTTGATCGCCTTGTACGAGAATGCGACGCCGTTTACTTATCGAATAGTCGAGGATGCGGCGGGATGGGCCGAACTGGAGTCGCTTTGGCCGATCAGGAAGTTCCCTGTGCTGCGGGACGGTGATGCGACCATTGTCGAATCTAGCATCATCGTGGAATATCTGATGCATCGTTATCCCGGAACGACTCGATTGATACCGATGGATGAGGATGCCGCGCTTGAGGCACGCTTCATGGATCGGTTCTTCGACAACTATGTCATGACTCCAATGCAGACGCTGGTCTCGGACCGAATGCGCACCGAGAGCGAGCGCAATGCCAGGAGCGTCGCCGACGCCAGAAAGCTGATGGATGTCGCCTACGGATGGCTTGAACGGCAGGTCGCCAGGGAAGCATGGGTGTGCGCCAACACGTTTTCGCTGGCGGAGTGTTCCGCAGCCCCGGCGCTGTTCTACGCCGACTGGGTGCATCCGGTCGGCGACCGATTCCCCCGCGTTCGTGACTACCGCCGCCGGGTTCTTGCCAGGCCTTCGGTTGCCCGCGTGGTGGATGAGGCGCGTCCCTACCGCAAGTTGTTTCCACAGGGAGCGCCGGATCGTGACTGACAAACCGGTCGCACCGCGCGCGTGGCTGCGCCGTGTACGGTGGCTGCGGGTATCGAGTCCAGCATGGACGCGTCATTTCATGGCACACTTTCTGTCCGGTCGCGGCGGACAGGTCGCCCTAGCCTTCGCCCGCCGCCCAAGAGTTCGCTTGTGAAAAGAATCCTTGCTGGCCCAATTCTGATGCTTGTGTCGCCTTATCTCGCGCTGGCTCAGCAGGGCGGTCCGCAATCGGCGGACCCCTTCCTGACGCCAGGGGATAACATGGTACTGGAGAATATCCCGCCGATTCCAACGAAGGTAGCCGAGGATACGGCCAGGTATAGCGAGTCCCGCGGCTCGACGTTGTTTGGATGGCACCCCACGCGACGCGAGATTCTCATCGGCACTCGATTCGGCGATACCGTCCAGGTCCACTCGGTCGCCATTCCCGGTGGCGCGCGCCGTCAGCTTACGTTCTTTGCAGATCGGGTCGAGAGCGCCACGTTCCTGCCGGACGGCAACGCTTTTCTTTTCCAGAAGGACACCGGTGGCGGCGAGTGGTATCAGATCTACCGGTACGATCTCGCAACCGGCGCAGTTACACTCCTGACCGACGGCCACAGCCGTAACACAAACTACCTGCTCGCACACCACGACACGAAGCTCGTTTATACGTCGACCCAGCGCAATAACAAGGACGACGACCTGTGGATAGTGGATGTCGCCGATTCAAACAAGGTTGCCCCCGCCGCGCATATGGTGATGCAAGTCGACGGCGGCGGCTGGGCTCCCATCGCCTGGTCGCACGACAATCGACAGCTTCTGGTCCAGCAGTACATATCGATCAATGAGAGTTACCTCTGGCTGGTCGACGTTACCTCCGGCGAGAAAAAGGCGCTGACATCCCAATCCGTCCCGGTCGAACCCGGCGACACGGTTGCCTATTCGGCCGGCGTGTTCAGCCAGGACGGCAAGAGAATTTATGTCCTCACCGACCGCGACAGTGAATTCCAACGTCTCGCCCGTATCGATCTCAACAGCCTGCAGCCGACATATCTGACGAGCTCCATTCACTGGGACGTGGACCAGATGACAGCCAGCGAGGATGGCAAAGCGATCGCATTCGTCGCGAACGAGAATGGCTACGGCAAGCTTTATCTGCTGGACACTGCCAGCTCCCGAATCCACCCGCTACCCAACATCCCCGCCGGCGTGATTGGCAACCTGTATTTTCATCAGAACGGACACGATCTCGGGTTCACAATTGCCTCCGCCCGATCGCCCAGGGACGCTTACTCTGTCGATATACGCACCGGCAAAGTCGATCGCTGGACCGAAGGTGAAACCGGTGGCCTCAACGCAGCGAATTTCGTCGAGCCAAAACTGGTCAAATGGAAGAGCTTCGACGGCCTCGAACTGAGCGGATTTCTATACCAGCCAGACGCCGCAAAGTTTCCCGGCAAGCGCCCGATTATCGTTGATATCCACGGCGGCCCCGAGTCGCAATTCCGTCCCATCTACATAGGACAGGACAACTACCTGATCAACGAGCTCGGAGTTGCCATCATCGCACCCAACGTGCGTGGCTCCAGTGGTTACGGCAAGAGCTTCCTCAAGCTGGACAATGGTTTTCACCGCGACGACACCTACAAGGATATCAACGCGCTGCTGGATTGGGTCGGTACGCAACCGCAGCTCGATTCCAATCGCATCATGATCTTCGGCGGTAGTTATGGCGGCCACATGACATGGGCCGTGTCTGCTTTCTATAACGACCGCATCAGCTGCGCAATGCCAATCGTTGGCATGTCGAGCCTCGTGACTTTCCTCGAACACACGGAGGAATACCGCCGCGATCTGCGACGCGTCGAATACGGCGACGAGCGCGACCCGGCCATGCGCGCCTACCTGGAAGGGATCGCGCCGATCAATCATCTCGACGCCATGCACAAGCCGATATTCGCGGTCGTCGGCAAGAACGACCCGCGTGTGCCCTGGACCGAGTCCCGCCAGATCATCGACAAGCTCAAGGCCCAGGGCACCCCAACCTGGTTCCTGATGGCCAACGATGAAGGTCACGGCTACGCGAAGAAGAAGAACCGGGATTTGCTGTTCGACACCGAAGTCCTGTTTATTGATCAGTGCCTGCTCAACGACATCGCGCCCCGCAAATAGGCTAATCACCGATCGATCATGCAATGGCCTTCTCATAGCGGCTGATGATCAGCGGGTATCGCGCGTTCACCTTTGCCCTCATGGACGCGACGTCGACCGTCAGGAATTCCCGGTCCTTCATGACGACGCGCCCATCCACCACTACGGTGCGCACGTTCTGGCCGACAACGTTCTGTGCCAGGGTTATGGTCGGGTCGGTGCTGGTGAACTGGTCATAATCGTCATGCGCAACCAGCACGATGTCTGCCAGCTTGCCCACCTCGAGGCTCCCGGTCTTATCGCCGATCTGGGCCGCCGCAGCGCCGCCCCGACAGGTTTGCTTCAACATCGCTGAATGGCTGATGGGCAGGTCCGCGTGAAAGGGCATTCCATAGCCGATCGACTGTCCCATGACGGCATAGTGGCTGACCTGGAACATGTCGAGCGATCCGCGGGTCGCCGCCCCATCGGTGCCGAGTCCGACCCGCACTTTCTGTCTGATCATATCGAGCATCCGGTGAGGGCCCAGCTGGTAGTTCCAGAAGGCGCAGTGCGCCACCGACACGTCGTGCTTCGCATACAAGTCGACATCGGACGGCGTCAGCAGTACGGAATGGGCGCAGTGCATCCGCCGGTTGAATATGCCTATCTTTTCGAAATACGCCGGCGGTCGCATGAAATAGTTTTCCTCGGTGTAGTCGATCTCATCCGTTTCTTCTGCGAGATGCGTATGCAGGCCGGTGTCGAGTTCGTCCGCGAGTTTCGACATGTCGATGCGCAGTTCTTCGGTATTCACCAGGATCTGCCTGAGCGACAACCAGGCATTGATCCGTGGGTGCGCCCGCCAGCGCTTCACCAGCGCTTCGTTCTCCTTCAGCGCCTGGCTGGTCGTCATGAGGTGTGATTTCATCAGCGGTCCGCCAGGCCCGTCGATGTCGCAGGTGCTGAGTGCAATCCGACCCCGGATGCCTACCTCGCCGGCGGCTCGACCCATCTCGTCGGGATGTGGACCTCCTGCTTCGAGAAAGCAGGTAGTGCCGGAACTGATCAGGGACGTGTATCCCACCAGGCCGCTGTTGTAGACGTCCTCGGGATCGAGTCCCGATTCGAAGGGGATCAGATAGGTCTTCCACACCGGCCCCTTGCGGTGCGAGCGGCGTACCACACCCCGCAAAAATTGCTGGCCGGTATGAAAATGTGTGTCCGTCATGCCTGGCATCGCGAGCTGCCCCGCGGCGTTGATCGTCTGCCTGGCGCGAAACTTGCCGCGCGCGTCGCCGGCCGTGCCCATCCATACGATGGCATTGCCCTTCACCGCGATCGCCCCGCTCGCAATGACCGTATCCGAATCATCGAAGGTAACGATGTCGGGACCCGAGATGAGCAGGTCGACCTCCGCAGCAGCTCCGCCGGCCGCGACATCGGCGAGCGTGATTGCCGGTGCGGCCAGCGCCAGTGCGCCGGTGATGAAGCGGCGGCGCGTGGTACCAAGACCCTGATCCTGATGCTGAACGTCTTGCGCGGGGTCTCGCATTAAAATTCTCCTCGACTTGACGATTCCACCTGGAGCATTGCCCGCTCTTTGCGCGGACTCGAGTCGCCGTATTTCGCTTCAGCATAGCGGATTGGCCGTGGGACACGAAACCGTTATATTGATGCGGCTGATTGAACATCAGACCCGCACCAGCTTGGCGCCGGCACGCTATCTCGTGCACTCGACCGGGAAATACAGGAGCTCCGATATGAAGCGGGCAGTAATGCTGTTCGGTATGTTCACCGCCGCCGCGATCGAATCGGCCGCTGCCGACCAGCCGTCAGCAGCAACATCAACGCTCCTAAACGAGGTGCGCGCCGCGTGCCAGGCCGACGCACAGAACCTGTGTGCCGGAGTGCAAGCCGGCGGCGGTCGAATTCTCGATTGTCTCGCGCAACACAAGGACACCGTGTCCGATGCCTGCAAGCAGACGCTCATGAAGGCCGGACAAGCTCAGGGCCAAACTCCGAGTCAAAGTCAGAACCAGGGACAAGCCAAGGGCCAGGGACCGTCCGCACCGAGCGCCGCGCAAGCCACTTCGGACCGCTACTTCCATATGAAGCGGGTGCAGATCGACGACCAAGGCAACAAGTTGCCCGCGGCGGTGGACGTGATGATCCCAACCACGTGGCAGTTTCACGGCACCATTAGCGCGATGGGCGGAATGGGCGGCTGCTTTGCCGACCTGGAATCGGTCTCGATTCACGCGCAGAGCGCAGATGGCTCGATCGTGTTCGAGAGCAGCCCCGACTTCACTTTTCAATATGCTGACGACCCAAACACGGTACGCACGATGACCCAGGAAGGCCAGGCCTTTGCCAAAGGCGGCATCAAGCCCTGTCCGGTGATGCCGCCCCAACGCGCCACGGATTTTCTTCAGAAGCAGATCATTCCGAAATTTCACGCCGGCCAGCGCGTCGTCTCGGTGGATCCGTATCCCGAATTCAATCAGTTGCTGCGCCAGCGTCTGGGTTTGCCATTGAAGGACACGGGAAACCAGGACGCGGTACGTACCGATGCAGCGCGGGCACGCCTCGAATACGATCGCGACGGACGCACCTTCGAGGAATGGGTTACGGTCGCCGAATGGATGCGTCTTTTCCCTGCCGGCCGCGGCAATGTTTACGACTGCCACGCGGTAATGATGATGTCGTTCAGCGCGCCCAAGGGCCAGCTCGACAGCAACGAGAAGCTATTCAAGCTCATGGCCTTCAACATCACTCATGAGCCCGATTGGGATGCTCATATCAATAAGATGATCGCCATACTCTATCGGCAGCAGCAGGTCGAGGAGGCGAAGCGCTCACAGATGATCGCGCAGTTTCAGCAGCATGTCGCTGACACCGTCAATGAGGTGACCGCTAATTCCATGCGCGGTGCCAATCAGGCGGCTTTCGGTGCCGACCAGAACATTCGCGGCGTGCAGACATTTCGTAATCCGCAAACCGGCGCGACTTTCGAGCTCAGCAATCTGCATGATCACGCCTGGTTGAATGGCACCAATGAATACGTCATGAGCGATGAACCCAATTTCAACCCCAATGGGCAGTTGAATGGGAACTGGACCTCGCTGCAGCCGGTGCGGCCGCAGCCTTAAGCGGGATCAGAGCATGCGCACAGTATCGTTGGCTCTGGCTGCATTCGCACTGGCGATAAGCCACGTAACTGCTGCTGAGATGAACATGCGTGTGTTTCAAATTAACGACCATCTCATAAGCTTCTACGATGGCAGGCCCGCACAGGCGCCGCGGCCGCCCAATACCCACAATTGGGCGGACTACGGTGCATTGGATGTTGGTGTGTCCACTTATGTAATTCGCCGCGGTGACCAGGCGCTCGTCTACGACACGTTTCCGACCGCGCAGGAAGCGAAGTGGGTGCGAGACTATCTCACCAAGGCAGGCGTCAAGCATTTCACGCTGGTCAACAGTCATTGGCATCTCGATCATGTCGGCGGCAACGCGATCTACGCCGATGTCGACCGTATCGCAACCGACAAAACGATCCAACTGCTGAGCGCGAACAAGGCTGCCATCGAAGCCGGGACCGAATGGGGGCCGCCTGTCATTAAGCCCCTCGTGGTACCTGATATAGGAATTACCGGCAACACCAACTATTACGTCGGGGACGTCAAGGTTGAGTTGCGACCGGTCAACATCCACTCCGAAGATGGGCTGGTTATCTATCTGCCGGGTGACAGAATTTTGCTCGCCGGCGATACGCTCGAGGACACTGTCACGTTCATCTCGGAGCCGGAGAATGTCGTCGCACAGTACAACAACATGCGGAAACTGAAGCAGTGGGACATCGATCGAATCTTTCCCAATCATGGAAACCCGGATGTGATCTCGCACGGCGGCTATCAGACGACGCTGATCGATGCCACGCTGGATTACCTGCGCAAAGTCATTACGCGCGCACACGACCCCGACTATTTACAGGGGACGCTGGAAGATTACGTGGGCGACTCAGTGAGCAAGGGCTGGGTGTCGATCTGGTGGGCCTACTACGAGCCACATAAGGCTAATCTGAGCAAGGTATCGCAGGCACTGAGAAATAAACCCCTGCCGGACTTACCGGAATAGTCCTGGGCGGCCAACATCAGGCCGACTTTCGGTCCCGGGCCAGAAACCATGCAACGCGTTGATCAAGTTACTATTTACTGAACCTGATCCCGGAACATTTCAGGAATTTAAGCGCGGATAGCTACGGCTGAGGTAGAGCAGCGGCTGCTGGTGCTGGGGCACACCAATGTTGAGCTCGCTCACCGGCTGCACATTGCGCCGAAGACCGTTGATCATCACGTCTCCTCCATCCTCTCGAAGCTCGAAGTGCGTTCGCGCACGGAGGCCGTCGCAGCTGCCTTCGATCTGGCTTATGCCGACCTGGAGACTGCGTTGCGCCAGGTGAAGAACAACAACCAAGCGGAGGAGACCGGATCGCTGATCAGTGCTTGACATGCAAGTAACTACTTGCCTATCATTTAGGCAAGTAGTTACTTGCGTATAGCACATGGCAGAGCGCCCCGACACCGACCTGCTGTTCAAGGCCCTGGCCGATTCCAGCCGGCGCAAGCTGCTGGACCTGCTGCATGCGCACGACGGCCGCACACTCAACGAGCTGTGCGAGCACCTGGACATGACGCGGCAGGGCGTGACGCAGCACCTGGACCTGCTGGAGGCGGCTAACCTGGTCGCCACCATGCGTCGCGGGCGCGAAAAGCTGCACTTCCTCAATCCGGTGCCGCTGCAGGAAATCTACGAGCGCTGGATTGCCAAGTTCGAAAAACCGCGCCTGAAGGCGCTAGGCGACCTGAAACGACGACTGGAGAAAACCAATGGCTAGATCGACCTTTGTCTACGTAAGCTACATCCGCACCACGCCTGAGAAACTGTGGTCAGCACTGACCGACGCGAAGTTCATGAAGCAGTATTGGTTCGGCATGCACTGCGAAAGCCAGTGGACGGCGGGCTCCTCGTGGAAGTTGGTGTCCGGCGACGGTCAGATCTTCGACGCCGGCGAGATCGTCGAGGCTGAGCCGCCACGGCGATTGGTGATCCGCTGGCAGCACCAGAACAAGCCCGAGCTCAAGGCCGAAGGCGATTCGCTATGCACGATGGAACTGGAACCCACCGGAACGGCGGTCAAGCTCTCCATCACCCACACCATCGAGTGCGACCCCTCGAAATTCATCGCGGCGGTGTCCGGCGGCTGGCCGAAGATCATCTGCAACCTGAAGTCCCTGCTGGAGACCGGCTCCGCCGTTCTGCAGGACCCTTATCCAACGGCTGTCTCCCGCTGACGCCATATTGAAAGCGCCTACTCTGGAAGGAATAGGCATGGCATTGGTGGAAACCATTCGTCGGTTCTAGTTCCAGCTTCAACCGATTATGATGCCGATGGACAAAGGGAGGCAGCGATGATGCAAAGACGTCAATTCGTCGGCTCGGGCCTGGCGCTTGCTGCGACCTGGCCGCTGCGTGGGTTCGCTTCGGTACTCAAGGGCGTCGGCGACGTGCCGGCCAGGAACCTTGCCGGCGGGGAGATCGTGCTGCCCGGTTCCGCCATCGAGGCCTTCGCTGCCAGCCTGCGCGGCGAGGTGCTGCTGGCGGGCAGCCAGGACTACGACCGGACGCGGCGCGTCTGGAACGCTTCGTTCGACAAGAAGCCGGCGCTGATTGCGCGCTGTACCGGCGCCGCCGATGTCCAGCAGGCCGTGGCCTTTGCCCGCGAGCACCAGTTGCTGACCGCCGTGCGCGCCGGCGGCCACAGCTACTCAGGCAAGTCGAGCTGCGACGGCGGGCTGATGATCGACCTGCAACCGATGCAGGGCGTGCGAGTCGATCCGGAAAACAAGCGCGCGTATCTCGAGTCGGGTTCGCTCCTCGGGCAGCTCGACCATGAATGCGCCGCCTTCAGGCTGGCCACCACCGCGGGCACCGTTTCGCACACGGGCGCCGCGGGCCTCACGCTCGGCGGCGGCCTCGGCCGGCTGGGCCGGCGCTTCGGGCTCGCCTGCGATAATGCCGCCTCCTTCGATATCGTCACCGCCGACGGACGGTTCGTCCGCGCGAACGACAAGGAGAACCCCGATCTTTACTGGGGCCTGCGCGGCGGTGGCGGCAATTTCGGCGTCGTGACCTCGATCGAATACCGCCTGCACGACATGGATCCGGTAATTCTCGGCGGCACTATTGTCTGGCCCCTGGCCCAGGCGCGCGACGTGCTGCGGTATTACCGTGATATCGCCGCGGAAGCGCCCGATGTGGTCAATCTGGCCCCGGCCCTGTACTCGGAGCCAGATGGGCCGGTGATTGAAATCGAAGCGTGCTGGTCCGGGGATCGCGCCCAAGGCGAGGCGTGGCTCAAGAAGCTGCGTGCTTACGGCAAACCGGCGCGTGACGACATCGCGCCAATGCCCTATGTCACCATACAGACCAGCGCAGATGAGTTGCTTGCGCCCGGAAGATACTACTATATGAAGAGCGGCATGTTGACGCAGCTCAAAGATGACGGCATCGATCTCCTCATCGATTCGTTCAAGCGCATGCCAGACTGGTACCTGCTGTTCTTCGATCATTGCGGCGGAGCGTACCGCCACATGGCGCCGGCAACGACAGCGTTCCCCAATCGCGACATGCTTTTCACGCTTGGCACACACAGCATCTGGCCGACAAAGGACGGTATAGAGGAAAACACGGCGAAGATGCGCGCCAACTGGCACGAACTAGCGCCGCTGACCAAGGGCTTCTACACGAACTACGTGGATTCAGACGTCACGATGGCAGGCTACCGCGACAATTACGGCGCTAACTTCGAGCGGCTTGTCGCTCTCAAGGCCAAGTACGATCCGACGAACCTGTTTCGGCTGAACGCGAACGTACCGCCGAAGATCGGGTGACTACGGGTACCGGGTCGAGGCGCCTGGAAGCCCATCCGGCAGGAATCGGCCACGCCATGCATCCATTGGATCGGAGCAAGCGATGCGCATTGCCTACGCGTTGGAACCGGAACTCACGGCTGAAGAGTTTCGCGCCGTTCTGGTCGCATCGAGCTTGTCGCAGCGGCGACCGGCAGACGATGCGCAACGCCTGCAGAGGATGCTGCGCGGGGCCGATATCGTCCTGACTGCCCGCGACGAGGGCCGTCTGATCGGCGTATCGCGCGCCATCACCGATTTTGCCTATTGCTGCTACCTGTCGGATCTGGCCGTGGATGCCGCCTATCAGCGCCAAGGTATCGGCAGGCATCTGATTGGGCAAACGCATGCGGCAGCCGGAGAAGGCACCACCTTGATTCTGATTGCGGCGCCCGCCGCGGAAGAGTATTACCCAAAAATCGGAATGCAGCCTGTCAAGAGCTGCTGGGCAATCCCGCGCGCAAAGTAACCGCGTCGCCCGCTCAGACCTGATCCGCCAGTGTCAGCACCACAGTTCGATCGCCGTGATCGCTGTGCACTCGCAGCTTAAACCGGGTGCCCACGGGGCCCTTGAAGTGTTCGCGCAAAGCGTAGAGCGCGATGCCGCGCGCGGGCCGGCCATTGATGCTGACGATTTCGTCGCCCACGACCAGCGCGGCGGCCGCGGCGCTGCCGGCGGCAACATCGGCGATCTTTATGCCGCCGTCCTCGGCGCGACTGATCCACAGACCGGAGCGGTCGAAGACCTCCGGCGTCGCGGCCAGTGCGTTGGGTTGTAACCATAAGGTCTGGTGCGCATAGTCCAGCGTCAGCGTAAAGCGTTTGAGCACATCCCCGCCGATGTTGCCGGCAGTGCGCGCGGCTTCCGCGGCACCCCCCTTATCGGTGGTGATCTCGGCCACCGGCGCATCGATGGTGACCGATCCTAGCGTCAGCACGCCGCCCCGCGCCAACAGGGCCCTGGTCGGCCCACCGATGCCGTAGCCGACCGTGGCGCTGTGCGTGGCGTGATATTTATCAATCAACCCGTGGGTACTCGCAAACGGTGCCATCACTGTGAGCCCCCCACGCGAGCCGGTGTCGATCTCGAACTCGCCCGGAAAGCCGTCGAGCGCGCCGCTCACCATCGGCACATGCTCGCTGAACGTGAACGGGATGGCCACCGCACCTTTCGGCGGCTGAAACGCTGTCTGTTTGATGAAAGTCAGTGTGCGGCGGGCATAGTCGATTGACAGCACCGCGCGCTTGACGAATTCATAGCCGAGCAGCCCCGCGCTATTGGCGCCTTCCACCGCGATCCAACCGCTGAGATCCGTCGTGCCGAATACCTGATCCGGCAGAGTCAGGCCGCCCAGTGACACGCTCTTGACCTTGGCGACGCCGATATCCTCGATCTTGTCGCCAAACCCGCCGCCGGGAAGCGCGCCCTGGATCGGGATATCGAAGCGCTGGGCGGCACCGACATCCAATATGTCCGTGGCACCGGTGTCGAACACGAACGCCAGGGGTGGCTTGTGGTTGATCGAGGCCTCGACGTAGATGTGATTGTTGAGCAGCTTAAAAGGCAGGCTGACGCGATCCTTGCCCGCCGGCCACTGCGCGGAGTTGGGCGGAGCGGGAGGCGGCGCATAGCGACTGGGCTGCTCGGGATCCCCGAAGCGGATTGAGTCCACGGTCGATACCGTATCGTATTTCGCATTGCCTCCAACCCGGTCAGTGGTCCGCTTCGGTAGCAGCAGCCCGTCGATCCGTTGGAAATCCGAAAAAATGAAGATGTGGGGCTGGGGACCGGTGAGCTGAACTTCCCGCGCGACCAGATGCGTGTTCGGGTCAAACCAGACTTCAAACGGCTCGGCGCCCTGCGGCGTCACTTTGATTACCTCGTAGTTCGCACCGTCCGCGCTGCGGACGCCCACAAATTCGCGGGTACTCTCAAAGCGCTGCGGAAAGAAAAAACCATAGCCGCCTCGATAGGCATCCTGAATGGCCTGTGCGATCGCCTCACTGCTGGTCTCTATCCGGACCTCCCCAGTGGTGTCGGTGGTCCAGGCCTGTTTGCCATCCCAGCCACTGCTGCCCGAGACCGGCCCGAGGTTAAAGCGACCGGTGTTATGCAAGGAGTCCAGACTTTCCCAGGATTCATACTGGCCGGCGAGTCCACCGGCGGTCAGTTCGCCGGATTCGTGCCACACTCGTATCGTGTCCCAGGCGGGGCCGCCCATTGCCTGTCTGGCGGCCTCGATCAGCGTGCTCGCGTCGGGTGCATCGGTGGCACTGGCGGCGACGCCGAGTGCGGTCAGCGCAATGAGCAGGGCAGCACAAGAATATGAGCGCATGTGAGACTCCCAAGATTAACGCAAGTCTACGCATTGACGCCGAGATCGGGAAGAATTCTGCACCGCCGATGCCGCCAAACTCCAGTAGGAGCGCGCAATGCCAGGCGCAGCGATGCGTGTGTCGCGGAATTAAAAGCTCAGATCGCCCGGCGCGATCTTGACCGAACGACTGGGAAGATCGATCGGGAAGTCGCCGCGTATTGGCGCGAGCATGGAGATCTCGCGTAATATGCTCAGACGAACTGGTCGACGATCGGACCCACTATGAGGGAACCTTCGCCTACGGAACACTCGATTGTGGCTGGTAGCCGATGACCAACCCCGAGCTTGTCGAGATCAGCGCCAAGCATGTCGCCCAGAATGTGGTGCATCATATGGGCAACAATGCTCCGACCGGAGCGCAGTGACGCACCCTCGCGTCACCTTAGATCCCTCGGCCGCGCCTCGTGACCGCCGGTACGTGCTCGCCATCCTAACGATTGCGTACGCGCTGAATATCGCTGACCGCTTCTCTATTTCGACACTGCTCGAGCCCATTAGGCAAGAACTGAAGCTATCCGACAGCGGCATCGCGTTTCTGACCGGCGTCGCCCTTGCACTGTTCTACGTGACGGTCGGAATACCCGTTGCCGCGTTCGCCGACCGGACGAATCGCCGCAACATCCTTGCGATCGCGCTCGCGATCTGGTCCGGCATGACTGCTCTGTGCGGACTTGCGCAGAATTACGCTCAGCTGCTGCTGGCGCGATTTGGCGTCGGCATCGGCGAGGCCGGCGGCACACCGCCCTCCACCTCGATTCTCGCGGACAACTTTCCCCCGGAGCGGCGGCCGATGGCGCTGACTATCTTTGCGTTGGGCGCCTGCCTGGGTGCCTGGTTGGGGTCCTCGGTTGCCGGTGGGGTGGCCGAGCGCGGTGGTTGGCGAGCGGCTTTTCTTGTACTCGGCATCCCAGGGCTGCTGGTGGCGTTGCTGGTTTGGTTGACGGTGCGCGAACCGCGCCGCGGACAACTCGATGCGCCATCGAGTGATCTGACTCCCAGCACACTGCGAGCAACGCTACGTTTCCTGGCTACCCAACGCTCGGCGGTTCATCTGATCCTGGGAGGGTCCGTGGCGACTTTCTGGAGCTGGGGATTGATGTGGTGGACGCCCACGTTCCTGCAACGCTCACATCACCTCACAGTGGCACAGGCCGGAGAGCTTCTGGGACCCATGCATCTGATCGCAGGAACGGCGGGCACGTTACTCGCCGGCTGGTTGATGAGCCGGTCTGCCGCAGCGGATCCGCGTTATGTGGCGCGACTGCTCGGGTGGGTAACCGCGCTGACGACCATACCGTCGATTCTCCTTTATTGGGTACTGTCCGAGAAGGCGGTAACCGCGCTATTGTGGATTTTCGTGCCCGCGGTGTACTTCTACATCGGTCCGATATTAGGGCTTCTTCAGAACGTGATGCCGGCGAACATGCGCGCTACGAGCTGCGCGCTTCTGCTGTTCCTCGCCAATGTAGCCAACCTCGTGATCGCCCCACAAATCATCGGTTGGCTGAGTGACTGGTTTGCTGCGTCCTTTGGCGCCGGCCACGAATCTTTGCGCTGGGCACTGCTGTTGCTCGCGCCGGCGGGTTTCTGGGCGGCATGGCACCTATGGACAAGCGGCGCGACCATTAGGGACGACGTAGCCAAAATCGCGGCACCCGTGAGCAGCTGATGCACTATGCGCTCTCGACCCCATGCTCAAGCATCCGCTCGCTGGAGTAGGCAATGCAGGCGTGGGATGTAGTCGTCGTTGGTTTGGGCGCCATGGGGAGCGCCACTGCCTATGCACTGGCTCGGCGCGGCGTGCGCGTCATGGGCATCGATCGCTTCGACCCCCCTCACGATCGGGGATCCTCGCACGGCGAGAGCCGCGTGTTCCGCATGGCTTACTTCGAAGATTCGTCCTATGTGCCGCTGCTACGCCTCGCCTTCGATCACTGGCGCAAGCTCGAGGCGTACACCGGCGAGCAGGTTTTGATCGTGACCGGCGTACTCGAGGCGGGGTTCCCGGGCGCACCGCTGGTGGCAGGCTCCCTGCGGTCGGCAATTGAGCACGCCCTGCCACACGAAGTGCTCCGGCCTCGGGAGGTCAACAAGCGGTTTCCGGCGCTGTCGCTGCCCAACGATTGGGATTGCGTATTCCAGCCTGACGGTGGTGTGTTGCGTCCCGAAAAGGCGATTCGTTTGTTTCTTTCCGCTGCACGAGGATTGGGCGCACAGGTTCGGGTCAAGACGGTCGTCCGGGAGGTGCGGCCGGTAGCGGATCACGTCGAAGTGTTGCTTGAGTCCGGCGAGGTCATAAAGTCGGGATCAGCCGTGCTCGCAGCCGGACCTTGGATTGCAGATTTTCTTCCGGAACTGGGCGCGCACCTCACGCTCACTCGTCAGCCAGTGGTTTGGTTTCGGCCAAAGGACCAGGACCTGGTTCGGGAAGATCGAATGCCAGTATTCTCCCTGCAGACGCGGGATGATCTGATCTATGGATTCCCCGATCTGTTTGGCAGCGGCGTCAAGGTCGCATCCCACCTCTCCGGCGGCAATCTGTCCAGCCCGGCCGCATCTCGATCAGAGGTCTCTGATGAGGAGAAGGCGCGCCTAGGAGCAGTACTGAAGCGCTACGTTCCAGCGGCAGCCGGTAGTCCGATACAGGCGACCACCTGCATCTATACCCGTGCGCCCGACGAACACTTTGTGCTCGGTCTTCACGCAGACCATCCCAAGATCGTCCTCGCGAGCCCATGTTCAGGGCACGGCTTCAAGTTCGCCAGCATTTTTGGCGAAGTACTTGCAGATCTTGCGACCACGCAGACCACCAATAGGCCGATTGAACTCTTTCGCCCGGACCGATTGATTCAAGGCTGAGCGCCAGTGCCAGCTGGTCTTCCGAGCTCGTTTCGGTGCGGGGAAATAGCGCAAAGATTTGAAAGCAATCTAATTCATACCCCTGCGCTACCAGTTTCCCCCGGCTATTCGTTAAAATTCAAATAATTATCGGAACTACCTTGGTTTCGCGCAGACTAAGTCGGCGTCGAATCCCCTCCTCTGGCGATCGCAGATATCATGAAGAAGGACTTGCGCTAAATGAATCAAAAAGCTGCCCCACCTGGGGGCGAGCAGGTCCTCAATATCCCAGAGCAGCGTCTGGCTTCGCAGACGCCCGGATCCGAAATGCGTGCATCACGCGAAGACGTTTCCGAAAATTCAACGTGGATAAGGCCGCTGCGGGAAGAGATGGGGCGCGTCATCGTCGGTCAGAAGCATCTTCTCGACCGCCTGCTAATCGCGCTGCTCACCAATGGTCACGTGCTCCTGGAGGGTGTCCCCGGTCTTGCGAAGACCTTGGCCTTGAAGTCTTTAGCAAACTGCCTTTCGGTGCGCTTCAAACGTCTGCAATTTACGCCCGACATGCTGCCCGCCGACATCGTCGGAACCATGATCTATAACCCACAGGACGGTGCGTTTCGAACCAAGCATGGGCCGATATTCAGCAATCTTATCCTGGCGGACGAGATCAATCGTGCGCCGGCCAAGGTCCAAAGCGCGCTCCTTGAGGCCATGCAGGAGCGTCAGGTCACCATCGGCGATGAAACCTACCCATTGCCGGCACCGTTCCTGGTGCTCGCGACGCAGAATCCTCTGGAACATGAGGGTACGTATCCCCTTCCGGAGGCGCAGATCGATCGGTTCATGATGAAGGTGATCGTCGACTATCCGACGCGGACTGAGGAGCGGGCGATTCTCGATACCATGGCAACCACCGAACCAATGATCGTGCCGCGCACGGTAGTCAGTGCATCACAAATTCTCGATGCTCGGCATGTGGTAAATATTCTGTTTGTCGATGATAAGGTTCGCGATTACATCGTCGATATCGTGCTCGCGACGCGACCACCCATCGCTGCAGGACTCGACTTGAACGGCTATGTTCAAAACGGCGCTTCGCCCCGGGCCACCATCGCGCTCACTTTGGCTGCACGCGCGATGGCATTTCTCAATGGTCGGCACTTCGTCACGCCGCAGGACGTCAAGACGGTTGCGATGGATGTACTGCGGCATCGGGTGTCAGTGACTTACGAGGCCGAGGCCCAGAACGTCACTTCCAAGGATGTGGTTGAGAGAATCCTAAACGCGCTGCCGGTACCCTGAGCGGGACGTCTCCGGATGGCGGATGTGAAGCAGTCGACCAAGGCGAAGCGCAGCAGCATGCGTGAGCTGGAGATCCGCACCCGCCGCATGGTCGACGACAGCATGGCGGGCGCCTATCACTCGGTGTTCAAGGGCCGGGGAATGGACTTCGACGAGGTCCGCGAATACAGCCCGGGGGACGAGGTCCGGACTATCGATTGGAATGTTACGGCTCGTGCTGGTCGCCCGTTCGTTAAGAAGTTCACGGAGGAGCGTGAGCTCACTCTATTTCTAGTGGTTGACATCAGTGCTTCGGGAAACTTCGGATCCGGCGCGATGGCGAAGCGTGAGTTGGCCGCCGAGGTCGCCAGCGTGCTGGCTTTTTCAGCGATTCGTAATAGCGACAAAGTTGGTTTGATTCTATACACGGACCGCATTGAACGATATGTGCCGCCGAAGAAAGGCCGCCGACACGTTCTGCGCGTCGTGCAAGACATCCTCTTCCATGAGCCGCAGGGCGTCGGTACCGACACCGTGAAGACGCTCGACGTCGTGAATCACGTGCTCCACCGGCGCGCCGTGGTGTTCCTGATTTCGGACTTCGAGACCAGCGGCGATCCCGGCGTTGCCCGCGCGGCTCTACGTCGCGCGGTCCGCCAAACAAATCGTCGCCATGACTTGATAGCAGTCGTTGTCGAAGATCCGCGCGAGAAGGAGCTTCCCAACGTCGGAATCATCGCACTGGAAGACGCGGAAACCGGCGAGATCATTGAGCTCGACACGGCGCGCAGCGCGGTCCGGACGCGTTTCAACGAGCTCTCTTTGGAGCGTTCCCGGCGTCTGCAGAACGATCTACGAGCCGAGGGGGTCGACACCGTGCAGTTGCGCACGGATGCGCCCTACATTCCTACGCTGCATCGATTTTTCAAATCGCGCGGCCGCGCACGGGTATGAATGCCCGTATCGGCGCTCGCCACATCGCCAGAGGCTGCGCGTGGCTCGCGTTTCTGCCAGGAACCGCTTTGGCCGAAGCCATGGAGGACATCCGCGACATTCGAGGGCCCAAGGCAGTGTCAGGGGCCTGGGCGCTACCTGCGGCCCTTACGGCCGCGGCCGTTGTGGCGCTTTGCCTCTATGTCGTCAGGCGTCGGCGCCATCGCGGAATTCAGCGCCGGACGCTGACCTTGTCGGAACGAACCCTGGAGCGCCTGGATAACACCAGACCCCTGATGCGTCCTCACACGGCTCGGGCATTCGGGATCGCTGCATCCGAACTGATACGAGACTACATCGAGAAGCGGTTCGACGTCGTAGCTACACAGCGGACGACCGAAGAATTCCTGCAAACTCTGCTGCAGAGTCCGAATGAAGCACTCGCGCGTCAACGCCTGCTGCTCGCGGAGTTTCTGCAGCAATGCGATTTCGTCAAATTCGCGGGGGATTCGCTAGCAGTCACGGATATGGAATCGCTATTCCAAAGCGCTCGCCGCTTCGTGCTGGAGACCGGCGAGACGCCCGTCGCATGATTCAGTTTCTTCAGCCCGACTGGTTCTGGGCATTGACCCTACTGCCACTCGTCGTCCTGTGGCGGGGACGGCGGGGACCGGTAGCTGCCGTCGAATATTCCGATGTCAGTCTCGCGCGAGACGTCGCGCGCCGCACTCGGAGCCGGATCGGTGGAATACTCTGGCTGCTGCCGATCATCGCGGCGGCTCTCATGATCGTCGGGTTGGCCCGGCCGCAGCGCACTCAAAGTCAAACTACCGTCACGGCGAACGGAATTGACATCGTTCTCGCACTGGATATTTCGGGTTCGATGCAAGCACTCGATTTCAAGGTCGATCGCACCCGCGTCAACCGCATCGCGGTAGTCAAATCGGTGGTCTCTAAATTCATCGACGAGCGTCCCAATGACCGTATCGGCCTCATCGCGTTCGCGGGCGCCCCGTATCTCGTGAGCCCGCTCACTTTGGACCACGACTGGCTGCAACAAAATCTCGAACGTATCAACGTGGGTATCGGCGACGACGGCACGGCGATCGGCTCGGCCATCGCCGCAGCCGTGAATCATCTGCGCACGACGACGACGAAATCCAAGGTAGTCATACTCCTGACTGACGGCGTCAACAACACCGGAAAAATACCGCCGCTCGCCGCAGCGGAAGCGGCCCGAGCCTTGGGCGTGAAGGTATACACCATCGGCGTCGGTGTGCGCGGGAAGGCCCCGATTCCCGTCAGGGACCGTGCCGGCAACACTCACGTGGTCATGGCGGATGTGGACGTCGATGAGACGACCCTACAGGCCATAGCCAATGAAACCGGCGGCCAGTTCTATCGAGCGACCGACACGGATTCGCTGCAGAAGATCTACGAGCAGATCAATCAGTACGAAACATCGGCGCAGAGCGTGGAGAAATTCGAGCACGTGGAAGAGCTTTACCGGTGGACATTGCTCCCCTCGCTCGGACTGCTGGGACTTTGGGTGCTGTTGCAACATACGAGGTATCGCAGGCTACCGTGAGGCTCAGCGATCCCAATTGGCTGCTCGTGGCTCCGCTGACGTGCCTTGCGCTCATCGGCATATGGCATCGTTACGATGCGCGGCAGTATGCGGCCCTGGCGCAATTCGTCGCACCGCATCTGCGACGCAGGCTTACCAGTTCGATGTCCGGGGGCCGCCGCTTCCTTCAGCGAGGCCTGTTCCTGGGTTCCGTACTAGGTCTTTGCGCGGCGCTCGCCGGTCCGCTGCTCGGATATCACTGGGAGAAAATCAGCCGCCGCGGCAATGAGGTCGTGTTCGCGATCGATACGTCGCGAAGTATGTTGACGCCCGACGTAAAACCCGACCGATTGACGCGGGCTAAGCTGGCGATCGATGACATGGCAACGCAACTCGACGGCGATGGGATCGGCATCGTGGCGTTCGCAGGCAGCGCATTTCTCGCCTGCCCGCTGACGATCGACTATGGGGCTTTCCACCAGTCGTTGGATGCAATCGATGTTCACACCATTCCGCGAGGCGGGACGAACATCCCAAGCGCCATTCTGGCAGCGCGGGCGGCACTTAGCCGCCGTCCTGGCAGCGACAGAATCCTCATATTGGTAACTGATGGCGAGAATCTCGAGGGGGACGCTCTGGCTGCGGCCAAAGACGCCGCACTGCAGGATGGCCTGAAGATCTACACCGTCGGTGTCGGTACTGTGGAGGGCGATCTGATCCCGTTGCCGCCGGATCAGGGAGGCGGCTTTGTCCAGGACGAGAAAGGAGCGCTGGTAAAGTCTCATCTCGACGAAGCAGGCCTTACGGCCATCGCCACCGCCACGGCGGGTGCCTACGTGCGTCTTGGGGGCCAGGGCGAGGATTTCGAAGCGTTTCTGAGAACGGCATTCGGCTCGGTTACGAAGCATGATTTGATTTACAGGCAGCAGAAAATTTACAACCAGCGTTATCAATGGCCGCTGACAGCGTCGTTGATGATGTTATTGGCAAGCCTGCTGGTGGGCACGCGTCGCTCGAGCCGCCGGCGAGCGCCGGCGGTGCCGCGCACCGTCGCCGTGTCAGCTGTGTCGGTCGTGCTGGGGGTGCTGATCATTCCAACGCGTACTGACAGTGCTGATCAGGTCAATGATCAGAGCGCAATTGGCGCCGCCAGGACGCCCGTCTTGGAGTACAACGCGGGTACCAGCGCGTATCGAGCGGGGCAGTTTCCCCAGGCAACGCAGTCTTTCCAACAATCGATCAAGACTGCGCCGGCGAGCGACGCAAAGCGCTTGGCAGATCAGGAAGACGCTTACTACAACCTCGGCAATGCGCTCTATCGTGCGGGTCAGCAGTTGGAAAAATCCGCTCCGCAGGAGGCCATTGAAAAATGGACCGAGTCGGTCAAGGCGTACGATACGGCGTTGCAGCTGCGCGCTGATGACGCCGATAGCAAATACAATCGCGACTTCGTCAATCGGAAGATTGACGCGCTCCGAAAGCCGCCTGATCAGGGTGGTGGCGGCAAGGGGCAAGGTCAGGGCCAGGGCCAGGGCCAGGGTCAGGGTCAGGGTCAGGGCCACGGCCAGGGTGAAGCACAGGGGCGACCACCACCATCGAAAGGGCAACCACCACCGCAGGGGCAATCACAACAGCCGCCGGCGCAAAGCCCGAAGAATGGTGCACTGCCGCCGGATCGGCATGCCGGCTCGGGCGACGAAGGGGATAATCGGCGCCCCCCCGGGCAAATGAGCGCTGAGGAAGCCCGCGAGCTTTTGGACTCCGAGAAATCGGACGAGCACCAGTCGCTCGCCGTTCCATCAGGCCCGCGCAATCCAGACCAAGCGCCGGATAAAGCGTTCAAGAATTGGTGAAGCGAACCCGTTCGATGCGCTGGATCAAGGTCATTATCGCAAGCCTGTGCCTGCTCGCTCCGGCCGAGTACGCGATGGCGCAAGGCCTTGACGCGTTGGCTTATGAAACCATAGAACCTTCCCGCATCAAGCTCGGCGAATCTGCGACCCTCCGGGTGACAAGCTTCGGTCGCCTGAAAGACGTCGCGTTACCGACAATCCCCGGACTGGTATTCGAGGCGATAGGGCGATCGCCGGGCTTTGACTTCGTCAACGGCACGATCATCCCTGCGACGTTCATCTTGATCCGCGTTACACCTCAGTTCGCGGGCGTATTCAGCATTCCCGGACTCACGCCGGCCTCGCGCTCAATAGGACTTGAAGTGGTGAAGGGCGATGAGCCCAATCCTTACACCTGGCGCAGCCAGCAACCGGCCCCAGCGCCGATGCCAACCGCGTCGCTGCCGAAAGGCGTTCAGCTGCAAGCCGGCGGTGCGGCCTTCGTCCATCTGGCGATTCCGGCACGCCCCATATATGTGGGCGAAAGCGTGCCGGTCGAAATCGACGTGGGCTTACGCCCGGGAATCGTCACGTCGGTGAATGGCCTGCCCACGCTCAAGGGCAGTGACTTCACGTTCAACAATCTATCGAAACAACCAGAACGTCGCGAAGAGGCCATCGAGGGTGGCGCCTTTGTGGTGCTGACCTGGCACAGCGCTCTCGCGGCGGTGAAGCCGGGCGATTTTTCGTTGTCTGCGGAAACGCCGCTCACCGTGAAAATGAGCACGCTTTCCACGGCGGATAGGGCGGTCGCGTCCAGACTGGCCTGGCCACTCTTGCAAAGTATGTACAACGGCGTCGCTCCAAAGGATATGACGATCGAGAGCTCCCCGTCCAAGCTGAAGGTTTTGCCGTTGCCCACGGAGGGGCAACCTGAGAACTTCAGCGGAGCCATCGGCGACTTCCAAGTATCAAGCGACATTTCCCCCGCCAGCGTATCGGCAGGAGAGCCGCTCACTTTGCGCCTGCATATAAGCGGTGCTGGCAACTTCGATCGCGTCGATTCAACGATGTTCGATCACCTCGACCATTGGAAGACCTACCCCGCGAAGTCCTCCTTCACGCCGAGCGATGCGGTCGGAAACGAAGGCGAGAAGGTGTTCGAACAGCCACTGATCGCGGCGCAACCGGGCGAGCAGTCAATTCCAGGACTTGAGTTCAGTTATTTCAATCCCAACACGCGACGTTACGAGCGTGCGCAGACGCCCCCAATCAAAGTGACGATCGCCGCCTCGCTGGCCAGCGGCTCACTCAATGCTCTGATCGGGGCCCAGAACCTGAACGGCGTGCCCGCGACGGGGTCGCCCCAGGGCTTACGCCCCGATCACCGGCCCCCGGAAAATTTGGTAAGTGAGCTGAGACCGCTGTACTTCCGCGTACCGTTCCTGGCCATTCCGACAACCCTCGCGCTGCTACTGGCGGGCAGTTGGTTCGCAATGCGCCCCAACGCTGCCCGCGCAAACTTGAAGGCGGCCGAGCGTGCGCTCGCGCAGTTGGGTGCGGCGGCGCGAGCCGGTGATTCTTCTTCATTCTTCGAAGCGGCGAGAAAAACACTCCTGCAAACTTTCGCCGCTCGGTGGCAGATGTCTGCCGATCAAATCACTGTCGCAGAGCTGAAAGCGCGACTGGGCACCGCAGGCGAGGACGTCGAACGGCTATTTGCCATCGCCGACGAGGCGAGGTTTTCGGATAACCAGCCGGGTGACACGGATTTTCCGCGTTGGCTCAGCCTGATTCGCGGCCAGCTTGCTGGCGAGAGGGAGTAAGTGCGCGCGTCAAAGATATCGATGCTGATGGCGGCTCTCGCGGTGTGGGCTGGGCAGGCGATCGCGCAGCCATCGCAGCCACTGTATTCGGCAGATGGGCTTTACAACCTGGCTAATTCGTATGCTCGGGCAGGCAAGCCGGGTTTGGCAGTGCTCAGCTATGAGCGCGCCGCACTGCTGGCGCCAGATGACCCGGATATCAATGCCAATCTTGCGTACGTTCGCGCTTCCGCACACCTGTCCATGAAGCCGCGAAGCCGTTTTGCCCGCCTCGTCCAGACCATGAGCCCCACCTTGGTGGCTTGGCTCGGAGTCCTGGGCATTGCTCTTGTCGGGATGGGGCTCGTGGCGAGAAGGGTTGCGTCGCGATTCCTATGGATATCGGGCGGCGCTATCCTGCTCGGCGTCGCGCTGATTGCTCTGACCGCGTCCAACGCGATTCTGCTGTGGCCGCGAATGCACGAGGCGGTCGTGCTCATCGACCAGACGCCCGCACGCGTATCCCCGGCACCGATGGGCGACACGGCATTTGTACTGCGGGAAGCGGAGAGCGTCACGATGACGGCGGAGCATGAGGATTTCATGCTCATTCGAACTGGCGGCGGCCTCTCGGGGTGGGTTGCTCGTGCAAATCTCGGCGCCGTCGTGCCGCCAGTTGGCGGCGAACATTAAGGGGGCGGCGGCTAGCGGTCCGGTGCTTGCAAACGATTGAATTGAATGGTGGCCAGGGATGGAATTGAACCACCGAGACGCGCATTTTCAGTCCAGGGCTAAGAACGAACTATGTCGCTGAAATGATGAGAAAATATGGCCGCCGCCGTGTCCAATATTTCCGCGGGATACGGCACTTAAGATCCTGATTCCCCGAGATAGCGTCGCCTAATATTGGACACTGTTTTCCGCGCGAGCCTTGGAGTCGACCGTCTGACAAGCGCGCATTTTTCAGACCAGATTCTTTGAGCGCGGGTGCTTTTGTCGCGCGGGCTTTGGCAGATGCGCAGGGATTCGCCGAAGCCATCACTGGCTCGAAGCTTGTTATCTACCCCGACACTGGCCACTTTTCGCACCAGGAAATGGCGGACCAGTCGGCAGCGGACGTGCGCGCCCTCCTGCTGGCTACGCACAACCCGTAGCTCAGATTGGAGAGAAGCTGGAGCCAGGGCCCGACGTGGCTGCACACGGGCGCCTCGAATCTATCGACCATGGATGTCTGCTTTTCAGCAGATTCTATAATCGCTCGGACTTCCGCCTTTGACCTAACACGACCGTTCCAGCCCCCCCACGAGATCGGTATTGGCCAAGCGAGCAGCGGACCGAAATATTGGACACCGGCGCTTATATGAGCAGGAGGAAGTTCTTCGGTAGGCCAGCCAAAGGTTGTCGGATCACGGTGTTCTCCATGGATCCAGGCCTGTCATGCTCCGACTTCCGTCAGCGCGATCCCGGCGAGCGCGGCCGCCACCCGGCGCTATCGCTCACGCATACTTGAACAGTGCCATGAATCCGAAATCCATGTGCAATTGCTGGTGACAGTGAAACAGCGTCAGCCCCGGATTGTCGGCGACGAAATCAAAGGCCAGTTCCTGGAACCCACCGAGCATCACGACGTCTTTGATCACGCCAGCTGTGGCCTTGCCGCCAATCTGCGTGAGTTCGAAGCTATGGCGGTGCAGGTGCACGGGATGAATGTCGTCACTGGCATTGCGAAATTTTAGGCGATAGCGACGACCCTGGTGCAATGTGTACATCGGCCTCATCGCCTGCATGGAAAAGGCCTCGCCGTTCAGCGTCCACTGATTGAATCCCTCGAGCGCGGCATTGCGCTTGAGAATCGTCATATTGATGGTCTCATCAGGCACCGTCGCGGGGGCACCGGTCTTGCCGAAACTCGAGTAATCCCAGCGAAACGGCTTCGGTTTGACCCAGCGCGGCGTGCCCTTCTGACCCGCGTACTCGACCACCACGCCCATGCCGCGCCGCCGGTCGTCATTATCGAGATCGCCCATCACCCACACCCCGGGGTGATTCATATGAACGATGGCGGAGATTCGCTCCGCCGTGCCAAGCCACAGCACCGGGACCTCGGCCGGCGTCGGCACGGGATTACCGTCGAGCGCCACGATGCGAAAGACGTGCCCGGGAAGAGCGAGGCTACGGGTCTCCCCAGCACTGGCATTCAGTACATGAAGCAGGATGCGTTCACCCTGCTTGACAGGCAGCGGATCTCCGGAGCCAAGCATTTTGCCGTTGATGCCAAACAGCTCGTAGTCGACTTCAAATCCCTTAGTTTTATCGCGCGCTTCCTGGTCGGCGCGCTTGCCCATTTGCTGCAGTTCCTTGATCGGATGGCCGGCGAGAAAATCCATGGCCATGTCCCCGCCGCGGCTCAGCGAAGGCATAAATTCCTTTAGAACCAGAAACACTTCGCGATCATAGGCACCCGGATTGCTTTTCGGCTCGATAAACACCGGTCCGGTCTGGCCGGTGTAGGTACCTCGGTTAAGATCGCCGCCGGCGACCACGTGGGAGTGGTAGAAGCGAAAACCCGAGGGCCTGGGTACAAAGGAAATGCGGCGCATGGCGTGCGGCGGTACGAACGGCGTCCCTTCTTCGGCGGCACCATCGACCTCGCTCGGGATCATCTGGCCGTGCCAATGCACCAGCTCCGGGATGTCGGTGTCGTTGTAGACATCGACAATGGCGCGTTTGCCTTCCGTGAAGCGCAGCAACGGACCCGGAAAAACGCCGTTATAGAGCGTAGTGGAGACAACATGATCTGGCGCCAGTTCGAACTGCCCCGCCGCAATCCGCAGCGTGTAGTCGGCCGTGTCATGGGCGATTTGCTCGGCGGCTCGCGCCAGAGGCGCTAGAGCGCCTGCGAGCGGGGCAAGAGCCGCGTATTTGAGCAGCGAGCGACGATCGATGGGCACGGTGTCATTCCTTCAGCGGGCTTGGGAAGCAGATTTGCGGGCCAATCGGGCATCCAACGACCAGGCGGCGGCCCCTTCAATAGGAAGATAGAACGCCCCGATATTCCGCGGTCAGCACGATGTTCCACACTCGGGTACCAACGCTTATAGCCTAAATCATTGCCCGTTTCTGCCACTCACCAGTGTCCGCTTCTGCGCAATTCGATGGCACGGTTCCTGCCGACTGGGTGTCATTCGCCGGTTGGTTTTTCGATCGGGCCAAGACCAGTCATCCAGTCGATCATGGTGCGAAATGCGACGCCGAAATTGCCTATTTGGCAGTGGTTTTGCGCCTGCTCCGCGCGCGTGAACAGGCGCGCGGTGAGCGAACGCACATGTGTCAGGGTGGCGATCTGGTCTGGCAGCTGGTGCACCGGGATATAGTGATCCTCGGCGCCCGCCATCAGAAGTACGTCCTGCGTCAGCCGGGACGAGATGCTGGCGGTCTCGTATTTCTGATAGTGCTTCAGCATCTCATACGGCGTCTTAACTCCAGTGTTGTGTATCGCCAATTTCGTCATCCAGTCCAGAAGCAGGCTCTTGTCCATTGCATCGGCGAAGAACTTGTCGACCGCGCCCTCGTTTCCAGCGTCGATCCAGCCAAGGAGCTCCTTTTGTGCCGACGGCGGCATAGGGCGAAAGAAGCACTCGAGCCCGTTGGTCATAATGTCGTAAGCGATCACCCGGCGCACCCTTGGCTCGAAAGCCGCGGCCCGAATGACCAGCCCGCCACCAAGGGAGAAGCCCATCAACGTGACCGCGTCAAGGTGGAAGAAGTCCAGCACCGCTTTGACCGGCTTCTGCCACTCAGGACTCATGGTTAGGTGGGCCAATTCGAGCGCCGCTCCCTGGCCGGGACCCTCGAATAGGATCGTGTCGTAGCCGGCGCCGCGGAAAAACAGCGCCGCAGGCATCCATTCCTCGATGTAACTGTCGAATCCTCCGAATACGACAAGCGTGCCCTTGGGCTGTGCCGGGGTAAGGCGATAGGCGGGAAGCCAGCCGGATTCAAATGAAATGCGGTTGTACGCCGAGGACGGAACTTGAAAATGTTCGAGAATCAGGTCGACGAAGCGCTGGCGTGTGGGCAGCTTGCGCGCGTCCTCGGTGAGCATGAAGAACTCGGCAAGGCGCAGATAGTAGGCCCCTTTGAGCACCTCGTGCCGAGCGAGAGCCTTTTCTCCCAAGTCGAGGACAAGTCTCGTGAACATCGGATAATCGGTGGCGTCCTTCACGCCACCCAACGTCTCGCGCATCTCGGTCAGCATGCTGTCGTCGCCGACCCAGTTATAGAAGCGGTTCAGTTGAAAATTGATGCTGATGTCCGGGTGCAGGTCGTGATAACCGACCGGAAATGAGAACGACGGGGAACTAGGCGGAGTCGTCTCCCGTGGCGCCGTCTTGTGGATCACGACGGGACTTGGATTCGTCTTCATTTCGATCACGGCATTCATCGCATTCTCCACCACTGCTCAGCGGGGTCCGGGGTAGTGCGTAAGTAGGTCGTACTCTCAAGTACGATCGAAATTACGAGTGTGCCGCGCAGTCGTCTGTTCGGTGCCAGACGTAACAGCCCCTTTAAGCCGCGGATGGCCCTACATATTCGTTTCGTACGGGCTTTGCACCGGCCGCTATCGAGCGACTCGACCGCCTATCGTGACTGACCGCGATGGCCCAATACCAAATGACCTTTTGTTGCGGGGCGGGGTTGCCTCCACGAACCGTCCTCCAATCTGAAACGATGAAGGTCGTGACACCAGGGTACGATGGCACGGAAAGGCTGACGATCAGAGCCTTTGACAGACTAACCGTTTAACATGACCTCGTCAGGAGCGCTACGTCGCTGTCAGCGAAACGATCCCCAGCGAGACAAACCAAAGTCCTTGTAAACCCACCGCCACGATTATGCCGTGTCCATCCATGGTGAGACGACCTGCCACCATAGTGATTGACAGTATCAACCCTACAAGAATGCCGATCGTCCCTGCGATTTGCCAGTACCGTCCGTTGCGCATGAGTCCCGCGGATGCGACAAGGATGCCGACAGAGGTGAGCACGACTCCAGCGTTGGTGCTTGCCACCACCCACGCCATGCACATGTCGAGGAGACCGGCGTTAATTTCAAGATCAGCTGGCGTGTTATGCGCCAATGTGCGGGCCAGACGTTCGAGCACCCATCCATCGACCGTCGCCGCCGTGATCCAGCCGACGATCCCAGCTGCGTACATGAGGGCCGCGACTCGCATTAGGGGGGCGGGAATTCGATTCAACAAGACTTCGCCGAGGCAGTATGCGATGAGCAAAGAGCACCCGATAGCCACTCCGTGTATCCATCCAGCTAGCTGACTGACTGCGATTATCTCGAGCGTGGCGTGGAGTGGATCCCAATCGTGCACGTGAGGGTGATGCAGTATCGCGAATATTTCGACCAGTGCGGTCAGAATCAAGAGGCCAGCCATCAGTGACTTGAACCTCGTCGTCGTGTTTGCATCCGCCACCGCTTCGTGTGTCATGATCAGTTCCCAATGCGACGTTTACGTGAAACTAGGGGAAAGTCTCGCGCCCTGCCCGGACAAACGATCGAAATTGTCCGATCGCGCGCGCAACCTGCCAAGGCAGCCGTGTTGCAAGCGTTTGCGGAGCTAGTCGGCGCCAGACAATACGATGAGATCACGGTAGGAGAAATCATTCGACGAGCCGCCGTCTCTCGATCTACTTTTTACGAACACTTTAGGGGCAAGCAGGATCTGCTGACGCAGAGTATTGCGGGCCCGTTTAAAAATCTGGCGGAAGGCGTCTTGTCCCCATCGCAACCAAGACTCGTGCCATTGCTCGAGCATTTCTGGAGCAATCGGCACTTCGCGCGCGGTGTTCTACTAGGGCCCGTCCGCCAGCGCACTGCGACTGTTCTGGTTCTTGAGATCGACAACAGACTCAAACATCACGAGACTGAGTTACGTGCAAAGTACCGGCTCCCGCGCCGACTGATGGCGTGGCAAGTGACGGAGAGCCTGCTTGGACTCATTACCGCATGGCTGACAGGTGAGGCGCGCTGTTCGGCTCCTGAATTGGCCGATGGACTATCGAGATCAACGCATGCCGTGCTGGAAGCAATGCGGTACTAGTCGGGGTTCAATCGTGTCCGAGCGCCTTCGAGTCCGTTGCTCCGTCCCTGGGGCAGTCTATGCTCGACTATCGCCTCACCATTCACACCCACCCTGAAGACCTCCCCTTCTTGGCGGCTACGCCGCCGAGCCGCGGGGCCACCGCGCAGCGCGATGGCTACTTTAGAGAACTGCATGGGACAGCTGCCGGCCATGACCTGCTATACGGCGTAGTGAAATTCTGGCCCAGAAGGGGACCTTGGATGGCGAGACATCCGCGCAAGTTGCTAACCCGCACAGCATCCGCGAACATCGCTGAAGTGGCGCGGAGACCGGGATGCCTGAAGGGATAATCGGCGGAATCCTCGGGGAAGAGGACGACAAGCCGGGATTGGAAACCCCGGAGGCCTTGGCTGGCGCCGAGGCGTTTGCTTCGGCTGTCGTCGCCCGCTTATCGGCCAGCGACCCCGAGGTTGCGCGCAAGACCGTTGAGTTCCTGGGCAAGCAGTCAAAGCTCCTCGAGACCCAGAACAGGCGACTCGAAGACGAACACGCGCTGCGACTGACGCATCTGCGCTACCAGTCGGACCTTCTCCGCAGGCAGCGCTTCGGGCAGACGCTCCGGATCGGGTTCCAGCTTTTTCTGGTGCTGGTCGCCACCGTAATCGGCCTCATGGCCGCCGTGATGATCCGCGACGCAGTCACCTCGCGGCGTGTGGTCATCGAGCCGTTTGACGCTCCACCGGCGCTCGCCCCTCGCGGCCTGACTGGCAAGGTCATAGCGGTCGGGCTCCTCGATGAGTTCAGCCGGCTCCAAGACGCCACTCATGTCACCAGCGAGGAGCGCGACATCGCCGGCGCCTGGGCGGACGACATCCGGATAGATGTGCCAGAAACTGGGATCTCCCTTGGCGAGATCTCCCGGTTATTGCGTGAGCGCTTCGGGCACGACGTTCACATCGACGGAAACTTGATCGAAACGCCGACCGGGGAACTTGCGCTCACGGTGCGCGGCCAGGGTGTGCCGCCGAAGACCTTCGCGGGGCGGGTCACCGAGCTCGACAAAATCACCGTCGCGGCGGCCGACTACGTTTATTCGAAAGCGCAGCCGCGCCTCTGGGCTGGTTACCTCAACGCCTCGAACCGCTACGCGGAAACGATTGAGTTCGCCCGAACCAACATCGCGAGTGCCAGCCCCGAGAATCGCCCCGGCCTGCTCGTATCATGGGCCTGGGCGATTGGTGCGAGCGGCGGTTCGACCCGTGAGTGCCTCGGCCTGCTGCGCGCGGCAGTGAAGCTCAAGCCGGACGCTTGGAACGCCTGGAACAACCTTCTGGATACTTTCATCATGCTCGGTGACGAAGAGGGCGCATGGAAAGCCGGTGAGGAGATGCGCAACATCGCCGGTGGCCGTCCCGGCCGGGCACCCGAGTCGGCGTACGCAAACTGGGACCCCCTCACGTGGAATCTGCAGGGGTGGCTGGCTTCAACGCTTGCCGATGCGGAGGCCCATGCTGGGTGGGGTTCGGCCCCTGGCGCGGCAGGCGTGAGCATCGCCGACATTCAGGTTCGGCTTCACGACTCGGACGCGGCCGACCTCGCGCTCAAGACTATGCAGGACGATCCCAATGATCCAATCACCCCGGCAATGACCCACTATGATCGTGGTCGGCTCGCCGCCGAGACCGGCGACACGGCGATGGCCGCAACCGAGCTCGAAGCATTCGGCGAGGCCTATGCCAATCCGCTCGTGTTCAGCCAAAGCCCGGGCTACAACTGCTGGATTGCGCCGGCCGAGGAATCGGCGGGGCATCCTGACAAAGCCGATGCCCTGTTGAAGTCAGCCGGTACGTACGTCGACTGTTACCGCTTTCGCGGCGACATCTTTGACAGTCGCGGCGATTGGGCCGGTGCGCAGAAAGCGTATGCGGACGCAGTTGCGCTCGCGCCCGACCTGCCCGCAAGCTACTACTCCTGGGGTGTCGCCCTCGCCCACCACGGCGACCTCGACGCTGCCGCCGCGAAGCTCAAGGACGCGAACCAGCGCGGACCGCACTGGGCTGATCCGCTCAAGGCTTGGGGCGATGTGCTCGCACACCAGGGCAAGATCAAAGGTGCGCTCGCCAAATATGATCAGGCGCTCAAGTACGCGCCCAACTGGAAGCAGCTCAAGAAAGCGCGCGAGGCGGCAGCAAAGCAGAAGAGCTGATTAGACTTCCCGGAAGCGGTCGGTCCTGAACGGCAGCTTGGGGTCAATACCTGACGTCAATTCGACAGCTATAAAATCGGAACACCGCGATTCGAAGCCGATAGAACGCGCCCGGCACGTCGCGCCGATAATTAGGGCAACGATCATGGGAAGTGTCTTAAAGGTTCAGGCGACGACCTAGAGCTCAACATAGGACCTCGTTCATTTGCCTTGTAGCACAGCGCTTGGCGTGTGGCGAGTGCATATTCCCTAACGTGATGGCAAAAATAATAGGGATTGTGTCGTCGTTGTGCGGTTTCGCCGCTGCAGTCCTTATCGCGCGCGTAATAATCGCGCAGATATCGAGCTATCACCGCCTTCCAATTGGAGCGAGCATATTCGTCTCGGCGAGCGCTCTCCTAGCATGGTTTTTTCTATCTGTAGGCTATCGGCTGACATTCAACCGACCGAATCGTTACGGTTCAATCCTGGGAGTACTTGAATGGCGTTGCGTTAGCGTGTTCTTCGCCGTCCTGACAGCGTCTCTTGCAGTAGGGGCTGTCGCGCGCCACGAGCTCGACCTGCTGTTATATGCACTCCCCACGATCGCTGCCTCCTATTGGTGCTGGATGAGAGCGCTCCATTTACGACCCCCCAGTAAGTAACGCCGCTAGCCAAGAGGCCGCAACAGCAAGGCACAGCGTGAATGTCGGCTGATGCCACCCCGCCGCGTGCTGGAGTTTCTCGGCCTACCCCGAAACAGACGGTCACCACCGTCAGGAAGGGGTCAGTAGCGACCTTCGAACGATCCGCGAGGCTGAGAGCTGCCTCCTGGTCGACTGCCCTGTGGGTGTAGCGCCGGTCCTGACCCTGATCTGCCTGTCGCGACCGGCGGCTTTATGGAATCAGATCTCAGCGCAGAATGCCGGGTCATTTCACGAGAATCGACGTCGGTCAAATGATCACGATGCGCGAGAATAAGTGGCGCAGTCGGGATCACGACTACTAATGATTCGTTGTCGTCTCGACTCCCTTGTCTGTACGTAGGGTATTTTCTCGATACCTCGGATCGTCCTTATCGAAGCAGTTAAAGACCACGTGTGAGTGCTCCCACATAGCCGGTAAGGAAGGGTCTTGAGTACTCACCACCTGCAACTCCTTTCCTTAGTCTGGTGTATCAATTGGGGGAACGTGTATGAACGAGACATTTCCACCGCCCGGTGAATCAGGGGAGCGCGCGCCGGGAGTCGGGGCTAATGCGGCCCCGGGTAGCGTGATGAGCTACACAGCGGGCCTCGCCTTCGCGTTATTGCTCACTTTGGCTTCATTTATCGTCTCGCAAACGCATTTATTGTGGTCACCCGGCGTTCCGGCAGGCATCGCTGTGCTCGCCATCGCGCAAATCGGTGTGCATTTGGTTTTTTTCCTCCACATCGGAACGGGGTCTGATCAAACGAACAATATCCTCGCTCTCGCCTTCGGAGTGCTCATCGTGGCCCTGGTGGTGAGCGGCTCGCTCTGGATCATGGCGAATCTTGATAGCCACATGATGCCCGCATCTGCAATCCGGGAAATGAGTCATTAATTTAAGTCGCCTCGCTGATAGGGCAATCATTGGGCTTCATCGCGATTCTCAGAAGAATGATGGGAGGCCAATCCTGATATGCCAAAAAGCGAGCGTTCTCCGTGAGCATCTCGTCCGCGTGCTCCGATGACTCCAGCCGCTCCATGAACGGCGAGTACCTGGCATCCAATACATCGCCTAGCGTGACAGACAATGAGCGACTCGCTTTGACTGCTACAAGGGCAGCGTTCTCCGCCGCCTCAAACGCCTGCGGTAAGACTGCGAGCCGCTTCAACAAACAACGAGTCGCGATCGCGATCGTAGCGGTAAATGCCTTGCCGAGTGAACCCCGCCTCCGCCGCCACCACCTCGTAAAACGCCGTGCCTGCCGAACAGCGCCAGAGCGCAATCCAGAATGCAGTGGCGAGAGGTTTTCTCCATTCGTTCTAACTTCATCAATATCGGCCGTGTTGCTACCTTTCCAAACATTGTCAATCACTGGCCGCTATTAGAGGTTGACACAAACGCGGGATCTGTAAACATATAAGGAAGCACGTTTTTGCGCCTCGCCGTTGACGACTAAATGTGCCTGCTTCTCCAACAGAAACACTCTTTTCAACAGCGGGAATCGAAAGATCTATAAAGGTGACAGGAGTTATGCAAATGATCGATGAGAAGCGCCTGCAGTTATTGATAGATAAGCAGGATATCTACGAACTCATGTGTCGATACGCTCGCGGCGTCGATCGATTCGACAAAGAACTCGTTCAATCTTGCTTTTGGCCTGACGCGACTGCTGTATTTCCACTCTCCGGGGATGCAGTTTTCAAAGGTACCTATAGCGATTATCTGAAGATCGATGTGGAAACCTGGAGACCCTACACTGCCCAGCAGCATCATCTTTGCAATCATCTTTCCGAAGTCGACGGCGACCAAGCGTTGGCTGAAACGTATCAGTTTTCATTTTATTGGAAGATCCCAGGAGAAGATCCCAAGCTCAATTCGCAAAACTCCGGCCGATACATCGATCGATATGAGCGCCGAAATGGTGAATGGCGGGTCATTCATCGCGAGTTTATTCGAAACTTTTCATTCCCGATCCCTCCTAGGGGCTTCGGCTCTAAAGAGAATGGATGGCCAATGTCCTCTCAAGACCGAAGCGACCCAGCGTACAGAACGTTAAAATCCTAAACGACTTGCGGCGCAACGACCGCAAGCATCTCCGAAGGAAACACTCATGTCCGACAATCCTATAACTGTTGAGGAGCGCATACAAAGATTAGAAGATACCGACGCCATCAGGAACCTTAAGAGTCGATATCACACGTTGGTCAACGACACCGACTTTGAAAAGGTGGGGGATCTGTTCACGGCCGACGCATCGCTTGATCTCGGTTATATGATGCCAGACGGCAAGCCGATCAATGGGAAGGATGCCATATCGGCGGCTTTTATTGCGATGAACGCCAATCGATCACAATCCCAACTCAAACAGTTCCTCCACAACCATATTGTATGGATCGAAGGAGAGCATACGGCAACGGGAACGGGATTGCTTATGGCCTGCTATGGCGTCAAGGAAGAAAGCTTTGTGGTCGCCGGGAAGTACACAGAACGATATCGCCGAATCGATGGCGCTTGGCTGTTTCAAAAGATGAATTTAGCTCTGTACTTTACGGTGCCACTGAAGAGCGGTTGGGCGGAGCACAAACGACACTATTTAATAAATTCAGGAGAGAACATTCCCGACTATAAAGATTTGGCGCCGAATCCTCCTATTGGACCCTGACCTCAGGATAGCGAACGTAGTCGTGAGCGGATAGTCCCGACGCGACACATTCTAGTTTTGTTTGACGCAATTGCGGAGAAACTTATTAGCATTAACCAAATAGAGACTGTCCGTTTCTCTCCGATGGAGACGAGACGCTACGCCAAGCGCACGGTGAATTCCGGGAATTTGGTCAACCGATTCTCGACTGGTTCCATGTGGCTATGCGCACGACCCAGCTGACGCAATCCATCAAGGGTATGGCGGCCGATTCGCCGATCGAAGGCGACTCATCGAATCGTATAGAAGAGCTTCTCAGGGCGTTAAACCGAGCGAAGGCCTACCTGTGGCATGGTAATCCCCATCTAGCGCTGCGAACGCTCGAGGATTTGACCTGGCACATTGGGAGCGAGACGCCACGCGCAACCGCTCTGCAGGACAAACTCGACGAATTCATGAACTACATAGATAGCAATGTGGCGGCGATCCGGAATTACGCCGACCGTCACCGGCACGGCGAGCCGATCGCGACTGGTTTTGTCGAGTCTGCGGTCAACCAGGTCGTCAGCAAGCGGCTCGTCAAGAAGCAACAAATGCGATGGACGATGGCCGGCGCACATCGGCTGCTCCAGGTGCGAACCCGAATCATTCATTTCGGTTACAACATGCTTCCTTGGCAACCTAACTTAAAGTTTCCCTATAAAGCGGTCGGAGAGCGATTTCAGGCGGATTCTGTTGTATGACCGATGACCCGATTGAAAACGCCTCGCGCGGTCTGCTGAACGATTCGGAACTGTTTTCGATTCCCGGAGATCCCTTTCCGACGCTCACCGATGACCAACTTCAGCGCATCGCGCCCTATGGTGTTCGCGAAACCCACCCGAAAGACACGATCCTGTTTAAAAAGGGCGATCGATTGGTGGATTGGTACGTCGTGGTGCAAGGATCGATAGAGCTTTTCGAGACGATGGACGGCTCTGAACAAAGCATTACCGTCTTGGAGAAGCATCAGTTTACCGGTGAACTTGCGCTCTTTAATAGCCGCGGTGTGCTATCGAGCGCTCGGATGCGCGCAGCCGGTTCCACGATCATCGTCGCAAGGGCTCAGCTCAAAAAACTCTTAGCGGCCGAACCGGCATTAGCGCAATTGATCCTGCGCGCGGCCATCTTGAGACGCGCGATCTTGGTCGCGCATCGGCACGTCGGATCCCTGTTGCTTGGCACGCGCCGCTCCAATGACACACTGCGGATCGAAACCTTTATCCGACGAAATGGTCTTGCTATCCGGACGCTACTGGAAGAGGACGGCGAATTTGCCGCCACGATGAAGGATCATCGCTTATTGGTCGGCGATCTTCCCGCGGTGATCTACAGCAACGGCGATATCGATCGCAATCCGACCAACGTTCAGCTTGCGGAAAGACTCGGGTTTACCGAGCCACTTGATACCTCTCAGGTCTACGATGTTGCCATCATCGGAGCGGGTCCTGCAGGTCTCGCTGCCGCCGTTTACGCAGGGTCTGACGGATTGAATGCCATCGTGCTCGAGGCGGAGGCGCCAGGAGGACAGGCCGGAACCAGTTCTCGTATCGAGAACTATCTCGGCTTCCCGCTTGGCGTGACCGGCCGGGATCTGGCGGCTCGGGCACTCATCCAAGCGCAAAAATTCGGCGCGGCCATCTCATTGCCACGAACGGTATCGAAGTTGGATTGCGCTAGATTTCCTTATGAACTCTTGATGAGCGATAAAAGCAGCCTTAAGGCTCGATCCGTCGTGATCGCGACAGGAGCGAGTTATCGCAAGTTGGATGTGCCTAATTACGACAAATATGAGGCCGCCGGCATACACTACGCTGCGACCACGATCGAGGCCGCAATCTGCAAATCAGAGGAAATCATTGTCGTGGGCGGCAGCAACTCGGCAGGTCAAGCCGCGGTCTTCCTATCTCAGACAGCTGCGTGCGTGCACATGGTCGTGCGGGCCAGTGAATTCGCCACGTCCATGTCCGACTACCTCATTGGGCGTATCAAAGGATCGAGTAAGATTACGATCCATTACAACTCGGTGGTTACCGGCTTGGTTGGAGATCGCTATCTTGAAGCTGTGGAATGGCATAACACGGTCACCGACCATTCCGAAGTTCACCCGGCTGGCAACATCTTCGTCATGTTGGGCGCTGTCCCGAATGCCAGTTGGCTTAAAGATTGCGTCGTGATGGATGGACAGGGGTTCATTCGCACGGGTGGACCCTTTCAGGGCAGTTGCCATGTACAACGGCCGAGTTTCGCTCTTGAAACAACGCAACCCAATGTTTTCGCGATCGGCGATGTCCGAAGTGGTTCGACCAAGCGAGTGGCCACCGCGGCCGGGGACGGCGCCATCGCGATGGGGTCGGTTTACGAAGTACTGAATTCAGAGGAGCCGCTTCCTATCACACCGCCTCAATCCCATCCTGGCCACTGATTCGCGCTGGAAGGCAACCGAAGATCGCGTTCTCGCGAATCCTCGACCGATAGGAGGCTGGAGAGTCACAATCGCGACTTCCGGACGAGATCCTCCTTTCCCATTGATTGACAGAAGGCAGCGGCCTGTTTCATCTGTTCAGCCGAACTAACCCCACTGAAAAATCCGCCGCTGTGCTTTTGATCAATCATCCAGGTGTCTTTCCCGATTTTGACGGGCGTTGGAGTGCTGGCACAACCAATCAAGCAGATCACCGATGTAATACAGATTGATGCTATTGTGTTCATCGAGGCTCCCATTCCCGCATTGTATCGCCTCCCTGCGGGCTCCCTATGCAAGCTCCTGGTGTCCGCCCGGCTCCCGTCGCTGGCGACTACGTCACTAGCCCCTGCCTTCTAATAGGCGGTCATGACCCCAAGCCGCCGGATACAACCGACCGCTATGGAGCCGCGAAATCGCGAACTCTAGCGGCCTCGGCCGAGCATATTCATATCGACCTCGACGGATGTCCGACATCAAGTGAATTATCTTGGCCGGCGTGCGTCAATGATGCGTAGTAGATGCGAAGCCAGCATGACCATTTCTTGGGCCTCTCCGCATTCACTGATCGTCACAGTACGATGAGAATGCGGATTCTTGTAAGACCCGACTGCACCAGCAAAGAGATGCGCGAGCGCTTCGCGTTCCGGCTTCGGGTCCGTCTGTTTCGTGAGCGGCCCATCGTTCGGATTGAACGCCATCCGCATGAGGTCGGTACCGATATCGGTCGGAGCGTAGCCACCGGCCCCGCGAACAGCCTCCTCGACGGCCCTGAAAGCATAGAACACGGCGGCATCGTATTCTCCGCGAGCAAGTGCAGCCCACACACGTTCAGCGATTGTGGGGTGTAACAGCTCTCTGGGAAACGCAGCAGCCTTCGTATAGGACGCCAGCAGCTGAGGATTTGCCAATGCTGCATGCCCCCGTCTCCCAGGAACAAACCAGCCGTTGTGACCATTTATTCCGGGTGCCGGCACAATGAACATATTGAATTCCAGCCACCTCCAAGCCTCGGTGATCGCTATTTCGATCTCGCCCTGAAAATGTTGGTACTCGCTAGCAAACCTCGAGATGGTGTCGCGGTTGAACATCCCCTGATTCACGTTAGGCCGTACAGGCAACGTGGTAAGAAGCTGCGAGGCCAGCTCCTCAGGAGTGAGAGAGAGCAGTACTTGTTCGTCAGGTATTCGCGCGCGAAGACTCATCCGGCCTGGTGCCTTGTATGGTCATCTATGGGAATGTATTAGCTCAGACCGGCGTGCTGCGGTGGCGGCGCGGTAGGCCGGTGCTGCAGCTTACGAACGGGGCTACTGCTGTAGCACTTGAGCGCGGCCGCAGCGGGAGCCTCCTTTGAAGACTCTGCGTTGTAGCAATCCAGCCATGCGTTACGCGGCAGGGGTTCCCATTGCGACGAGGCTGATTTTTCGTAGCATTCAAGCCACGTGCCGGTGAGTGCATCGAGAGACAGCCTATTGCCTATCAGGCGCCCATCCGGTCTGTCGGTCATCATCGCAGAGATGCAATCGTGCGCTGATCGGTAAGTCGCGTCGTCGGGGGCTGGGGGCGAGCATCCGGGATTACTGAAGCACACTACGGAAGCGTAGTAGATCATGGGGTATCCGTCTCTCGCGCGCTGTACCGCTTCTGCGAGAACCGAGGCCGTTGTCGAAAATGCGCCGTCGTAATGCAATAGGCTGGCATCGTTGAGCGTAACTTGCGGTCCATTCGGGTCGTCATCATTCAGGAGAAACTCCACGCTGAATTGCGCTGAGGCATCCGTGCCGCCGGCGTCGCTGAAGTTAACAGAGGCGTCTGCTTTGCATTGCTCAGTGCCAGGACGACCGCCGACGGTCACCCCGGCCTGAAGATCGGCGACCGTTACCCCGTTCGATACTCCAAGGCCGAATTTGGCATGCAGGTCGACGCTGAGGCCCTTGTAACTGGTCCTGATCACTTGTTGATCGAGCCATTTTCCTAACTTCTCGGACACCGCCGTCATCACGGCAGAGCTGTTGCAGCTCGGCGCAGCAGAGGCAGCAGCATTGGCAGAGGCAGCAGAGTCGCCGGGGTCCGCAGAGCAAGCCGACAGGAACGGTAGCAGCAGCGCGGCGCTGACGAAAAGTGCGCGAGTTAGCGCGGTCATGGCGTTGGTTGTGTGGCCTACCGGCACGGTCTTCGGGCCTCAGATATTTTACGGAGTCTGAAAGAGTGCTTTTACAGCGACCTTGGCGGTCTCTTCGGTAGCTGCTTTGAACAAAGCCTTCAATGCCTCAATACTCCCGTGTTTGAAATCGCGTTTCACAATAGGCCACGTTCGCTCATCTTCAAGTCCTTCCAAGAACTCATGCCCAGCTGCCGTAAGTCGGGGACCGCGGCCCACGATACATCACCGTCGGCACCGCGCCGCATTCCAAAGCCGGAATCGTGGTCCTCTTGCTCGACCAAGCCTTTGTCCTCGAGGATTGCCATGTGAAAGATGAACTGCGGATCGTCGTAGGGAACTCCGCGCTCCTCTAGTTCATTGATGTCGGTTGTGGGGCCGGGCGCTTCGGCGAAGGCATGAAGAAGGCGCTTTAGGTACTCATGGTCGATTTTCATTCTAAACCCCGACTTGATCGCACACTGCCGATCATAAACGCGATGCCGACTCGGCTCATTTGATCATGATGCTCCCTTAGTGACGGCGTTATGGCGCACAACCCAGTATCTCAAAGATGGCCCGACTGCCGCCGACCGCTGAACACGCCCATGAACGGTTCAAACTGGGAATGTCTCGGGAATTGCCTTCACCGCGCGTCCCTTCAGTCTACCGCGCGCCATGAATGACAGCTAAACGGCGGCCACTTCGGAACGACCAGCGGCGGCTTTTTGCCCGTAAGCGCCCGTCGACGCCGACCGGCCAGCCCCCTTGATCGCAGCTACACCTCGGTCTGCTCAGCCATCTCCAGGGCATCGTTGACCTCAATGCCGAGATAACGGACCGTACTCTCCAGCTTCGTGTGTCCCAGCAGCAGCTGAACGGCCCGTAGATTCTTGGTTCGGCGGTAAATCAGGGTCGCCTTCGTCCGCCTGAGCGTGTGCGTCCCATAGCTCGCCTTGTCCAATCCAAGTTGGCTGACCCAGGAATCCACGATTCGGGCGTATTGCCGGGTGGATAGATGCGTCGAGCGGTGAAGGCGGCTTGGAAACAAACTGCTCTCCTGGCCGAGCCCGGCATGAACGATCCAGGCTCCGACGGTTTCCCTCGTCGGCTCGGTAATCTCGAACTGGACGGGCCTCTGACTCTTTTGCTGCAGCACGATCGTCCGCGATGCCACGGACTGGCCGTGGCATACATCCCGCACTCTCAGCTTTACGAGGTCGCACGCTCGGAGTTTGCTGTCAATGGCCAGATTGAACAAGGCGAGTTCCCGCCGCCGCTCGGCGAGCTGCAGACGAACGCGGATCGCCCAGATTTCTCTGAGCTTGAGAGGCGCCTTCTGACCAACGAGCTTGCCCTTGTTCCACGGCGAGCGGACGGAGGCGGTACTTTTTTGTGATTCCATTGCTGGCTCCTGTGGTGATGGAGCCGGCAAGTCTGCGACGCGTCAAATGGTGGGGCTGATGGTCGCTGAGCGGCCAGGACCAGCCGTAACCGAAGTCAGACTGGCCGCCCCATAGCTGTCGTTCGTAGCAGCCTGAGCGCTGCGCGTCAATGCGCATGCCAGCGTGGAAACGGCGTTATAAATGTCGAGGCAATCCGCCACTTACTGTCTTCCGGCCGGTCCTGGACCGAGCACATGTGGATCCGGTCCGCCACTTCGTCGTCGACGAGTTCCCCAGGCTGTACTAGCGCTGGCCGAGGCAGTGGTCCGTACATTGGCTGCTATCAAATGCTGGCAATTGCACTTGAAGAGGTGCGGCTCGGCTGCCATCGTTAAAGGGCCAATGGCCGCAATTCAGGTTCCGTTACTGCCTTGCGATTTGCACCACATCGCTGCCCTGATGCAGATGAGATCGTCTTCGAGGGATTGTTTGACGAGCCGGCCCCCGTCGTCCCGGCTGTTCCATTTATCGATGCTGAACCATTCTTCGAAGCCCTCGGCTAATCCGACGAGCTTTTCGTCAACGTCGTCGCCCAATTCCATTGATTTGAGCGACATAATCGCCCAGCGCGCTCGGCTCAACGCCTCGGGATTACAGCCTGCCTCGAGCTCGATTAGGGTAGTCAGCTGCTCGCACAGCGTGTTGACTTCAGCATCATCCACAGCCGCAGGCCTCCGGGAAGGTCACAGAGCTTGCCTCTGCAAGATGGCTTCAACGTTGTCATGGTTCCGCATTTCGCCGCGGAGCACGTTATGAAAAGCGGGGGAACCAACAACTGTGACGTCGGGGGCTAACAATAGCCGGATTTCGCCAGCTCGCGACGGAAGGCGGTGACGAAGAGCGGAATCGCGTCCGTGCATTCCCAGGTGGCGGCAGTCGGGCTGCCGTGTTGCTGCGCCGAAGGCCTTGGGCGATGAGTTGACTGTTATCGAAGCCGATTTCAGTCAGCGCGGTGTACGAGGAGAAGTCTTGGGCGTAGGCAACCCACGGTGTGAGTTCAAGTAGCGCTCGTAGCACGCCGGCACTCCTGTTTCTGGCCGCCGTAAATGGGCGTGTTCAACGCGCGGAGGCACCCGGCGGCAGCCGGCCATGACCCGTCGTAGACTGAATTGGAATTACAGCCCGATAGCGGTCGCCCGCGGCTTGGTCTAGTCTCTGACGAATGTCGTACTTTCAAGCTCTTGGATGATTTGTGATCTTCCTTGCCCTCGGTGCGATAACAATGCAGTCGCTACGACCTGCTAGGACTTTACCTAGCCGACGGTGCATCGCAGCGCCCCTGCTCGTCAGCCTGTGCGCGTGCACCAGCAGCGCCACCCATCGTGATTGGCAGTCCCGCTTTTCGAGTGACGCCATCGTGATGCTCGGCGAGGTGCACGATAGCGCCGAGCAACATCATTTGAGACTGGAGCGTTTGCGGCAGGCCTTTGCGGAGGGATGGCGGCCGGCGATCGCCATGGAACAATTCGATCGAGAACATCAGGAGGACATTGAGCGTGCCCGCCGAGAAAGGCCGAAGGATGTGCAATACCTGCTCGATCTTGCGGCGCCACGCGACACCAAAGGGGGAAATTGGAACTGGAAGTTTTATCGGCCGTTCGTGGCGCTGGCGCTTGAATACGACGTGCCGTTAATCGCGGTGAATCTGTCGAGGGCGGACGCCGGCAAGGTTGTCAAAGACGGATATTCAGCAGTTTTCGACGCGGACACCCTGATGAGTCTTGGGTTGAACGAGCCGATTGCACGGGATTGGGAGAGCGCTCAGGAGCGCGAGATCGAGGTCGGCCACTGCCAACAGCTACCGCCGTCCATTCTACCAGCGATGGCCAAAGCGCAATTCGCACGGGATGCCGTGATGGCGTCGGCGGTGAAGGCGAATGCGAATGCAGGACTTGGCCTGGTATTGCTGGCAGGCAACGGTCATGTCAGGCGCGACATTGGCGTACCGCGCTGGCTAAGTCCGCCGTTGCGATCGCGCGTATTCTCGGTGGGCTATCTCGAGAAGGGAAATACTTCCAGTGCGGGGGCATTCGACGCTGTGGTGATCACCGCCGCCGCTTCACGGTCTGATCCCTGTCTCAAATTGGGCAAGGCGGCAACTGGTCCATAGATAGCAGGCTCTGCGTACGGTAGCAGTTCCGGCGATAGAACTGACGTTGAAGAGCCTTTATCCAGGCGAAGAATTTCGATGCTGAGAAATGCACATCCGGGGATCGATCGGACTGTGACTGTCCGCGGACGCGTTGATCGCGGGGAATGCGGACATCGCCGTGCTGTCATTCTCGGCACCACCCTATCTGCGTGGCGTCAGGTGGCTGCCGGCCGCCATCGAACTTGCGTCGGTTGTTCGGATGAGCTGTTGCGTACTCCGATGCCCGGCAAAGCCGTCATTCGCCACAGGCGGCTCCGGGTCAACTTCGCAAGTACGGGCCCGAGAGCCGCCAGTTTGTCCGCCACCGGCCGAGCCCGGTCCAGGAGCTGCCTTTCAAACGCGGAATCCAATTTGCTCGTGAGCGGACATTCGGCTGACGTTTCTACAATGGGCGAGCCCGAGACTTTCAAATCGAATTGTTAAACTAAGTGTGTGAACAATCTAGCCAACAAGACTGTCCTCGGATTCACGCAACTCGTCGCCGTCTTGGGAATTCTTCTCCTGGCTCCAGCATGGACGCTCGATTACTGGCAGGCGTGGGTGTACTTGTCAGTCTTTGCCGCATCAGCCGCATTGATTACCACATATTTATGGAAGAAAGACCCGAAGCTCCTCGAGCGCCGGCTTAACGCGGGTCCGGAAGCCGAGACTGAAAAAAGCCAAAAGTTGATACAGTTTCTAGCGTCGTTCGTATTCATCGGTACCATGATCGTTCCTTCTCTTGATCATCGATTTTCGTGGTCGGCGGTTCCGCTGACAATAGTAGTCGCTGGCGACATCTTAGTGGCGCTCGGATTTCTCATGGTCTTCCTCGTGTTCAAGGAGAATACGTTTACGGCAGCAACGATTACAGTGGCCCCTCACCAAAAGGTTGTTTCGACAGGGCCCTATGCGGTAGTTCGTCATCCCATGTATTCGGGTGCGCTTGTTATGCTCTTTGGTACGCCTCTTGCGCTTGGATCATGGTGGGGGCTCCTGATGTTCGTTCCGATGGCCTTCACCATTCGGTGGCGAGCTCGCGACGAGGAGCGGTTTCTTTTGGAAAATCTGTCCGGCTACAAGGGATACTGTCAGATAGTTCGATATCGTCTGGTGCCGTTTGTTTGGTAGAAGGCTAATTACCGTTACTTCCCCAAGCGCACAGACCTCTCGCAGCACAGCCAGGCGCATCTAGACCGGATTGCACTGCGACTTAATCAGCGACCAGGAGAAACCTTGGGCTTTAAGACTCCAGCGGATAAACTTCGTGAAAGTGTTGCATCGACCGGTTGAGCCCGCCCTCGTTTTTGGGAAAGTTCCCAGTCTCACTGGTCGGGAGGCATCGGTCGCATCGGGCAACTCCGGGTCCAACAGCGGGCAGATATGGAGGCGTGAGCTGATTCGCTGAATTTCCAGTGATACCGGCCCCCATTGTTCAGCGTCGTCGCGCGAAGATTGCCGCGTCAAAAGCCGTGGTGCATGGATGGGATAGGACCCGCCTGCCGCAGTGACTTGAACAGGAACGCGGAGGCGAGATAACCGGCGATATTCCACGCGACCAGCGTTTATTCCACACTCGACGTGGACGCTATGGCTCTAAATCATTTGTAGTGGTGGCCAGGGGTGGAATTGAACCACCGACTCGCGGATTTTCAGTCCGATGAAGACGGTTTGAGGGATTTATCAATCAGTCACTTACAGCGCTTGCCGCCCCTCGCCCCAGGCTCACCACGGGTAGAGTCGACGACTGGCGCGGTGGTGGTAGACGCCTGTCAACTGTTGCCGCCCCTTTCGTTTGGCGGTGTCGCAATCGAGGCATCATTGACTCCGTCTCCAGTCGCCGCTCATCGAACCGGACATGCGGGTCCGCATCCGGCTCTCGGACAAGGTCTCAGGCCATCGCTCTCGGAAGGTCATGTACGCACTGCGATGAGCTCGACGAGTCCCAACGTGTCGTAGAGGTACTCGTACGGGAAGCGACTCGCCCCCGAGTTGCGCACCCTGTGCTTTCTGCATAACCACCAGCATAGCCGGCGCGGCGTGTACTGATTGATCGTGCGGTAAGCTTTGCCGGTCGGGCCAAGACTGAAGTAGTTGGCCCAGCCGAGGAGCTTGCGGTTGATCGTGCGTACCACCTCGTCGGCCTCCCGCCACGATGTCCTTCGCTCGGTCGTCTCCCGGATCGCTCCGATGAGGCGCTGCACACTGCGCTTGGACGGCCATGGGCACAAGTACGCCTGACCAGTCTGCGGCGAGTAGTACCGCCCGAAGGTGTAGCCCAGAAAGTCAAATCGCTCCTGCGGCAGGCAACACACGCGCGTCTTGGCTTCGTTGACCGTCAGCTTCAGCCGCCGCATCATCTGGCGCATCTGGGCCAATGCCTCATCGACATCGCCTTTGCAGCAGATGACGAAGTCGTCGGCGTACGAGACGATCCTCGCCTGCAGCCTGTCCTCTACCCCGCGTCGCTTCCAGCCCAGCACAAACCGGCGCATATACAGGTTACCGAGGAGCGGCGAGAGCGGAGAGCCCTGCGGCACTCCGCGCCCACTGTCCTTGCCCGGCGTCGTTCGCCTCTTGCCGCCTCGGCCGTCATCTTCCTCTACCGGGGCGATCAGCCACATCTTGATCAGATGCAGCAGGTGCCGGTCAGAGACCCGGCGCGCCACCGATTTGAGTAGTTCGGCATGCGGTAAGGAGTCGAAGTAGCCGGCCAGATCCCCTTCGATAATCTTCGTATGACCGGTATTGATCAGACCGCGCACTGAGCGCACGGCCGTATGGGCACTGAAGTTCGCACGATAGCCGTGCTGCTCGTCCGGCAAATCGACCTCGAAGATGGGGCTGAGCACCACCACCGCGGCCGTCATCACCGTTCGATCAGCAATGCAGGGGACGCCGAGCGGGCGCTTGCTGCCGTCCGCCTTCGGTATCCACACACGTCGCACCGCCTCAGCTCGATATGTCTTGCTGCGGAGTGACTCCGCCAGTTCACCCAACCACCGCTCTTCCCCGTACGCCTCAATGTCCGCAAAGTCCTGCCGGTCCACCCCCGGTGCGCCTGCATTGGCCTTGCAGCACCGATACGCGTACTCCAGAACATCTTTGCGATACAGCTTGTCGTACAGCAGGTAGAAGCGATAGCTGGGCGATCCCTTCGCTTTCGCCTGTAATGCCGTCTGCAGCTTCTGAACACTAGCCGGAGGTACTAGGATCATTGATCCAATCTCCGCGTCCTTCACCACTTCTTGCATTCACCTTGAACCAGGGCTCCTTTCCTCCGCCGGCATTACACCGACCTCATCGGTCTTACGAGCCCATCCGCCACCCCATGAGGCCGGGTCCGATCCTCGCGGATCACCCGTTGAGCGGCCACGTCCGCCGCTCACTCCACGGGGTTTCCCGTGTTGCTACGACTCCCCTATGCACGCATCCCGCCGCCACTACCCCGGTGGAATCGTCAGGTGCCCTCTTCGCTCGCTTCCCCAACGATCGCAGCCTTCCCCGTTTTGTGGCCGGGTCGGCTTCCACATCAGCCCTTTCGGGGCCTGCACGGCGTTCGCTTAACGCTGCGCTCTGCGTGCTCGCCAGATCACCTACGTGATCCTCTACATCGAAGGCTTCGGCCGCTTCGTTACCTCCACGACCGCTCCGATTGCTACCGGCTGGAGCGAAAGTTACCGGGTGGGACTACCTACCTCCCACTGGGGAATCGCGCCTTTCCACGGCGCACCACAATCCTGGCACACCCATTCTCAGTTGGTCACATTCGTGGCACCCGCGCGAACGAGCAGTCCGCGTCCGCTCGAAGAAGGCGCTCAACCGAAGAAGCATGCGTGCGCATCCTCGGATACCAGCGACGCGAATTCCTCCACAGCTTTCACTTCCGGTCGTGGCTCGTAGCGGTGCCACTTTAAGTCGCGTCGCTGCCAGAACACTCGCCAGACGCGACGTGCTCTGACGTAGGTCGCCTTCGCGACCGGTGATTCGTGCTTCTCGTCAGGAGGTCCGCGCCAGCGCGGTCGGAGCTCGAATATTTCAACGCTTTGCCCCGAAATGCGGAACCCAAGATCCAACTTCGGCCGAATGTGCGGCGGTGGCCGACGCTGCTGCATGAACGCATCCAGTGCTCTGCGCACTCTCACCAGCTCTATCTCCGCGAACGCCACGGTCGCTATGCCACTTTCTGCAAGTTCACCGTTTGCGCCTTGAGGCTGACTTTGAGACATTTCCGTATCGCGTCAAAAATTGCCGCCAGATTATCCATGCTTGGATTGCCTTTGGCTGACAGCATCCTATGGAGACTCTTACTCGGAGTGGCTGTCGCCTTGGAGAGCCGTTCAAACCCCAGCGTCGCGTTTACAAGATCGCGCAGAATGAGACGTGCCGTCACAGGTTCTCCACTCAGAAACAGCGTTGCCGCTTCGTCAAGCAGCGCTTTCGCGAACGCGGGATCACGCTCGACTCGAGCAACAACGGTCTTCTTGAAATCGCGAGTGAGCGCCATGGTCATTACCTCTTTCCCTTCTTGACATTGCCGACAACTGGCGGAGGCAGCTTTCGAGCCTTGTATTCGGCGTGCAAGGCCTTCGCTCGATCGATATCTGGTTGCTGCCGGCGCTTCGTTCCACCGCCAAACAACACGATCAGCGATTCACCATCCTTTGCTAGATAGATCCGGTAACCTGGACCCCAGTCGATGACGTATTCACCAATGCCCGCAAACCACTTCACGTTCGACGTGTTCCCGAGTTCCATGCGCAGCTTTGCGGTGGTTACCTTCGCCGCCGCTTGCGCGTCGAGGCTGTCGAACCAATCCGCGTATGGACTCGACCCATCCGGGCGGACGTATTCTTCCGCCCGGATTTTCATCGCTATATAGTAACCTTTACGTTACCATATAGCAAGCACTGTCGATATCCGCGCGGCGCTTTGATGTAAGGTGCGACCCCGCAATGGGCGGAAGCGTCTGCTGGTATAGCAGCAATCGTGTGACAAAAGCCGCCGCGAGTCATCCTGAATACATCAGTTTTATTCAGCGAAACCATACCAATATTCTTTGCCGTTCGAGACCAGCCGGTGCTGCGCCGGAAAGGCGCCAAGCTTCGGTTTGGCGGCAAGAAAGGGCCGACGGGCACCAGACGGCCAAGAGCGGAAGACCAGCCCTTGGAAATGCCTGCTCCAAAGCTACCGTTTCAGCAGACGGCAGCGCCTTCATTGCCAAGGCAGGTAACTTCCCGGAACATACCTGAGGCTCGACCAGGGAGACAGCAGGCTTGGCGGAAGGCAACGAACCGGACGCGGTGCATAGCGTGGAGAGCGCTAGGCCGGAGGGCAGGGCCGACCCGCATTCCGGCGCCGTATTCATTAGTTATGCATCACAGGATACCTCGGCAGCGGAGCGAATCGCCAACGCGCTTCGCGCCGCCGGAATCGAGGTCTGGTTCGACCAAAGCGAGCTGCGTGGCGGCGACGCCTGGGATGCGTCGATCCGACGGCAGATCAAGAACTGCGCCCTGTTTATTCCAATTATTTCGGTCAACGCAGCGTCCAGGCTCGAGGGTTACTTCCGGCTTGAATGGAAGCTTGCGGTGGACCGATCGCATCTTATGGCCGCAGAGAAGCCGTTTCTGCTGCCGGTAGTCGTTGATGGCACTCAGGACGCCAATGCGCACGTGCCAGACAAGTTCCGCGAAGTGCAGTGGGTCCGGCTGTCCGCCGGGGACACGCCGCCGGCCTTCGCCGAGCGCGTCTCGCGCCTGCTGTCGCTCGAACAGACTGCACCTGCGGACGTCAGTTCGCGGGCCACCGCGGCACCCCAAATGGCGGCTGCGACCGGTCGTGCCCCGACTGCCAGATCACGGGCGCAACGATTGCCTTTGCTGATCGCGGCAGTTGCCGTCATCGGCGTCGGCTACTTCGCGCTGGACAAGTTGGTGCTGTCAAAGCGCCCGACGGCGGGTCTTCAGACAGCCGCTCCGACTGCTCCATCGGTAGGTGCGCCGAGCACAATCCCCGAGAAGTCCATCGCCGTGCTGCCGTTCGCGGACATGAGCGAGAAAAAGGACCAGGAATATTTCTCGGATGGACTTTCCGAGGAACTGATCGAACATCTGGCGCGTAGCCCCGAGCTGCGCGTAATAGCGCGAACTTCCTCGTTCTCCTTCAAGGGTAAAGCGGATGATATTCCAACAATTGCACACAAGTTGAATGTTGCAACTATCCTAGAGGGCAGCGTTCGCAAGTCGGGTAACGAACTGCGCATTACGACACAATTGATTCGCGCGTCGGACGGCTCGCACATCTGGTCGCAGACCTACGAACGCAAGCTCGACGACATTTTTCGGGTCCAGGACGAGATCGCGGCGACCGTCGCACATGCATTGCAGGTCGCACTGAACGAGCCCGCCGCGCGATACCGCGCTGTCAACATGGACGCCTACAATCTCGTGCTGAAGGGCAACTACAACGCAAGGCTACATACTAAAGCAGGCAGAAGCAGTGCCATCGCGTTCTACCAGGATGCAATCAAACTGGATCCGGAGTATGCGCTGGCCTGGGCGAGGCTCGGGGAAGAAACGATTGCATGCGGTTGTAACCCGAATGACCCTTCTAGCACCAAAGGTTTGGAGTATCTGAAACAGGCACTCCAAGTTGACCCGAACCTCGCGATCGCACATTCATTTCTCGGTTGGTATTACTTCGAGACGGCTCTGGGTTATGCAGCCAACTGGCGCCAGGCTCGGAACGAGTATCGGCGCGCGGTTGAGCTGGATCCGAACGATTTTCGCTCCAAGGCGCAGATCGCCTTCATGGAGCAAGGCATACACGGAGATTACGACGCCAAGATCAGCAACTTGCGAAAGGCTATCCTCAATGATCCGCTGGATACAAGTGCACTTTGGCATTTGGCTTTTTCACTTTACCTTGCAAATCACCTCGAAGCTTCGTTGACGGCTTACAAGGAATTGTCTCAACTGCAGCCTGCATTTCAAAATTTGAACCACGACATTGCTTGGCTTTATCTCTTTCTTGGACGACCATCCGATGCCTTGGCCGCAGCCGAAAAGGAACCCGACGAGGATTCACGGCTTGTCGTACTTGCGGCGACTTATTGGGCGCTGGGTCGCCGCGCCGATTCGGACACGTCAGTACAAATCCTCGAAAAGAAATTCTCGGCGGAAGACGCCGACGAAATCGCGGGAGTGCATGCATTCCGTGGTGAGCGCGACTTGGCCTTCCATTGGCTCGATCGAATGTATAGCGAGCAGCAAGGTGCTGCCTGGGAAATCTGCTGCTCCCCTACGTACGCGAATTTGCGCGGCGATCCGAGGTACGACGTGCTTCTGGTGAAGTTTGGATTCGACCAGTGGAATCGTGATCGCGATACAGATTGATCGCGCCGACTTCCACCGTATGCCTGAATGATGGCTAATGCCAAATATCTTTCAGATCACGCTTTGCGGCGGAGAGAGCCGATTCTCAGCCGCGCGCGTGACATCGTGATTCAGGCGCCAATGAATGATTGGCGCGGTGATCGTCGTACTCTCGATGGGTATTGGCGCACTTACCTGGCGCGACCCGAAGGCGAGTCTAAGCGCTCGGCCGAATCGGCGCCCTCTTATGGATACTCGCGCAAAAGCCCACGAACGCTGCTGCGGGGCTGTCTAGTTTCGGCCGGCCCGAACTCACCCGCCACTCGCGCCAAACCTGCGCGAGGCTCAAGGAAGCGCGCGAGGCGGCAGCAAAAATCCTGATTGGACTGCCCGATAGCGGACATCCGCGAGCGCCAACTACGGGTCAACACCGGACGAATTGCAGGCGTGAGTCGATTCACTTAATTTCCTGCGAAACCCCCTATGGACTTCGCTTGTTTGCTCGGCGCACCATAGTTCCACGCGTGACAGCTTGTCCCTAAACGACCGGAACCACATAAGGTCGTTCATGCCAGCACACACGGCGTCGGTATTGCGGCTCGGCTCGAGTCCTCAGGCTCTGCGTACCCTGACTCTCAATGAAGCCGCGGCTTTCCTGCACATGCATCCGGAGGAAGTGCGCATCCGCGCGAAGCGCGGCCTCATTCCGGGAGCTAAAGCCGGCCGGCGATGGATCTTCCTGGAGATCGACCTCGTCGAGTTCGTGCGCTCGCTGTATGCTGTGAGACGGCAAGCGCTGCAAGTGACCTCACAGGAGGCTGTATGTCACTTATCAAGCGCAAGAAGTCGTCGGTGTGGTGGATCGACTTCGTCGCGCCAAACGGCGAGCGAATACGACGATCTACTGCGACCGCCGACCGCAAGGAGGCCGCGGAGCTCCACGACAAGCTGAAAAGTCAAGCCTGGCGCGTCCAACGTCTCGGCGACCCGCCAAAGCGAATCTCGCAAGACGCAGTAGTGCGTTGGCTCCGCGAGTAGGCCCACAAGGCCTCGCTACGAGACGACAAACTATGTCGCTGAAATAGAAGGACAATATACCGCCGGCGTGTCCAATATTTCCGCGAGATACGGGACTTAAGATCCTGATTCCCCGAGATAGCGTCGCCTAATATTGGGCACCGTTTTCCGCGCGAGCCTTGGTTCTCGACGCATCCAGCCAATCGATTGAACCGTTGGAGAGTCGGCCGTCTGACAAACCCGCATTTTGCAGACTATATTCTCTGAGCGCGGAAGCTTTTCTCGCGCAGGCTTCTCTGGAAAGGAGCGAGGCCTCGCAATGCGAGTTTTTCTGATCGCTGTTCTAGCCCTTGTTGCCGTGCTGGTCGGCACGTTGGTCGGCGCGTTCTTCTATTTCAGGGACGCGGATATTCCGCGCGCCACGCTCGAAGCGAAATACGCGACGCCGCCATCACAATTTTTGATACTGGCCGACGGAGCGCGCGCCCATGTACGCGACCGTGGCCCGCGCGACGCGCCCGCGCTCGTACTCGTACACGGAAACCAGTTGTCGCTCTTCACCTGGGAACCCTGGGCGAGCCGGCTCGACGACACATTCCGCGTGGTGACGATGGATCTGCCCGCCCACGGGCTGACGGGCGCCGTACCGTCCGGCGATTACACTCAGAAGGGAATGGTCGAGTTCGTCAAGGAGGTCGCTGACCAGCTCGGGCTCGACAAATTCGCCATCGGCGGCCATTCGATGGGCGGTGGGATCGCGGCGCGGTTTGCGGAAACCTATCCTGACCACGTCACGCAGCTTGTGCTGGTCGATGCCGTCGGCATGCCGTCGAAGCCACCTGAGAAGCGGCCGCTAATCTTCCGTACCTTGCGGGCTCCGGTATTGAACCAAGTTCTGTTGCACATCACCCCTCGTTCGATGGTGGCCCAAACCTTGAACAAGGTGATCGTTCGCAAGACCATTCTCACCGATGCCATGATCGATCAGGTTCGGGATTTCGCCCGCATGGCGGGCACCCGCGAGGCCACGTATGTGCGCTACGGCCTGCCCCGGGATACTTACATCAAGGATCATATTGGCGACATCAAGGCGCCGACGCTGATCCTCTGGGGCGAAGAGGATCATGACGTCCCGGTGGCAGACGCGCATGGATTCGCCGAAGCCATCACTGGCTCGAAGCTTGTTATCTACCCCGACACTGGCCACTTTTCGCACGAGGAAATGGCGGACCAGTCGGCAGCGGACGTGCGCGCCTTCTTGCTGGCGACGCACAACCCGTAGATCAGATTGGATAGAAGCTGGAGCCAGAGCCCGAGGTTGCACACGGGCGCCTCGGATCTATCGACCATGGATGCCTGCTTTTCAGCAGATTCTATAATCGCTCGGACTTCCGCCTTTGGCCTAACACGACGGTTTCAGCCCCCCACGAGATTCGTATTGGCCAAGCGAACAGCGGACCGAAATATTGGACATCGGCGCTTATATTAGACAAAAGGTCCATGCGCTTTGATGCAACTTGCTGATTTGAAACATTGACTTGAATGTGCCCAGGGGTGGAATTGAACCACCGACACGCGGATTTTCAGTCCGCATCCAAAAACGACTCAACGCATTGATGTGGCTGTAATTTCTGAAGGTGAATCATGGAATATTTTGCGCGGTTACGCCGAGATAGGTACCTGATTTACGTAGATACGGCCAGATAATATTCCATGGTTCACCCATCGCTCCCAAGCGGGGCTCGAGATGATTCCGAGCCGCTCCCGCCAGTCGTGTGCGGCATGCATCAGGCGCGCGATGGACGCGCCATCGGGCCTGCAACCCCATCAACTTGAGCGTCTGGGCGAAGCCAAAGAGCGGTTGAGACCGCAGCCTTACCGATCCGCACGGCCGGGAGTGTCGTTTGTCCACGGATTGAACACCGCGACGCGCGCCCTGAGGTAATCGGCGGTGTCGCGGGAAACGATCGTCAAGCCGTGATGCTGGCTAGTCGCAGCGATGATCAGATCGGGCTGCGAAAACGTATGCCCAGTCTTGCGACCCTCCTCGACCATCAGTCGCCACTTGAACATGATGTCTTCCGTAATAGCCAGGACGCGCTGGTCGAACATCGGTCGCACTTCATGCGTCAGCCAATCGTTGAGTTCGGAGCGGCGAGCGGCGTCGGGAAGCAATTCGATGCCGTAGCGAATCTCCGCCAGCGTCACGGTACTGATGTAAAGCAGTTCAAGCGGCTGCACCTCGATGAAGGCACGCACCTTCGGTTCCGGCTTCGGGCGCCGAAGTTCCGACAAAATGTTCGTATCAAGGAGCCATCCCGTCACAGCGAGAGGTCGCGAACGGGCAGCGGTCCGCGCCTCGGTTCGATATCAATCTCGCGATGCGGGGACGCCTGCATGGCGTCGATCAGCGCCTTTCCGGTAACGGTGCCCTTGAGGCGCCTAAATTCCTCGATGGTGATGACGACAACCTCCTCGCGTCCGTGCACGGTAACGTGCTGCGGTCCCTCGCTATGCGCCTTGCGGACAAGCTCGCTGAAGCGGGCCTTTGCATCCTGCAGAAGCCAATAGCCGGATCGGCCCTTCGGCGCTCGCGTCTCCCGGGCTTTGGGCGGTGCGGGTCTCTGCTTTGATAATCTAGTCATTCTGACTAGAATAACATCCGGTTGCAATCTAATCAATGCAAATGGGTGTGTGCTTGAGCCTGGAGTTGACGGAGTTTGCCTGAGGGATACGTTACGCCGTCAGGAAGCGGAGTGGGATCTGCGTCACAGCTCGTTCTAGAAAACGCGATCCGGGTTCGCAGTTCAAATAGTCATCCTAACCATAACATGACGCACGCCAATTGCGGCCTTATGGATCTTGTGCGGCCTTATGGATCTTGCGGTCGATGGATCAGTGCCGACCACGGCGTTACGAACAAGCAGAAGGAAGCGGTGAGCGCTGAGCCGTTGCGGCAGCACACCGCCGCGCCAACCCCAATCTCCGCGCCGGCCGCAGGCGTTCACGCGCCCTTCACGTTCTTGAACCCGCTCGTAGAGAGCGCTTCGCGATCAAGACACGATGCGCTTCGAGCCGCTCAAGGAAAGCCGGAAAAGGCTCACATCAGTCGCTTAAGGAGCGAGCGTCGCGGCCAGCTGGTCACGGCCGCCATCGGCGTCGCGCTGACTCTCGCGATGGGCCTGGTGGTGCTCTTCGGCTATCGGCTCGTCACGCACATCCGCGCGAGCATTGATGCACTGCAGGCGGCGAGCGCTTTGCAAAGCTACCCCGAGGAGATCGCTGCTCAGCTAGGTGCACTGTGCGACCGTCTCGAGGCTCGCGCCGATTCCAGTCAAGCGCTCGCGGATCTGCAGAGCATGGTGAGGCGTTTCGATCGGAATTTTGGGCAGCTTTCCGACTCCGAAGACGACTCGCCGCAGGTCGCCCAGGCGTTCTTGCTGTGGCACCAATACCGCCAGGTGATCGATCCGGTCATCTCTTTCAAGGGGCAGCCGTACGCGGATTCCGTTACCGCAGAGACCACGTTCTCGCCCAAAGGCCGGGAGCACTATGCCGCGGCGGAGCGCGCGCACCAGTTCGCGGCGGACCAGACCAAGGCGTTGCAGGCGCAGCTCATGGATCTCGCCGAGACGATCCGGGACACGTCGTCGGATGCCGCACTGCGCTTGCGCAGCCTGCTGTTTGCAGGTGTGGTGGCAACACTGGTGCTGGCTGCGGCCGCGGCTTGGTTCCAGCTCATGCGCTCGCGGCTTGTGAGAACACAGGCCGAGTTGCAGGCGGCTCATGAAGCCCTGGTGCGTGCCTCCCGTCAGGCGGGAATGGCTGAAGTTGCCAGCAGTGTGCTCCACAACGTCGGCAACGTCTTGAACAGCGTCAACGTGTCCGCGAACTTGCTCGATGAGCTGATCCAGACGTCCAAGGCTTCCGGACTCGCCCGAGTCGCCGCGATGCTCGAAGAGCAAGGCGATAAACTCGGATCCTTTATTGCGAGTGACGATCGGGGGAAACGACTGCCCACTTACCTTGCACAGCTCTCTTCCCAGCTCCTAGCCGATCGCGAGGCCGCACTTAAGGAATTGGCATCGCTGGTTAATAGTGTCGAGCACATCAAGGACATTGTCAGGATGCAGCAGAGCTATGCGACGCACGGCGGTGTGGTGGAGAGTGTGGCTGTCGCGGATCTGGTAAACGACAGTGTGCGGCTGAATGCGGAAGCGTTCTCCCGCCATGGGGTCACGCTCGCGTGCGAATTTGAGGAGGTGCCCGCCATCACGGTAGATAAACACCG
>DATAJH010000058.1:0-6837 GCA_036262215.1 Steroidobacteraceae bacterium
ACCGTGTGATAGCGCACGCCGGGCAGATCCTTGACGCGGCCGCCGCGGATCAGCACCACCGAGTGCTCCTGCAGGTTGTGGCCTTCACCGCCGATGTAGCTCGACACCTCGTAGCCGTTGGTCAGGCGCACGCGCGCGACCTTGCGCAGCGCCGAGTTCGGCTTCTTCGGCGTGGTGGTGTAGACGCGCGTGCAGACGCCGCGCTTTTGCGGCGAGGCGCCCAGCGCCGGGACCTTGGTCTTCTCGGCTTTCGACTGGCGCGGCGTACGGATCAGCTGACCTGTGGTGGCCATTCAAACTCCAGCATTCCCAAATCGAATGATGTTGCGGCGTATGAGAAGCGCCGGGCCGTCCCTTTAAAGGGGACGGCCCGGCGCATCGAGTCACGGGTTGGCGGTCAGGCCGTCGTTGGGCCGGACCGACAAAGGCCGGCGATTCTAGGTAGCGGCCTGGGTTTAGTCAACGTCCTGCTGCGCAGCAGCAAGGGCCTCCAGACGTGCCGCGGCCTCCATCCAGGCGCTCTCCAGACCCTGGATGACGCGGCTGAGCTTTGCCTGCTGCTGCGTGAGCTCCATCAGGCGCTTGCGGTCGGGCGCAGCTCCCTCCGGCGGCAGGGCCAGTTCGCGCTCGATCTGGCTGCGGCTTGCCACCAGCCGCTCCAGCTCCCGCTCCTGCTTTGCGAGCGCCGCCTTCAGCTTCCCTGAGGCCGCGCGGCGCTCGGCCTCGACCCGTTTACGTTGTTTCCGTGCCTCAGGGGTGCCGCGGGCCGCCGCTACCGGCCCTGCTGGCCCCGGCGCCGGACTCGTACCCGTACCCGTACCGCTGGCCGCCTCGCTCGCCGGAGCCGCCGCCTGCGCCGCCGCGCTGGTGCCCAGCCAGCGCGCATAGTCCTCCAGGTCCCCGTCAAACGGCTCGACCGCCCCGGCGTGCACCAGCAGCAGCTCGTCGGCGACCACGCGCAGCAGGTGGCGGTCGTGCGAGACCAGCACCACCGCGCCCTCGTATTCCTGCAGCGCCACCGCCAGCGCCTGGCGCATCTCCAGATCCAGGTGGTTGGTCGGCTCGTCCAGCAGCAGCAGGTTCGGCCGCTGGTAGGCCAGCAGCGCCAGCACCAGTCGGGCCTTCTCTCCGCCCGAGAACGGCCCCACCGGCTCGAACACCCGATCGCCCCGGAAACCAAAACCGGCCAGGAAATCGCGCAGATCGGCCTCCGGCGCCCGCCGTCCCATCGCCTCACTGCAATCACTCAGGTGCTCCACCGGGGATTCGGCGACCTTGAGCTGCTCGAGCTGATGCTGCGCAAAGTAGCCGATGCGCAGGTCCCGAGCCTCGGTGCGGCTGCCGGACAGCGCCGTGAGCGACCCGGCCAGGAGCTTCATGACGGTGGACTTGCCGGCGCCATTGCGGCCCAGCAGTGCCACCCGGTCGCCCGGCGCGATGCTCAGCTTGACGTTCTCGATGACGGCGCGGCCGTCGTAGCCGGCCGACTGGCGCTCGAGCGCCAGCAGCGGGCGCGGCAACTTATCGGGTCGTGCAAACGAAAATTCGAACTCGCTGTCCACATGTGCCGGTGCGATGCGCTGCATGCGTTCCAGCGCCTTGAGGCGGCTCTGTGCCTGGCGCGCCTTGCTGGCCTTGGCGCGAAAGCGCTCGACGAACGACTCCATGTGCCTGATCTCGCGCTGCTGGCGCGCGAACAGCGCCGCCTGCTGCGACAGCTCGGTGGCGCGCTGCTCCTCGAACGAGGAGTAGTTGCCGCGATAGGCGCGCGCCTTGCCGTGCTCGATGTTCACCACCCGGTTGACCACGCGGTCGAGAAACTCCCGATCGTGCGAGATCAACAGCAGCGTGCCCGGATACGCCGTCAGCCAGCCCTCGAGCCACACGATCGCATCCAGGTCCAGGTGATTGGTCGGCTCATCCAGCAGCAGCAGGTCCGAGCGGCACATCAGCGCCCGCGCCACGTTCAGCCGCACCCGCCAGCCGCCCGAGAACGCGCTCACCGGGCGCCGCTCGTCAGCGCTGTCGAAGCCCAGTCCGTGCATCAGCGTCGCTGCGCGGCTGGCCGCGTCATAGCCGCCGATGGCCGCGTAGCTGCCGTGCAGGTGGCCGAGCAGCACCCCGTCATCGGCCGCCTCGGCCGCAGCCAGTGCCGCTTGGATCTGGCGCAGCTCGGGATCCCCGTCCAGCACGAACTCGATCGCCTCGCGCTCGCTGGCGTCCAGCTCCTGCGACACGTAGGCGATCGCCAGCTGCGAGGGCATGTCGAAACTGCCCGCCTCGGGCGAGAGTTCCCCGCGCACCAGTTCCAGCAGGCTCGACTTGCCGCTGCCGTTCTCGCCGGTGACGCCGACCTTCTCGCCGCGAAACAGGCTGAAGGTGGCGCCGGTAAACAGCAGCCGCTTGCCGCGGCGCAGGCTGAGGTCGGAAAAGTTGAGCATGGCGGGGCGCGAAGCCTATAGACCCGCGCGAGCGCCATCAAGGCTTGAGCGAACGCTTATTGCGGAGGACGCAGGACCGGCAGCTTCTGCGTATCGCCGCTGGCGGCGTACAGGGCTTCCAGATCCTTGAGCACGGTGTGCTGATGCGCTCCGGCGAGCATGTGATCGCGGATGATCTTGAGCTGGTAGCGCAGGTAGGGCAGCAGCGCGCTCATCGGCGCGACTTCCCCGCCCTGTTCCGCCAGCAGCGAATCGCAATAGACGCGGTAGTACTCGGCGTAGGCTTCCTCGTACTTCTGCAGCGCCACGCAGAACGCCTCATCGCCCAGCACCGCGCTGCACAGCGAGTCGGCGCACAGAAGGCTACAGGCCGAGCTCACGTACGCTTCGTGTTCACGTATCAGCGAGCGCCCGTAGGACTGCGTATCACCGAACAGCGCCTGGATCAGCTGCCGGCGCGCGACGCCGGTGATATGCCGCTCGCGCAGGTATTCGAACGGCGCCTTGCGATGCAGCGTCAGGAACGTGACTTTGCGCAGCTCCTGTGGCGCCGTCTGCCGCGGCGCCTTGGCCACGGCCTGCATCAGCCGTCCGTGCGAGTGTTCCCAGCTGCGATACAGCACCACGTTCTCGAGCAGGCGGGTGGCGAGCTGCGCCTCGGAGGGCGCGCCGGAACGTGCGGTGAGTGTCAGGTGCCGCTCCGAGTATTCCATCAGCCGCGCCGCGTTCCATCGTGGAACCGCGCGTGACGTCGAAGCTGCAGCTGTTACGGGCATAAATCAAACCTGCCCATGAGTCGAGACCTTGAGACCGCATGATGTCGCATTCGAGCTGTGGCTTCAACGCTTTTGATAGCCGCGTCACAGATATTTCTTACCGCCCCGCTTGCACCAAAATCGCAGCTATGGCGGCACTCACGTCGCACCACGGCGACACTGGTGAACATAATGCGCGCGAACAATGCGCGCTAAGTTTCGAGCGTGAGGAGGATTTCGCGAATCTGCGCGCCGCGAGCGCGGCGGCAATGAGCCGCCGCGCTACTTCGGTTTGCGTGTCAAATCAGCCTGCGGTGCTCTCTTCCGCATCGACGCTGACATCGTCCATGTCGCCGACCGCACCGCCGACGTCCATGAAGCTGCGCCGTCCGCTCTCATCCAGCTTGCGCCGCCGATGCGCGTGAGCCGCAAAGCCGGTGCCCGCCGGAATCAGCCGACCGACGATGACGTTCTCTTTCAGGCCGCGCAGGTCGTCCTTGAGTCCCCGAACCGCCGCTTCGGTCAGCACACGGGTGGTCTCCTGGAACGACGCTGCCGAGATGAACGACTCCGTGGCCAGCGATGCCTTGGTGATGCCCAGCAGCACCGGTTGCAGCCGTGCCGCCTGCTTGCCGTCCACTTCGATGCGATCGTTGATGTCGAGCGCCCGCGAGCGATCGATCTGCTCACCGCGCAGCAGGCTGGTTTCGCCCGCCGCGACCACTTCGGTCTTGCGCAGCATCTGGCGGATGATGACCTCGATGTGCTTGTCGTTGATCTTGACGCCCTGCAGCCGATAGACGTCCTGGATCTCGCGCACCAGGTAGTTCGCCAGCGCCTCGACCCCCTGCAGCCGCAGGATGTCGTGCGGGTTGGGCTCGCCGTCGGCGATCACCTCGCCGCGCTCCACGGTCTCGCCCTCGAACACGTTGAGCTGGCGCCACTTCGGGATCAGCTCCTCGTATTTCTCGCCGTCGTCGCTGGTGATCACCAGCCGCCGCTTGCCCTTGGTCTCCTTGCCGAAGCTCACGGTACCGCTCTTCTCGGCCAGGATCGCCGGATCCTTGGGCTTTCTGGCCTCGAACAGATCCGCCACCCGCGGCAGACCGCCGGTGATGTCGCGCGTCTTGGACGACTCCTGCGGGATGCGGGCGATGATGTCGCCGACCGACACCTTGGCACCGTCCTCCAGGTTCACCAGCGCGCCCATCGGCAGCGTGTACACCGCCGGGATGTTGGTGTGCGCGAAGGTGACTTCCTTGCCCTTGGAGTTCAGCAGCTTGATGGTCGGACGCAGGTCCTTGCCGCCGCGCTGCTTGGAATCGAGCATCACGGTGCTGGACAGACCGGTGACCTCATCGACCTGGGTCGCGACGGTGAGACCGTCGACGAAGTCCTGGAACTTGATGAAGCCTGCCACTTCGGTCACCACCGGATGGGTATGCGGATCCCAGGTGGCGACCACCTGGCCGCCGGCGACCTTGGAGCCTTCCTTCGCCGTGATGGTGGCGCCATACGGGATCTTGTAGCGCTCACGCTCCCGGCCGAACTCATCCACCACACCGATCTCGCCCGAACGCGACACCGCGACCAGGTGACCCTTCTCGTGTTCCACGGTCTTGATGCGGTGGAAGCGCAGCGTACCCTTGTTGCGGATCTCGACGCTGCTGGCCGCCGCGGCCCGCGAGGCCGCGCCGCCGATGTGGAAAGTGCGCATCGTCAGCTGCGTGCCGGGCTCGCCGATCGACTGCGCCGCGATCACACCGACGGCCTCGCCGATGTTGATCAGCCGGCCACGTGCCAGATCGCGTCCGTAGCAGTTCGAGCACACGCCATAGCGCGTGGTGCAGGTGATCGGAGAGCGCACCTGGATCTGGTCCACGCCCTCCTGCTCCAGCAGCCGCACCGCCTGCTCATCCAGCAGCGTACCGGCGGCCACCAGCACTTCCTCCTTGCCGGGCTTCTGCACGTCGGTCGCGACCACGCGGCCGAGCACGCGCTCGCCCAGGCCCTCGACCACGTCGCCGCCTTCGACCAGGGGCGCCATCGCAAGTCCATTGGTAGTCCCGCAATCCTCTTCGGTCACCACCAGGTCCTGCGCGACATCCACCAGCCGCCGGGTCAGGTAACCCGAGTTCGCGGTCTTCAGTGCCGTGTCGGCCAGGCCCTTTCTCGCGCCGTGGGTTGAGATGAAGTACTGCAGCACGTTCAGGCCTTCACGGAAATTGGCCGTGATCGGCGTTTCGATGATCGAGCCGTCGGGCTTGGCCATCAGGCCTCGCATGCCGGCCAGCTGCCGGATCTGCGCCGCGGAGCCGCGCGCTCCCGAATCGGCCATCATGAAGATCGAGTTGAACGACTTCTGCCGGTGTTGGGCGCCCTTGCTGTCGGTAGCCTCCTCGGTGCCGAGCTTCTCCATCATCGCCTTGGCGACCTGGTCATTGGCTCGCGACCAGATGTCCACCACCTTGTTGTAGCGCTCGCCGTTGGTCACCAGACCCGAGGAGTACTGCTCCTGGATCTCCTTGACCTCGCGGTCCGCGGCCGCCACCAGCTTGGTCTTCTGCTCCGGAATGACGATGTCGTCGATGCCGAACGAGACCGCCGAGCGGGTCGCGTAATGAAAGCCCATGTACATCAGCTGGTCGGCGAAGATCACGGTCTCCTTCAGCCCCAGCGCGCGATAGCAGGCGTTGATGCAGGCAGATATGACCTTCTTGGTCATGTCCTGGTTGATGAGGTCAAACGACAGCCCGCGCGGCAGGATCTCCGACAGCAGCGCCCGGCCGACCGTGGTTACCGCGAGGCGCCGGCGCGGCTTCAACGCACCGTTGTCCATCACGTATTCGCGCAGCCGCACCTTGACCCGCGCCTGCAGGTCCACCGTACGGCTCTCGTAGGCGCGATGCGCCTCCTGCACGTCGGTGAAGAACATGCCTTCCCCGGTGGCGCCGATCTTCTCGCGCGTCAGGTAGTACAACCCGAGCACGACATCTTGCGACGGCACGATGATCGGATCGCCGTTGGCGGGCGAGAGGATGTTGTTGGACGACATCATCAGCGCGCGCGCCTCGAGCTGCGCTTCCAGCGACAGCGGCACGTGCACCGCCATCTGGTCGCCGTCGAAGTCGGCGTTGAACGCCGTGCACACCAGCGGATGCAGCTGGATCGCCTTGCCCTCGATCAGCACCGGCTCGAACGCCTGGATACCCAGGCGATGCAGCGTCGGGGCGCGATTGAGCAGCACCGGATGTTCGCGGATCACCTCTTCCAGGATGTCCCACACCTCCGGTCCCTCGCGCTCCACCAGCCGCTTGGCGGCCTTGATGGTCGAGGCTTCCCCGCGCAGCTGCAGCTTGTGGAAAATGAACGGCTTGAACAGCTCGAGCGCCATCTTCTTCGGCAGCCCGCACTGGTGCAGGCGCAGCGTCGGCCCCACCACGATGACCGAACGGCCGGAGTAGTCCACGCGCTTGCCGAGCAGGTTCTGACGAAACCGCCCCTGCTTGCCCTTGATCATGTCGGCCAGCGACTTCAGCGGCCGGCGGTTGGTGCCGGTGATCGCGCGTCCGCGGCGGCCGTTGTCCAGCAGCGCATCAACGGCTTCCTGCAGCATGCGCTTCTCGTTGCGCACGATGATG
>DATAJH010000059.1:0-3160 GCA_036262215.1 Steroidobacteraceae bacterium
ACCAAAACTATGGGTACCCGGGGACTGGAACGCCTTCTTCGGCTTCGGCACCAACATCCTGGTCAATCTGCTGACCCTGACGGGCTTGCTGAAATTCGTGCTGAAGATGCCCGATGCGCTGATCTACGGCCGCATCCTGCCGGCCACCGGCCTGATGCTGTGCCTGTCCACGCTGTACTACGCCTGGCTCGCGTACCGCCTGGCGCAGCGCACCGGCCGCAGCGACGTGTGTGCACTGCCCTCAGGCATCAGCGTGCCGCATATGTTCGTCGTCACGTTCGTGGTCATGCTGCCGATCGTGCTCAAGACCGGCGATCCGATCAAAGGCTGGGAAGCCGGATTGACCTGGGTATTCATCCAGAGCTTCGTGCTGATGATCGGCGGCTTCATCGGACCGGTCGTGCGGCGCATCACCCCGCGCGCCGCCCTGCTCGGCACGCTCGCCGGCGTGTCGATCACGTTTATTTCACTGCGGCCGGCGTTCCAGGTGTTCGGCACGCCGCTGATCGGTATGGTGTGCTTTGCGATCATCGTCGCCAGCTGGTTCGGCGGCGTGCGCTATTTCAAGGGTATCCCGGCCGGCCTGGTCGCCATCGCGGTCGGCATGCTGATCGCCTGGGGGTCGACCTACTTCGGCTATAGCATCGGCGGCATGAGCGTGCATAACCTCGCCGCCTCGGTCGCCAACTTCGGCTTCTCATTGCCGTTGCCGGCGTTCAATCACGTGTTCTCGGGCTTCGAGTATTTCGGCATCATCCTGGTGACCGCGATTCCGTTTGGTATCTACGACCTGGTCGAAGCACTCGACAACGTCGAGAGCGCGGCCGCCGCCGGTGACAGCTTTCCCACCACGCGCGTGCTGACCGCCGACGGTGTGGTGAGCCTGATCGGCTGCATGATGGGCAATCCGTTCATCAATGCGGTCTACATTGGCCATCCGGGCTGGAAGGCGATGGGCGGACGCATCGGCTATTCCGCCGCCACCGGCGTCACGGTGATCGTGCTCGCCTGGTTCGGCATCATCTCGGTGATGATCGCGCTGATACCGGTGGTCGCGATCCTGCCGATCCTGGTCTACATCGGCATGCTGATCGGCGCCCAGGCGTTTCAGGAAACCCCACGCCGGCACGCGCCGGCCATCGTGCTGGCGATCCTGCCCAATCTTGCCGCCTGGACCAAGAACCAGATCGATGGCGCGCTGGGAGCCGCCGGAACTTCCGCCAGCGCCGTCGGACTCGACAAGCTCGGCGATCAGGGCGTGCTCTATCACGGCCTGTCGGTGCTGGGCAGCGGCGCGACGCTCGGCGGCCTGATGCTTGCGGCGATCGCGGTGTGCGCGATCGAACGCGAATTCTTCAAGGCGGCGGGCTTTGCGGTGGTGGCCGCAGGACTGACCTTTTTCGGCCTGATGCACAGCGAAGCCATCGGCATCGGCCAGTCGCCGCTGGTCGCCATCAGCTACCTGTGCATCGCGGCCCTGATGGTGGGCTGCACCCGGCTGTCTGCGGCGCCGATGAGCGAGCATGAGATCGAGGCCCAGCACGGTGGCGATCTGGAGCCGTCGGGACAGAGCGCCTGACACACAGGCGCTTACCATAACGCCGCTCAAACTGAGACATCGCCGCAGGTTTTGCGCCGCCTCGCGGCGCTTATGGTGACTTGGGGCCGGCTCGCCTGACGCCCGCGCATACTCATCGCACGTCCTTCCGGGTAAGGAGGTGCGGTGGAGAGTCTTCCGGCAACACGCGTCATCCAGCAGCTGCTGCTGTGCAGTGCCCTGCTGGGTTTGGCTCGAGTATGTCCCGCGGCCGATGGCATGACGGTCGTGCCTGGCGCCCACGGCCCGCTGATGATGCTGTACTTGAGGCAGCCGCTGGGTGCCCGCGGCGCCGCCCGGGTGTACGGACTGCGCCTGGAACAGCAGGGCGGCACGCCGCCTCAGGCGGGATCGATGACCGACCCCATCGCAAGTGCCATGCCGGGCCAACGCTCCATCGTGGATCTGCAGATCAGGCGCGCCGCCGATGTGCGCGTGGAATTTGGCCGGCGCGTGACCTGGAATGTCGGCCGGCACGAATTGGGCCTCACCGCCAACCAGCCGAGCATGGCGCTGCGCTTACCCGTGCCCGCAGCCGCGTCGACCCCGACCGTGGCGCGCTCGTTGCCGTAACGAGCCTTCAGCGCTCCGCATCCGGCAACAGCGCGGCCAGCAGGCCAATGAGCGGCAGATACGCGCACAGCCGGTAGACGTACTCCAGGCTCGTGGAGTCGACCAGCGCACCGAGCCAGGCCGCGCCAATGCCGCCGGCGCCAAACGCCAGGCCGAAGAACAGCCCGGAGATCATGCCGACCTTGCCCGGCACCAGTTCCTGGGCGTACACCAGGATCGCCGGAAAGGCTGACGCCAGGACCAGGCCGATGATCACGGTCAGGGGACCGGTCCAGAACAGGCTCGCATGCGGCAGCAGCAACGTGAACGGCAGCGCACCCAGGATCGATATCCAGATCACGCGCTTGCGCCCGATGCGATCGCCGATCGCGCCTCCGAGGATGGTGCCTATGGCGATCGCGGCCAGGAACACGAACAGGTACAGCTGCGAAGCCTGCACCGACAGCGCAAAGTGCTCGATCAGATAAAACGTGTAGTAGCTGGTCAGGCTGGTGAGATACACGTACTTGGAGAACAGCAGCGCCAGCAGCACACCGATGCCGCGTATCACGGCCGCTCGCGGCAGCCGCGCGTGGCCCGCCTTGCGGCTGACGACGCGATGCAGCCGCGCCAGCCCGTGGTGCTTGTACCATCGACTGACGTTCCACAGGATCGCGGTGGACAGCAGCAGCAGCAGCGCGAACCACGCCACGCTCGACTGGCCCCAGCGCACCACCACCAGCGCCGCAGCCAGCGGGCCGAGCGCCTGGCCGATGTTGCCGCCGACCTGGAACAGCGACTGCGCCAGGCCGTGCCGCCCACCCGAGGCCATGCGCGCGACGCGCGAGGACTCCGGGTGAAACACCGAGGAGCCCACGCCCAGCAGGGCCGCTCCTACCAGCAGGATCGGATAGCTGTGGGCCAGCGCCAGCACCACCAGTCCGCCCAGGGAAAACAAGGTGCCGCCGGGCAATGCGAGCGGCGTCGGTCGCCGATCGGCATACAGGCCGA
>DATAJH010000060.1:0-14470 GCA_036262215.1 Steroidobacteraceae bacterium
CGTGTCGGTACTGCTGCCGGCGACTTCCGGCGCCGGCGGCGCGGGCCCGGCCGCGGGCGCGGCCGCAGGCGCGCACCCCGGGGCATACGTCTCCGAGCAGGACCGGCTGGCGGCGCTACTCCGATCGGGCAGCCTTGCGGCGGTGCTGCTGCAGTTCTTCGTCGGCGGATTGCTGCTGGCATTTACCCCGTGCGTGCTGCCGATGGTGCCGATCCTCTCCGGCCTGATCGTAGGTGGGGGCAAGAGCGTCACCACCGCGCGCGCATTTTCGCTGTCGCTGACCTATGTGCTCGGCATGGCGGTCACCTACACCATCACCGGCGCGCTATTCGCCGCCGCCGGCAAGCAGGTGCAGGCGGTGTTCCAGCAGCCGTGGATCATCATGCTGTTTGCGGCGCTGTTTGTGGCCATGGCGCTGTCGATGTTCGGCCTCTATACATTACAGATGCCAGGCTTCATCCAGACCCGCGTCGCACAGCTGAGCAACCGTCAACGCGGCGGCAGCTTCGGCGGCGTGGCCGTGATGGGCATGCTGTCGGCGCTGATCGTCACCACCTGCGTCGGGCCGGTGCTGGTCGCGGCGCTGATCGTCATCGGCCAGACCGGCGACGTGCTGCGCGGCGCCGCGGCGCTGTTCGCGATGAGCCTCGGCATGGGAGTACCGCTGCTGATCGTCGGCAGCTCGGCCGGGCGCTGGATGCCGCGCGCCGGCGCCTGGATGGACAGCGTGAAGCGACTGTTCGGCGCGCTGATGCTGGCACTGGCGGCCTGGATGCTCGGGCGCATCGTGCCGGCGCGCTGGACGCTGCTGCTGTTTGCCGTGCCGGCCATCGCCGCCGCCATCGTATTGTGGGGTTTCGTGCCGGTCGCGCATGCGCGCCGTGCCATCCGTGCGGGCGGCGACCGTGCCGGAAATCAGCATTCCCCCGGCGCCAGCCCGGCGCTGTGGCTGGCGCGCAGCGCCGCGGTGCTGGTGGCGCTGTATGCGCTGGCGCTGCTGCTGGGCGCAGCGCGCGGCGGCGAGGATCTGCTGCAACCGCTGGCGAGCCGATCGGCAGCGGCGGACGAACCGGCGTTCACCAGCATCGCCTCGGTGGCGGATCTCAAGCGCGAAGTGCAGGCCGCGACGGCCGCGCACCAGGCGGTGATGCTGGATTTCTATGCCGACTGGTGTACCTCCTGCAAGGAGATGCAGCGCTACACCTTCACTGACCCGGGCGTGCGCGCTGCGCTCAAGTCGGTACGGCTGCTGCGTGCCGATGTAACGGCCAACAGCGCCGACGATCAGGCGCTGCTGCATCAGTTCCAGATTTACGGGCCACCGACCATTGCTATCTACGATGCCCTCGGCCATGAGCACCAGGAATACCGGGTGGTGGGCTATATGAAGGCCCCGGAGTTTGCCGCGCTGCTGCATCAGGCGCTGGCGAGCGGCTAGCGCCGTCGCGTTCGAACCCGAAGATTCATGCCGCCAGCCTCGCGCACCCTGGTGATCGTGCTGGTCACTGTGGCCGGTGTACTGGCCGGATTCCTGTCCTATCGCGGCGCGCGACCACCGGCCTCGATCATCCCTGCCGCGCCGCTCGAGGGCAGCGCCGCTGCGAATGAGCCGGCAGCGGAGGCTTTGGCGCCTGAGGCTTCCCCCGCCCGGCCGATTCCGGACACGGTGCCGGACCTTAAGCTGCCCGACCTCGCCGGGCAGCAAAAGTCGCTGCGGGATTTTCTCGGTCATCCGCTGATCATCAATTTCTGGGCCACCTGGTGCGCGCCGTGTCGGCGCGAGATACCGCTGCTGCAACAGCTGCGCCATGCCTACCATGGCGAGGGCCTTACGGTGGTCGGCATCGCCGTGGACTTTCGCAGCGCCGTTGCCGACTATGTGCACCGTCAGGCGATCGACTACCCGCTGCTGATCGGCGAGGATTCGGGCCTGGCTGCGGCCGAGCAATTCGGCATGCAGACGGTGCTGCCATTCTCGGTGTTCGCGGACGCGCAGGGTCGCATCGTGGCGGTCAAGATCGGCGAGCTGCATCGGGATGAGGCCGACTACATTCTCGGCACCATGCGGGCGCTGGCTGCCGGAGCCCTGAGCCTGCCGCAGGCGCACGCGGGAATTGTCCAGCGCCTCAGAGAGCTGGCCGCGGAGCGCGCCAGAGCCGGAGTCAAGGAATCCTGATTCCGGCATGATCCCTGCATAATCACGTTAATTTTGCCAAAGATTAGGCAATTTGCCCGAAATTAGGTAGATTCTCGCGCCACTGGGGGAGTTGCGCCGTGGGCGCTCCGGGGGTGGCCTGCGCGCCGCTGCGCCGGCAGGCGCACCGTAGTGTCGCTCACGCGTGCCGCGTGCGGACTCCTCTACATGATCGGGAGCTCATCGATGGACATACGAAAAATCAAAAAAATGATCGAGCTGCTCGAGGAATCGGGCATCGCCGAGATCGAGATCAAGGAGGGGGAGGAGACGCTGCGCATCGCGCGCGTGCTGCCCGGCCAGCCGACCACGACCTACGTTGCCGCGCCGTTGCAGCAGCAGCCGTTGATTGCCGCCGCGCCGCCGCCAGCCGCGGTGGAGGCGGCGGCAACGGCAGAGGCGCCGGCCAAGTCCGGCGGTCCGCTTCGGGCCGGGGTCGGCGAGCACATCGTCACCGCGCCCATGGTGGGCACGTACTATTCGGCCCCGACGCCGGGCGCCAAGCTGTTCGTCGAGCTCGGTGACGCGGTCGAGGTGGGCCAGGTGCTGTGCATCATCGAGGCCATGAAGATGATGAACCAGATCGAGTCGGAGAAGGCGGGCAAGGTCAAGGCCATCATGGTCAAGAACGGCGAACCGGTGGAGTTCGGTCAGCCGCTGTTCATCATCCAGTAAGCACCATGTACTGACGAGCCCCCGCCCAACACGAATCACGCCGATGCTGGAAAAAATCGTCATTGCCAATCGCGGCGAGATCGCGCTGCGCATCCTGCGCGCCTGTCGCGAGCTTGGCATCAAGACCGTGGCCGCGCACTCGACCGCGGATGCGAATCTGAAGCACGTGCTGCTGGCCGACGAATCGGTGTGCATCGGGCCGCCGCCTTCGGCGCTGAGTTACCTGAACATGCCGGCCCTGATCAGCGCCGCCGAAGTCACCGATTCGGTCGCGATCCATCCGGGCTACGGCTTCCTGTCCGAGAACGCGGACTTCGCCGAACGGGTGGAGAAGAGCGGCTTCATTTTCATCGGCCCGAAGGCCGAGACCATCCGGCTGATGGGCGACAAGGTGTCGGCGATCGGTGTCATGCGCAGCCACAACGTGCCCTGCGTGCCCGGCTCCGGCGGCGCGCTCACCGACAATGCGGACGAGAACCTGCGCATCGCGCGCGACATCGGTTACCCGATCATCATCAAGGCCTCGGGCGGGGGCGGCGGCCGCGGCATGCGGGTGGTGCATTCGGAAGGCGCGCTGTTGAGTTCGATCGCCGTCACCAGAGCGGAGGCGCTGGCCGCGTTCGGCAATGACGCGGTCTACATGGAGAAATTTCTCGAGCGGCCACGCCACATCGAGTTCCAGATCCTGGCCGATCATCACGGCCATGTGATCAGCCTGGGCGAGCGTGACTGCTCGATGCAACGCCGGCACCAGAAAGTGATCGAGGAGGCACCGGCCCCGGGTATCACCCCCAAGCAGCGCCGCATGATGGGCGAGCGCTGCGTCGAGGCCTGCCGCGCGGTCGGTTATCGCAGCGCCGGCACGCTCGAGTTTCTCTACCAGGACGGCGAGTTCTACTTCATAGAGATGAATACCCGCATCCAGGTCGAGCATCCGGTCACCGAGCTGGTCACCGACATCGATCTGGTCAAGGCGCAGCTGACGATCGCGGCCGGCGAGCCGCTGCAGTACCAGCAGGCCGACGTGCAGATCCGCGGCCATGCGATCGAATGCCGCATCAATGCCGAGGACGCCCGCACCTTCATGCCCTCTCCCGGCCCGATCAGGCTGTGGCATCCGCCCGGCGGACCGGGCATCCGCGTGGACAGCCATGTCTATTCCGGCTACAGCGTGCCTCCGTATTACGACTCCCTGATCGGCAAGCTGATCGCGCACGGCGATACGCGTGAAACCGCGATAGCGCGCATGCGCAACGCGCTGTCCGAGCTGGTGGTCGAGGGCATCAAGACCAACACCGCGTTGCACCAGGAAATCCTGGCGCATGCGGCGTTCCACACCGGCGGCCTCGACATTCATTACCTGGAGCGGCGCCTGGGACTGAAGTGACGCGATGCCCTATCTCGAGCTGAGCTTCGAGCTCGACCATCTCGACCCGCAGGCAGCCGAAACCGCCTGCATGGAGAGCGGCGCACTGTGCGTGACCTTGTGCGACGCCAGCGATGAACCGGTGCTCGAGCCGCGGCCGGGCGAGGTGCGACTGTGGCGACAGACCCGACTGCAGGCGCTCTACCACGCAGCGCGCGCCGACGCGGCATTGATCGTCACGCTCGCCGCCGCAATCGGCATCGATCCGCTGCGGCTCACGGCGCGCGCGGTTGCCGACCGGGCCTGGGAGCGGGAATGGCTGCGCGATTTTCACGCCATGCGTTTCGGCTCAAGGCTGTGGATCTGCCCGCGGCATGAATCGGTGGCCGATCCGCAAGGCGTGGTGGTGCGCCTCGAGCCCGGTCTCGCCTTCGGTGCCGGCACTCACCCGTCCACCGCCGCGTGCCTGCAATGGCTCGATGGCGCCGCGCTCTCGGGCAGCACCGTGGTGGACTATGGCTGCGGCGCTGGCGCGCTGGCGATCGCGGCGCTCAAGCTCGGCGCGCGCCGCGCCTATGCGTTCGACATCGACCCGCAGGCGCTGCTCGCCACGCGCGAGAACGCGCTCGATAACGCCGTGGCCGACCGGCTGCAGCTGTGCGAGCGCGCCTCGGATATTCCGCACGGTTGCGACGTGCTGCTCGCCAATATCCTGGCGGAAGTGTTGATATCGCTCCGCCCGCAGTTCGCACAACTGTTGCCGGCCGGTGCGCGCGTGCTGCTGGCCGGTATCCTGGCGGATCAGGAATCAGAAGTGGCGGCTGCGTTCCTGAAGTGGTTTGATATGCAGCGCTACGCCCACCGCGACGGCTGGGTGGCGCTGACCGGGACACGCTATTGAGCACACGCTATTGAATTGACTTGGGATTTTTCGCACCAGTTGCCTGCGTACATCGACCGACTTAAGTCAACCATCGTCATCACAGTATCGATAACCCCCGCGCCATCCATCGCTGCCGCAAGTCATAGCGCTCCCAAGTCGTCCGATGTTTACCGTCTGCCCCAAGTGCACCCTGACGCTCGCCGTCACCGCGGCCGATCTGCGCACCGGTCAGGGCTACGTGCGCTGCGGGCGTTGCCTGAACGTCTTCAACGCACTGCTGGCACTGAGCGAGGAGCCGGCCAGCCATGGAGCACCGACACCGGTGTATTCGCAGGCCGATCCGGCCTCCACCTCGCAGATCACCGCCGCGCTCGCCTCCTCTGCCAACGATCCCGAACAGTTCGAGGAGGCGCCGGAGGCGCAGGAGGCGCAGGAGGCGCGTGTTCACCTGGCCGGCGACGTCGCGCAACGCAACCATCTGATGACCGAGCGCTCGAGCGATGGGGCGATCGAGAATGAATCGAGCCTGGCCGACGGCACCGGAAGCTTCGAGACCATCGTGCTCGAAGGCGACGCGATCACGCAGACCGAGGAATTCGTGCCCGAAGAGTCGATCGATAATGAGATCGCCGCGCTGGCACAGCGCCTCAGTGTGGCCGCGCACCAGCCGCTGCAGGACTCGCGCGACTTCGCTCATGCCTACCAGGGAAGTTTGCCAGCCGACAGTGCTGAGCATTCCGGGCGCGACCCTTCCGCGCGCCACGGCTTCGCATCGCTGGCGGGGGCTGCGCTGGGATCGGATGCCGACGGCGGCGACATCGCCGTCCCCGAGCCGCCACGTCGGGCGCGCTGGCTTGCCGGTTGCACCGTGCTAGTGTTGCTGCTCGTCGTTCAGGGAATCAATCACTGGCGCGATGCGCTCGCCTCCTCACCGCCCTTAGGCGCACCGATGAGCCGGCTGTACGCCAGCATCGGCGTCGCGCTCGAGCCGCACTGGAACCTGTCCGCGTACGACGTGCGCCAGCAAGGTGCGGCAACCGACCCGGGCGACAATCACATCATCCGCGTGCGCGTGAGCGTGGCCAATCGCGCAGCCGGCGCCCAACCGGTGCCGTTGCTGCGCTTGACGCTGCTCGATCGCTACGGCAAGCCGATCGCCGCGCGTGATCTGACGCCGGCGGAGTATTGGCCGCCGGGGCACCCGGCACGCGCCTTGCTTGCACACGACGAGCGCGTCGACAGCGAGATCGCGGTGCGCGACCCGGGCGCCGACAGTGCCAGCTTCGAGCTCGATGTGTGCCTGAAGAGCGCTCACGGCGGCGTGCGTTGCGCCGGCGATACGACCGCGACCGCGGCCCCGATACCGTGAATCTGCAGATTGCGCACTACCAGCTCACCGGCCGGGCGCTGCTGGCACCGATGGCCGGCGTGACCGACCGGCCGTTCCGGCAGCTGTGTCGGCGTTTCGGGGCGACGCTGGCGCCGGCGGAGATGCTGAGCGCCGATCAGCGGCTGTGGGGTTCCAGCAAATCGCAGCGGCGCATGGACCACGAGGGCGAACCGGAACCACGCGTGGTGCAGCTGGCCGGCAGCGAACCTGAGGAGCTGGCTGCTGCGGCGCGCGTCAACATTGATCTGGGCGCGCAGATCATCGACATCAATATGGGCTGTCCGGCGAAGAAGGTCTGCAACCGCCACTGCGGTTCGGCGCTGCTGGCCGATGAAGCGCTGGTGCAACGCATACTGCACGCCGTGGTGCGCGCGGCGGCGGCACCGGTCACTGTGAAAATCCGTACCGGCACCGATCCGATGCAGCGCAATGCGGCGCGCATCGCGGCGTTGGCGCAATCATGCGGCATAGCGGCAGTTGCCATTCATGGCCGCACGCGCACCGATATGTTTCGCGGCGCCGCAGAATACGACACCATTCGCCAGGTGCGCGGGCAGATCGCCATACCGCTGATCGCCAACGGCGATATCGACTCACCGCAACGTGCGCGCGCGGTACTTGATTTCACCGGCGCAGAAGGAGTAATGATCGGCCGCGCGGCGCAAGGTGCACCATGGATTTTTCGCGATGTCAATGCGTATGTCGCAACCAATCAATTCGCTGCGCCACTCTTGCGAACGTCGAAGACTGAGATCATCCTTCAGCACCTCGAATCCCTGTATGAGTTCTATGGCGAGCACACGGGGGTGCGAATGGCGCGTAAGCATCTTGGCTGGTATTGCCGGCTACTTTCCGAAGCGAGCGAACTGCGGCAACGATTGATGGCGGCAGAGGACTCGGCTTCGCAGTTTTCGGCGGCCAGGCAGGGCTTCGAGCACTGGGCAGAACTGCAGGCGGCCTGAACTCAAAGCGGTCGCACTGGCTGAAAGGGAAGCGCGAGCATGTTGAAAAAGAAAACTCGCAGAGCAGGCGCAGAGCCGATGATCAGAACCAATGGTGCCAGACTCAACGGCAAGGAACTGCCGCTGCGCAGTCATACCGAGCACGCACTCAACGACTACTTTTCAAGTCTCAATGGTCATCGCCCGGCGCGCGTGTATGACATGGTGCTGCGCGAGGTCGAGGAGCCGCTGTTCCGCGCGGTGCTGGATTACGCCGCCGGCAACCAGAGCCGCGCCGCCGTCATTCTCGGCATCAATCGCGGCACCCTGCGCAAGAAACTGCGAGAGCTGGGCCTATCCGAGTGATCATGCGGCCGCCGCGGCATCGTTCACCCGCGCGCTACCCGCAGCCTGGCGCCGCACCCGGGATGGCGGCAGCGATCTGATGTCCGCGGCCATCCGGCGGGCGCTGCTTTCAGTCTCGGACAAGCGCGGGCTCACGGAGTTTGCCGCTGGCCTGCACCGACACGGCATCGAGCTGCTGGCTACCGGCGCTACCGCGAAGATCCTGGTCGATGCCGGCCTGCCGGTGCGCGAAGTATCGGCCTACACCGGATCCCCCGAGCTGATGGATGGTCGGCTCAAGACGCTGCACCCACGCGTGCACGGCGGCCTGCTCGGCCGGCGCGGCACCGACGATGAGGCCATGCGCGCGCACGGCATCGAGCCGATCGACCTGCTGGTGGTCAATCTGTATCCGTTTGCGGCCACGATCGCGCGCCCGGACTGCAGCTACGCCGAAGCGATCGAGAACATCGACATCGGCGGCCCGGCGATGCTGCGCGCCGCGGCCAAGAACCATGCCGACGTCACCGCGCTGGTCGATCCGGCCGACTATGTGGGGGTACTGGCCGAGATCGACGACGCCGGCGAGACGTCGATCGATACGCGCTCGCGCCTCGCGGCCAAAGTCTTCGCGCACACCGCCCGCTACGACACCACCATCGCAAGCTACCTGCAGCAGCGCTTAAGTGTAGAGGACGACGGCTTCGATGAGCTGCTGGCGCTGTACTTCGACAAGCAGCAGGACCTGCGCTATGGCGAAAACCCGCATCAGCGCGCCGCCTTCTACCGCAATCCGGGGGCGAGTGGCGGCTCGGTCAGCACCGCCAGGGTGCTGCAGGGCAAGGACCTGTCGTACAACAACATCGCCGACAGCGATGCGGCCATCGAGTGCGTGCGACAGTTTGCGCAGTGCGCCTGCGTCATCGTCAAGCACGCCAATCCCTGCGGCGCAGCGCTCGGCGCCGGCACTCTCGAGGCCTATGGCGGCGCTTATCGCACCGACCCACCTTCCGCCTTCGGCGGCGTCATCGCCTTCAATCGCGAGCTCGACGCCGGTACTGCCCGCGCCATCATCGAGCGCCAGTTCGCCGAGGTGATCGCGGCACCCGGCGTGACCGCCGGTGCGCTCGCAGTGCTCGCCGCAAAGCCCAACCTGCGGCTGCTGGCGACCGGCGCGCTGCACACCGATACCGGCGATGTACTGCAATTGCGCTCGGTCACCGGCGGACTGCTGCTGCAGCAGCGCGACCTCGGCCGCGTCGACGCCGCTGATCTTAAGATCGTAAGCCGCCGCCGGCCCGAGGCGCGCGAGGTCGCCGACCTGATGTTCGCCTGGCAGGTGGCCAAGTTCGTGAAATCCAATGCCATCGTGTTGGCGCGCGACGGCGCCACGGTCGGAGTCGGCGCCGGCCAGATGAGCCGGGTGTACTCCACGCGCATCGCGGCGCTCAAGGCGGCCGATGAAAAACTCGAGCTGCGCGGCGCGGTCATGGCATCCGACGCGTTCTTCCCGTTTCGCGACGGGATCGATGTTGCCGCCTCCTACGGCATCGCCGCGGTTATCCATCCGGGTGGCTCGCTGCGCGATCAGGAGGTGATCGCCGCGGCCGACGAGCACGGCATGGCCATGGTAGTCACCGGCATGCGCCACTTTCGGCATTAGCGCGGTCCGGGCGGCAACTGCATGAAGGTCCTGATCGTCGGCGGCGGCGGGCGCGAACATGCCCTCGCCTGGAAGTGTGCGCAGTCGCCGCGGGTAAGCGAAGTGCTGGTGGCGCCGGGCAATGCCGGTACCGATACCGAGCCGCGGGTGCGCAACGTGGACGTCGCGGCCACCGATATCGCGCGGCTGGTCGATCTGGCGCGCGAACAGGCGGTCGGGCTTACGATCATCGGGCCCGAGGCACCGCTGGTCGCGGGTATCGTGGATGCCTTTCAGGGCGCCGGACTGCGCTGCTTCGGGCCCGGCCGGCTGGCGGCGCGGCTCGAGGGCTCGAAAGCGTTCAGCAAGGATTTCCTGCAGCGCCACGGTATTCCCACCGCGGCCTATCGCGTGTTCACGCGCGCCAGCTACGACCCCGGCTGGCTGCGCGCGCAGCGCGCACCGATCGTCGTCAAGGCAAGCGGCCTGGCTTCCGGCAAGGGCGTCATCATTGCGCACAGCCTGGAGGAGGCCGAGGCCGCGGCGACCGGCATGTTCAGCGGCCGCTTTGGCGAGGCCGGTACTGAGATCGTGATCGAACAGTTCCTGGCCGGCGAGGAAGCCAGCTTCATCGTCATGGCCGACGGCGAGCATGTGCTGCCGCTGGCCACATCCCAGGACCACAAGCGGCTGCGCGACGGCGATGCCGGTCCCAACACCGGCGGCATGGGCGCCTATTCTCCGGCCCCGGTGGTGAGCAGCACCGTCCACGCGCGGGTGATGCGCGAGATCATCGCACCCACCATGCGCGGACTGAGCGAGGACGGCACGCCGTACACGGGATTTTTATACGCCGGGCTGATGATCGCGCCCGATGGCGCACCGACGGTGATTGAATTCAATTGCCGCCTCGGCGATCCGGAAACGCAGCCGATGCTGGCGCGGCTGCAAACCGATCTGACGTCGCTGTGCGAGGCGGCGCTCGAGTGCCGCCTGGATCGTGTCGAGGCGCAGTGGGATCAGCGTGTCGCGCTGGGCGTGGTACTGGCCGCGGCCGGCTACCCGGAAGGTGTACGCACCGGCGACGCCATCACCGGGCTCGACCATGCGGCCCGCCTGGCGGGCAAGGTATTTCACGCCGGCACGCAACGCGTGGCGGGCCGGGTCGTGACCAGCGGCGGACGCGTGCTGTGCGCCGTGGGGCTGGGCGATCGGGTGCGCGACGCGCAGCGCGAAGCCTACGCGCTGGTCGACTGCATCCACTATGAGGGCATGCAACTGCGCCACGACATCGGCTATCACGCGATCGCGCGCGAGCGTGCGGGCGCGCAGCCGGGCGCCCATGGCTGAGGACGGTGCGCAAGCCCGCAACATTCCCGGACTGACGCCGGCGCGCCAGCGGCGTATCCGCACCGTGTTTCGGCTGCTGACCGCGCTCAGCCCGGCGCTGTCGGCTCGCTGCGCGGCGCGGCTGTTCATCACGCCGCGCACGCGGCGCATCAGCGACCAGGATGCGGCCTTTCTGGCCACGGCTGCCAGCCGCCGGCTGTCGACGCCGCACGGCGCGGTACAGATATATGAATGGCCGGGCACCGGGCCCGCGGTGCTGGTGCTGCATGGCTGGATCTCCTACGCCGGACAGCTGAGGTCCATCATCGAGGGCCTGCTGGCGCACGGCCTGCGCGTGGTCGCGTTTGATGCGCCGGCCCACGGCCGCTCGGGCGGCCGGCAGGCCGACCTGCCCAGTTTTCGCGACGCGCTGGCTGCGGTCGGCAGCGCCTGCGCACCGGCCGGTGCGATCCTGGCGCATTCCTTCGGCGCCATTACCGCCGCCAGCTGGCTGGCCGAGGATGCCGCAGCCGCGCACCTGCGTGCCGCCGTGCTGGTCGGCCTGCCGCGCGACATCGGCTATCTGTTCGAGTCGTTCACCATGGCGATGGGGCTGCGCGCCGACGTCATCCAGCGCCTGCGGGCGCTGTTCCGTGCGCGCTATGGCGGGGATCCGGAGGACTATTCGGCGCCGGCGCTCGCGCGGCGCATCCATATACCGGTGCTGCTGGTGCACGGCGGAGCCGACGAATACATACCCGCCGCGCACGCCCAGGAGGTCGCGCTGCAGCTGCGCGACGGGCACATCCAGGTGATTGCCGGCCTGAATCACAGCGCGCCGCTGCGCGATCCGCACACCATCGAGCTGATGGCGCGATTCATCAGCGAGCGGCTGCAGGGTTGAGGTCCGGCGGCATCGGGTGGTCTGGCATACTGTGCGCATGACGAACGATGTCGCCGCGGGCGGCCGCGCCGCAGCCGGCACCCCGGCTGCGAAACACGTGTCCTTCGCCGCGCTGCAGCACCGCAGTTTCCGCTACTTTTTCGTCGGCAACGCGACCGCGATGATGGCCGACAACTGCGAACACGTCATCAGCTACTGGGTGATGTTCCAGAAATTCCACTCACCCGAGCTCGGCGGCTTCGCGGTGATTTCCCACTGGGTGCCGTTCCTGCTGCTGTCGGGTTATGCCGGCGCGCTCGCCGGTCGCATCGACGTGCGCCGTATGATCCAGCTCGGCATGCTGCTGTTCATGGCGGTCTCGGTCGGCTGGGGGGTGCTGATCGCGACCGGCACACTCAAGGTGTGGCACGCGATGGTATTGCTGAGCCTCCACGGCCTGGCCGGCGTGCTCTGGACCACGCCCGCGCAGCTGCTGATCCACGACATCGTCGGGCAGGAGCAACTCCCCAGCGCGGTGCGGCTCGGCGCCACGACGCGCTATCTGGGCACGCTGCTGGGTCCCGCGGTCGGCAATGGCCTGATGCTGCTGCTCGGGCCGGCGCTCGGCATTTTCTGCAATGCGCTGATCTATCTGCCGATGTTCATCTGGCTCTGGAATGCGCCGCATCGTCCGCGCGCGCAGCGCGGCGCAGCCGGCTCCAATGTTGCGGTACGCGGGCTGGGCGATGCCATCGCCACGCTGCGCAGCATGCGCGGCAACCACGTGATCCTGACCATGACCATGCTGGCGGGCGCAGCGTCATTCTTCATCGGCACCGCCTACCAGGCGCAGATGCCCAACTTCGCGACCGATCTGGGCCACGGCAACGCCGGACTGTCCTACGCCGCGCTGGCCGCGGCCGACGCCGCCGGCGCGTTGTTCGCCGCGCTGATACTCGAGAGTCGCGGCCTGCTGCCGCCGCGCGTGCCCACGGCACTGCTGCTATGCATGCTCTGGTGCGGCGCCTTGAGCGCGTTCGCCCTGACTCATTCCTACGCGCTGTCGCTGACGGCGTTGTTCTGCGCCGGCTTTTTCGAGCTGTCGTTCGGCGCCATGGCGCAGGCGCTGGTGCAGCTGAATGCCCCGGCCGCGCTGCGCGGCCACGTCATCGGCGTATTCGTGATGGCGGCGCTGGGACTGCGCTTCGTCAGCGGCTTCACCGTCGGCATCCTGGGCGCGGTGATCGGCGTGCACGCATCGCTGGCGCTGTCGGCGGCGGCGCTGTTCGTGGTGATCGCACTGCTGTTCGTCTGGCAGGCGATGCGCCGCCCGGGCGCGCCGGCGTCAGGCCTGGCGCGGCATGGCCATTAGAAGCTCAGGCGGCCGAACAGCTCCGGACCGCTGAAGGTCAGGCGCAACACGCCTGAAGGGTCGTGGCCGCGTACGTCGATCTCCGCCTCCTGCTGCTCATACCCCAGGCCGAAGGCCAGGTTGCGCTTCCAGCGATACTGCAGATCGGCATGATAGTCGCCCATCATGCCGCCGACCGAGCCGATGGTGATCTTGAGGTACTGACCACGCGCGCACAGAGCCCAGCGCTTGGAAATGCGCCAGGTGCCGTCGAGTGCCAGCGTGGCAAACGGGCCGGCGCCGTTGAAATCCGCGTATTGCGGTGTGCGCGGTATCTCCGCGGCGGCTTCGGCCTGAATCAGATGCACGCCCAGACCGGCTCCCAGTTCGAAGCGGTCGTTGCGCAGGAAGGAATAGGTATAGGTCAGATCCATCTGCCGCCAGTCGAACGATGAGTGCACCGGATCGTCGATCAGGAAGGTCTGATCGCCATACTGCAGCGTGCGGTTGATGGATTTGTCGGCCTGGCGGCGCGAGTCAAGGAAATCCACCCGCAGCCGGCTGCGTTGCTCGAGGCGGAACATGATCTCGATGCGTACGTCATGCTCCTTGTCGGACAGTCCCAGATCGCGCTCGCCGGTGAACGGCGTGCCCTCGACGCCGCTGGCGGAATCGAAGCGTCCAAAGGTGTCGACCTTGCCCCAGAACAATTCGGCAGTCAGCGCGAAGTGATCGGTGATCGGGCTTGCCAACGGCGGCGGCGGCGGCGGCAGATAGCTCTCGGGGCTGGTATCGGGATGAGGATCGGCATGAGCCGTCGCACCCAGTGCAAGCAGTACCGGACCGAGCCACCATGAACGCATGTCTACATGATCCCTCGGTTGACTGCCGCGGCGCCACAGTCGCCGCGCAACGACGCTCATCAATCAGCCATGGTCGGGGATTTCAGCCGCCGGCGCAAAACGGCGCTGTGACGCGCCGCTCACTTTGCGCTGCCGGCCAGCCAGTGCCGGCCGCTCAACGCTTCATCGCCTCGAAGAATTCCGAATTCGACTTCGTGTCCTTCATCTTGTCGAGCAGGAACTCGATCGCGGCCAGCTCGTCCATCGGATGCAGCAGCTTGCGCAGGATCCACATCTTGGCGAGCTCGCTCGGATCGGTGATCAGCTCTTCCTTGCGCGTGCCGGAACGGTTGATGTTGACCGCGGGGAACACACGCTTCTCGGAGATACGGCGGTCCAGATGGATCTCGCTGTTGCCGGTGCCTTTGAATTCCTCGTAGATGACATCGTCCATCTTCGAACCGGTATCGATCAGCGCGGTGGCGAGAATAGTCAGGCTGCCGCCCTCCTCGATGTTGCGTGCGGCACCGAAGAAGCGCTTCGGGCGCTGCAGTGCGTTGGCATCGACGCCGCCGGTGAGCACCTTGCCCGAGGATGGCACCACGGTGTTGTAGGCGCGCGCCAGGCGG
>DATAJH010000061.1:0-25388 GCA_036262215.1 Steroidobacteraceae bacterium
GGGTTGCCCTGCGTATGCAGGGCAAGGACGCGCTGCCGGCCCTGCATCGCGCCACCCAGCTATCGCCGGATGATGCCGTCTCGCACAACAACCTGGGCAACGCCCTGGCGCAGATCGGGCGCGCCGATGAAGCGGCCAGCAGCTATCGACGCGCACTGGCGCTGAAGCCGGATTTCGCCGAGGCGCACAACAACCTCGGCAATGTGTTGCTCGATCTGGAACGACTGGATGAAGCGCTGGCCAGTTACCGCCGGGCAATCCGCATCAAGCCCGACTACCCGGAAGGCCACGACAACCTCGGCAACGCACTGCTGCGGCTGGGGCAGCCGCATGACGCAGCCGTGAGCTTTCAGCGCGCACTGGCACTCAGGCCCGATTTCGCCGGAGCGCACCATAATCTGGGGAATGCCCTGTTCGAGCTGGGGCGAGTCGATGACGCCATCGCAAGCTATCGGCGGGCGCTGGCGCGCAACGCGGAATTTGCCGAAGCGCACAATAATCTGGGCACGCTACTGCGCGGCCAGGGTCAGCTCGATGAGGCACTGGCCAGCTACCGCCGGGCGCTGCAGATCAAACCCGACTTCGTCGAGGCGCACCGCAACCACGGCATCGCGCTCAGATTGCAGGGTCGGAGCACGGAGGCGCAAGCCAGTTGCCGCACAGCGCTGCAGCTCAATCCGCAGTCAGCCGCAACGCTGGCGGTGCTGGCCGAAATGAAGGCCGACGAGGGGCAATTTACCGAGGCTGAAGAGTTATTCAAACGCGCCATTGCCATCGAGCCGCAGACTCCGGAGGCCTGGGTCGGCATCTCACGCCTGCGCACAATGACAGCGGACGATGCGGCCTGGGCGGCGCAGGCGCAGGCCATTGCCGCACAGCAGCTGGCCCCCAGAAAGGAGGTGCTGCTGCGCTACGCGCTCGGCAAGTACTTCGATGACGTAAGGGACTTCGAGCAGGCGTTCAGCCAATACCAGCGTGCCAACGAGCTGACCAAACGGTACCGCGCCAGGCATGACCGGCGGCAACTGACCCAGGCGGTGGATCGGATCATCCGTGCCTTCAATAAGGAGTGGCTGGGCGAGAGGCCGGTCGATGCCGCCACTTCAGCGCGCCCGGTATTCATCGTCGGCATGCTGCGCTCGGGTACCACGCTGGCCGAACAGATCCTGGCTTCGCATCCCGGCGTCTATGGCGCCGGCGAACTTATGTTCTGGAACAGCGCGGCGGCCGCACATCAGTCCTCCGCGCTGCAGGGCCGGAGGGCAGCCGGCGTGTTGTGCGCGCTGGCCGATGATTACCTGCGGCTGCTGCAGGATCTGTCGCCCGACGCGTTGCGGGTGGTGGACAAAATGCCCGGCAACTACCTGCATCTGGGGCTGATTCACGCGGCACTTCCCAACGCCCGCTTCATCCACATGCGGCGCAATCCGATCGATACCTGCCTGTCGATCTACTTTCAGCATTTTGAGGCCTTCCATTCATACGCCACCGATCTGGCCGATCTGGCGCACTACGCTGGCGAGTATCGGCGGGTGATGCAGCACTGGCGATCTGCCCTGCCCGCCGACCGGATGCTGGAGGTTCCGTATGAGGGGCTGGTCGACGATCAGCAGGCCTGGAGCCGGAAAATGCTGGAATTCATCGGTCTGCCGTGGGACCCGAATTGCATCGACTTCCAGCGCACCCAACGCACGGTGATCACCGCCAGTAAATGGCAGGTGCGGCAGAAAATCAGCAGCTCTTCCGTTGGGCGATGGCGCAACTACGCGAAATTCGTCGCGCCATTGCGGCAGCTGGCCGACGACGACGGCTGATGACTTCGGCGTGCGTGCGCTGCGCGCAATGCTCAGGATTGCTCGAGGACGGACTTGAGCTCGGCGATGGCGCATACAATGTGATAGAAGCTGCTCGCCGGCGCGGGCTGCTGCACGAACTGGCCGTCGAGCGTCAGGCGGTCGTACCACAGGCCGCGGAGTGCGGTATCGAAATAACGTCGCAGGCCCTGCGCCGCCCGTACCGCCATCGACCAATAGCGCGGATCGTGCGTCACAGCCGCCATCCGCACCGCGGCCTTGAGCCGCTCGGTCTGCGGCCATAAGCGCGCCTCGCCGTCGCGCACGCTGAAGTCATCGAGCAGCTCGTTGATCGCGACGCCGTCGCGGATACCGTGCGCCTCGCCGAGTTGCACCAATCTTGCGGCAGCCTGATTCGCGGCGCCATCGCCCGCCGCGCCCCAGCGCAGCAACAGCCACCCCCACTCGAATTGATGCCCGGGTTCGACCACCCGGCCCGCGATGCCGGCCAGGGGCGCCCAGTCAGCGTCGAACTGCTCGCGCACGGCGCCGCTGCCGGGGTCGATGAACCGGCTCAGAGCCAGGGCAACGATCTCATCCGCAAGCGCCGACCACGCAGGATCGTCGCCGACCGCAATCCAGCTCAGCGCCGCCTCGAGCAGATGCATGTGCGGGTTTGCCAGCAACGGCAACGCGTCCGGCACACCGGAACTGAATCCCGGCCCCGATCGCTTCAGCTGCTGATAGATCGCCGCCCGCAGCACCCGAGCCGTCTGCAGCAATTCGGGCTGCGGGCCGAGCACGCTCTGGCTCTCCGCCAGTGCCAGCAGGACAAACGCCTGGTCGTAGAGTACGGCGCGATCGTCCAGCGCCGCACCATCGGCTGCCACCAGGGTGCGGAACAGGCCATCGGGCCGGCGGTAGTGCGCCAGAAAGTACGCAAGGCCGTCCGTCACCAGCCGCGCCGCATCCGCTGGTCGCCAGCCCAGACTCGCGGCGCGGGCAAAGCAGTAGATCTGGCGCGCCTGCACGCGTGCGCGGCGTGGCTGGTTGGGGGTCGGGCCGGCGCTGTTCAGGCTCTCTTCAAAACCGCCGTGTATCCGGTCGTAGCCTTGCGTGGCCCAGAGCGGATAGGCGTCGGCCAGCAGCCAATGCTGCAGCAACTGCTGCTCGCGCTTCAGTGCCAGCTTCGCCCCGGAAGCCTCGCCACCGTTGCCGGTCGCGGCCTCAGTGCGCGACATCAATCGCCGCGTCCGGCCGGGCCGCGGCCGCGGCCCTGGTGGCCGCGATGCCGAAGGCGCTGATGCACGCGTAGGCGATCAGCGGCACCACGTAGGCGGCGCGAAGTCCGGCCACATCGGCGAATTTTCCTACCAGCGGCGGCAGTACCGCGCCACCGACGATCGCCATGCACAGCAGCCCCGAGGTGGCGGCGGCAGAGGCGCTTGAGCGCGCGAGCGTGAGGGTGAATATCACCGGAAACATGATGGAATTGAAGACCCCGATCGACAGTGCCGCCCAGCCGGCAAACTCTCCCGGCGCCCGGGTCACTGTCAAGCACAGCATCGCCGCCACGGCCGCCGCGGCACCGAGCAGCCACGAGGCGCGAACACGCGTCAGCAGCGCGCTGCCGATGAATCGACCGACCATCGCCCCACCCCAGTACAGGCTCAACATCTTCCCTGCGCGTTCCAGACTAACGCCGAATACGTCCGGGCGATGCAGGAAGTTCGTCATGGTGCTGCCGATCGACACTTCCGCGCCGACGTAGAGAAATATTGCGGCCGCGCCAAGCACCGCCCAGCCGGAGCGCAGCGCCTGCAACAGCGAGCCGCCGCGTTCGGACTCATCGCCCGCGGACGCCGCGCTCAGCCGGGCGCGAACCGACCAGATGAACAGCGCCAGCAGGCCAATCAGCGCGGCGATGACCAGAAACGCGAAATCGATGTGCCGCAGCGATTCGGTACGCTGCGCCGCCGTCACCGCAAGGCCGCCCTGCACCGCGAACATGCCGCCGGCCAGGATCACCGACGAAACCAGGTAGGGCGCGATCGCGGTGCCGAGGGAATTAAACGCCTGCGACAGCGTCAACCTGAAGTGCGACCGCCGCGCGGGGCCGAGCAGTGCCGCGAGCGGATTGGCCGCGACCTGCAGGATGGTGATGCCGCTGGCGATGATAAATAGGGCCGCCAGCACCACGGCAAAGGTATCCAGGTGGGTCGCCAGCGGAATGCACAGGCAGCCCGCGATCATGATGCCGAGCGCCAGGATGATCGATCGCGGATAACCGAGCCGCGCCACCAGCATCGCCGCCGGCAGCGACACGATGCCGTAGGCCATGAAGAACGCAAACTGCGTCAGCATGACTTCGGCGTAGGAGAGCTCAAAGATGGCCTTCAGCGAAGCGATCAGGGGATCGACCGTGACGGTGATGAATCCCCAGGCGAAGAACAGCGTCGTGATCGAGGCAAACGCCCCGCGCACGGCAGCGCCCTGAGTACTACCCGTCGCCGGGTTCAAGGTTCGCCCGACTTTTTCATTAAGGCGAATCGGGTCGGCAGGAATCGATCGCTGAACGGCAGGATCGCCGCACCGACCGCGGGCGCGTCATCCGACATCGCGGCACGCCTGATCGGCGCCACCGACGGCAGCGTCGCCGCATGGGTACGCACCCGCTCGTTCAGGCGGTTCGCCAGCCGGTCGACCAGGGCCGCCGGCAGACGACCGCCGATCAGGATCTCCTCCGGGTTGATTAGGCAATTGATCGCGATCAGCACGTCTTCCAGCGCATCGACCGAAGTCTCGATCCAGGCATCCACGATGCGCTGCGCCGGCTCGTCCAGATGCATCAGTCCGCGTGGCGACGCCACGCGATACCCCTGTGCCGCGAGGCAATCGTACAGCGCCGACAGCGACACGATGTTCTGCAGCTGTCGCGCTTTTCCGCCAACTTCGTGACGGTTGAGCCACCCGAGCTCGCCGCTGCGGCCGGTGGCGCCACGGAAGTAATGGCCGTCTATGACCAGCCCGCCGCCCAGCGCCGCGGTGATCAATACATAGAAAAAACTCTGATACTGCTGGCCGAGGCCAAACTGCATCTCACCCATCGCGGCCGCCGCGGCATCGTTTTCGACGAAGATCGGGACCGGCAGCGCGCTCGCCAGCAGCTTGTCCACCGCGACCGAGCCCCAGACCGCATATTCGGGCGGCTGCTCGGGCAGTCCGGCGCGCTGTATGTCATCCGGGAAGGCGACGCCGATGCCGACCAGTTTCGAAGGGTCGATGCGCGACTTGGACAGCAGCCGTCCTGAGGAGCGGCGAAAGAAGCTCTGCACCTGTTCCGGCAGCGCGAACTTCACTTCGCGCGAGGATCGCGCACGCACGCGGCCGGTAAAATCCACCACCACCAGCGTGATGTGATCGCGATCCACGTTCAGGCCCATCGAATAGCAGCCATCGGGATTGATGACCAGCTTGGTCGCCGGCTGACCGCGGGCACCGCGCGTGGTACCGGCTTCGAGGATCAGCTTATGGCGCAGCAGACGATTGGTGATATTGGCGATCGCAGCCGCGGTCAGACCCGTGGTCAGTGCAAGATCGGAACGCGTCACGGGACCGCCGACGCGGATTGCGTGCAGGGTCACACGTTGATTGTGATCTCCGGCGCGCTCCAGGTTGGTGCCGGACAAATTCCGGCCGGTCACACCACCGGCGGGGGTTTCGTCGCGGTGTGTGCGCGGTGGGCCTGCCATAAATTCAGGTTAACCTGTCTGACCGTCGGGAGCGACCGGATCAGACGTAACGCGCAGGTTTGATCGCCACCGGACTACTGGCGGCGCCAGGCTCGGCCGCGGTGTCCAGCGCGAGCGCCAGCGCCCCGAGCGGCCCTGCACGCGTGCCGAGCCCGGGTGGGCCGATGTAGCTGTCAAGCGCCGTGGTCACCTCGGGAATGTCGAGGTAACAGTTCAGACTGGTCGACAGACAGCTGCGGATGCGAGGAAAAAGCTGCGGCCGGCCGCTGAGCACGCCGCCGCCGATCAGAATGCGCTGCGGCGCGACCGATACCACCAGGATGTGCGTCAGCTGGCCGAGCGCGTGCGCGACGGTATCCCAGATCGGGCTATCCTCGGGCACATCGGTCGCCGCGGCGCCGCTGCGCGCCTCGATCGCCGGACCCGAGGCCAGGCCCTCGACGCAGTCGCCGTGAAACCGGCAGCTGCCCGGCCAGTCATCGCCCGCGCGGCGCACGACTCGAACGTGGCCCAGCTCCGGGTGATGGCAGCCGAGCACAGGCTTGCCGGCCACCACCATGCCAACACCGATGCCGGTGCCCACCGTGATATAGGCGTAATCGGTCAGTCCGCGGGCAGCACCCCAGCGCCCTTCCGCCAGTGCCGCGCCGATGACGTCGGTGGTGAAGCCGACTGGGACGGCGAAGCGCCTGGAGAAGAACCCGGCCAGATCCACGCCGCTCCAGCCCTCTTTCGGCGTCGTGCCGATGCGCCCGAAAGAGTGCGCGCCGCGGTGCAGATCCAGCGGGCCGAACGAGGCCACGCCGATGGCTTCGAGCTTGCCGACGCCCGCATGCCAGCGTTCCAGCACCTGCGCGATCGCCTCGAGCGTCGTTACCGGATCGCGGGTAGGCAGCACCTCCTCGGCGCGGATATCGTTGGGCCCGGTGCCGAGTATGCACACACACTTGGTACCTCCCATTTCGACGCCTGCGAACGTGGCTGACGGCATGGCGCTGGTGCTCCCGCGGCCGCTCTAGCGGCCGGAGCCGGCAAGCCGCGGACCAGCGGGCGCCGGCGCGGCCGCTGCGGCGCCACTGGCGAAATGACTGTCATGTGTTGGCGCATTGCGCACGTCGTTGGCGACCTGGTTGGACATCGCCTGCATGACCTCCAGTACCTGCGCGAAGTTCGGTCCGGCCACCAGCGGATCGTAGGCCAGCGGCTGAACGCCCAGACCCTCGAAGATGTAAAACCAGCTCAGATCGGTGAACAGTTCCCTGGGTTTCGGCCGGATGCGTCCAGTGCCCTTATAGAGCTCGATGCGCCTCAGCAGGCTGGTCGGCAATTTCATCGACTGGCAGTAGAGCCACAGCGGCGTATCGCTGCGCTGGGTCGCGCAGTAATGCAGCACGATGAAGTCGCGAATCGCCTCCATCTCATCGATCAACTCCGCGTTGTACGAGTCGATGTTGGATTGGTCGAATGATCGGTCGGGAAAATGATCCAGCAGGTTGTACATGCCGCTCATGACCAGGTGAATGCTGGTGGACTCGAGCGGTTCGAGGAATCCCGAGGCCAGGCCGAGCGTGACGCAGTTGCGATTCCAGAACAATTTGCGCCGGCCGGTGACGAAGCGCAGGAACCGCGGGTCCGCCAGCGGCTTCTCGCCGACCGTGCTCACCAGGTCCTCGAGCGCCTCGGCGTCGCCCAGGTGGGCGCTGCTGTAGACATAGCCGTTGCCGGCACGATGCTGCAGCGGGATGCGCCATTGCCAGCCGGCGGCCCGGGCGCTGGACAGCGTGTAGGGAGCGCGCGGGCTCGTCATTTCGGTGGGCAGCGCCACCGCACGGTCGCACGGCAGCACGTCACTCCAGTCCAGATAGCCGGTCTTCAGTGTCTGCTCGATCAGCAGCCCGCGAAAGCCGCTGCAATCGATAAACAGATCGGCCTGCAGCCGCGTGCCGTCGGCAAACACGAGTTCATCGAGAAACCCATCGGCGCGCCGGGTCGCCGCGGTGACGGTGCGTTCCAGTCGCGTCACGCCGCGCTTCTCCGAGTAGCCGCGCAGATATCTCGCCACCAGTGCGGCATCGAACTGCAGCGCATAGCGCAGGCCGGCCGTCGGCCCCTGGGCCTTGGCATCCGGAAGTCTGAACTTGCCCGCATCGCCCAACGCCGCGCACAGGCTGTAGTCATTGAAGCGCGGCGCCAGGCCGTCGGCCTCGGCCCGATGCCAGTAGTGGTAGAACGGCCGGCGGTCGATGGTGGTGCCGAAGGTGCCGAACGGATGCCAGTAGCTGTGCCCGATACGACGCCAGTCCTTGAACTTGATGCCGAGCTTGTAGGTCGACTGGGTCTGCTGGACGAAATCGGCTTCGTTGATGTCGAGAAAGCGCAGCAGCTCGATGAACGGCGGTATCGTCGCCTCGCCGACGCCGACGGTGCCGATGTCGGGCGACTCGACCACGCTGATGACGCAGGCCCTGTCGGGCAGTGCGCGTGCCAGGATGCTGGCCGCCATCCAGCCGGCCGTGCCCCCGCCGACAATGGCTATGCGCCTGATGCGCTTGTCGCCGGTCACGTCGCGAGCATTGGCGTGAGAAGCCGGATGACCTTGTAGTGCGTCCGCCATGTTTTCCAGGACCTTGAACCGAACGGAGAGACGTCTGACCGGAGGCTAGACACCCAGCGTGGCGGGCGCAAGCGCCGCTGCGATCAGTCCTACCAGCTTTCCGCAGGGAGGCGCTGGTGCGCCACGCCGACCAGGTCGGCGTGGCGCAGCCTTAGGATCGCTTATAGCTTGAACTTGACGCCGAAGAAGTAACGGCGTCCCCAGTCGTCGTAGGTGAACGGCTGATCCGGCCACTGCAGATAGGTATGCGCCGCCTCATTGGTCAGATTCTGAGCCGAGACCACGACGCCGAAGTGCTCGTTGATGTCATAGGAGACCTGGGCATCGAGCTGCCCATAGGCCGCGGCATACACCTGCAGGATTTCCGTATTGCCAAACTTGTCGTAGATCGGGAAAGTGGATCCCACCAGCGAGTCGTTCACACGCTTACCCTGGTACGAATAGGAAAGTCGGCCGGAAAATCCGAATCTCTCGTAATAGGTCTGCACCGTGAACGAATCGTGGGCCACACCCGGTATCGACGAATGGGTCGAGAACGCCGTAGCCTGGTCGGAGGTCGACTGCGCCAGGGTATAGTTGGCCGCGATACCAAGCCCGCGCAACGGCGTGCTGTCGAGCGCGTACTGACCGCCGAGTTCCAGGCCGACAACCCGGCCCTTGCCGGCGTTGACCGGCTCGCTGACGTTACCCTGCGTGCCGTCCACCACGGTCGGAACGTTCTGCGTCTCCACGAAGCTGTCGATCTGCTTCCAGAATCCTGAAATGCTCGCCAGGCCTCCGCGGGCGAAATAATTCTCGTACGACAGCAACGCCTGCGTGGCGCGATACGGATCGAGATTCGGGTTGCCCGAGGTACCATTGGCGAAGATGAAATTGGCGCTGCTGCCGCTGCGGGTGAAGTTATACGAATTGCCCAGACCCAGGGAGTACAGGTCCATCGGCGATTCGACGCGCGCCGCGCCCAGCCGCACTTTCTGCGTGTCCGAGATGTTCGCCTCGACGTTGAACGACGGCAGCACATCGGTGAAGCTGCGGTTGGTCTCGATCGGAGTGACGTTCGAATCGACTCCGTTCCACGACGCGGTGCCGTAGTACGTCGGGCTCGGAGCCGTCTGGCCACCATCGATGGTCAGGCTGGTCGATACGATGCGCACGCCGAAATTCATGTGGAACGGATCCTGCTTGCCGCCAAAATCCTCCATGAAGTATTCGGCCGTGGTGTATTCGTTAACGACGAATGAGCTCAGGTTATCCTTAAAGAACTTTTCCGTATTGTTTGGTACGCCAGCGCCGGCCCAGACCGAATCGAGATAGGTCGACGGATTGGTCATGCCGCCGGTATACGGATTCTTGACGATGATGTTGCCGGCGGCGAAGTTGTTGACGGTCATAGCCAGGCCCGGGTTCGATACCGCCGTCGAATACGGAATATTCGGCGTGCCATATCCCGGATCCTGGTAGTAGAGGTTGGGACCGAAGGCCGCGCCGGGGTTGAACGGATTGGGTCCGTTGGCATTGCCGGCGATCTCGCCGTTGGCCAGGGTGCCATTGATCAGGTAGCGACCGAATACTTCCTCGATACTGCGGTTGGCAATTCGAAATCCAACCGATAGCGTCGAGTCCAGATTGGTGGCCGCCGCCTCGTCGTACGCGGCGTCGGCTTTGACCGCCCACTCGGTGTTGTTGGTCTTGTTGGCCCACGCCCAGTTGGACTTGAAGGTGGTGTAAGCCGGGTTGTCCAGCACGTTGGTCGGATAGTAGACACTCGGCAGACCGGAGGTGCCCCCGTTCGCATAGACGAACTCGTAGCCGTGGTTGCCCACCGTGCAGGTGGACGCTCCATTGTTGCAGCCCGGAGCCGTGGGCGAGGTCGCCACGCCGGCGCTGGTCGTATAGAGCCCGTGCTCCACGTCCGCCTGGTCGGCCTCCAGGTCAGAGGTGGCCTGGGACCAGGACACGGAAAACTTTCCCTTCAGCGGACCACCGTTGTCGTAACTGGTCTTCCACTGCAGGTTGTTGGCTTTGGCCTTGGTGTGCTGGTAGAGGGTCGCGGTTTCCGCGCCGTTGGCGTTCATGGTCGCGTTCTGGATCACGCCGTTGGGATCGATCGAGTACGGCATGGTCGGATCGATGCCGGGATGCGGCGTTTCAGACGTTACGCCGGCGGTCGTGGTCAGAGCATGATCACCTTGGCCATTGAACCAGGCCTTGTCGGTGTAGGAGATGCTCACGTCATCTTCGTCGGAAAAGAACCAGTCCAGCCGGCTGGTGATCGCATCGTTGATCTTCGCGGCGACACCGAATGAGGCGCCGTAGATCTTGCGCTGATCGTTGATGTTGGTGAAATAGGCCAGCTGCGGTTCGGTGTAATAGCCCCCGGTCGCTCCGGTGGCTGGCAGCGTCGTGATATCGGCGGGACTGAGCGGCCCCACGTAAGGCCCGGTGGCGGCATTGGTGGTCAGCCACTGGTTACGATTCTGATCCTGAAATTCCTTGGTGAGCGTGTTCTCGTCGTCGTACGAGAAGCTGCCGGTGACTGCGAATCGGTCATTGAATTTGTAGGAACCCACCAGCGTGCCATCCGGCTTCACACCGCCAGCGCCGGTGGAAGTGGATTCGCGGAAGTTACCGCCGCCCGACAGGCCCAGCGGTTGCGCCAGCGGATCGCGCGTCTTCAGGTCGATGGTGCCGCCGATGCCGCCTTCGGTCATCGAGGCCTGCGGATTTTTGTAAACGTCGATGCCGCTGATGTTCTCGCTCGGGATGCCTTCGAGGGAGTTGTACTGGCTGTTGCCGCCGGCGCCGCCGCCCGAGCCTTCGCCTGACACGTAGAATTCCCTGCCGGTGAGGAACAGGTCACCGTTGAGGGTAGTCAGATTCTGGCGCAGTCCGTCGATCAACACCGCGGTGCCTTCGCCGCCGGAGCGATCGATCTGGATTCCCGGCAGACGCTGCAGCGATTCCGCGACGTTCTGGTCCGGCATCTTACCGATATCTTCCGGGGCAACCGATTCGATCGGCAGATTGCTGTCGCGCTTGTTCTTCAGCGCGGTCTCGAGCGAGGCCCGATAGCCGGTGATGATGACTTCTTCGAGGTTTTCCTGCGGCGCGGTGGCCGCGGGCGCCGTCTGCGCCTGCGCGATCCTGGGCGCCGCCATGCACAGCGCTTCCAGCGACACGGCAGTCATGAGCGCGGCATTGGCCGCTCTGGATACGCGACGGGCGCGCTTTTCCCTGCGATGAGACATGTGCTCTACCCCCCAACTGATTGGTACCTGCGTTCTTTTTCCAGACACCGCGCCAGCGGTAGGAAGTCATTCGCCATCCAGCTGCGGCGCGAATTGTCCCGACGCGAAAGCTACAGTCCCGCTACAGCTGGTGTCAACGATTATTTATTTCCTTTTGCATTAATCGCGGTGAGATTTCCGTGCACGGCTCGGAACCATCAAATCGCATGAGCATCTAGAAATCAATGTCTTACTGGCGGCGAGTATTTTGATTTTCTTTAAGATTTTCGCTTGAAGCACTCTCTTAGTGCGGGCTTATAGCTCAGCATTCGCGGGCCTGTGGACCTACATTGTGTCAAACGCAACAGTAGCAATTGCGCGTCGCGTCAATCCGCTCTCGTGGCTGATGGCTCCATGGCGCGTCCCATCTGCTCCAGCGCCACGCCCTTGGTCTCGGGCAGAAACCACAGCACCAGCACGAACTGCAGCACCATCATCAGGCTGAAGAATACGAACGGGATGGATGCCGACAACGCCGCAATCGCCGGGAACGAGGCCGAAATCAGCGCATTCATGATCCAGTGCGTGGCGCTGCCGAGACTCTGTCCGCGCGCCCGCACCGCGGTCGGAAAGATCTCGCTCAGGTAAACCCAGATCACCGCGCCCTGGGAAATCGCAAACGACGCAATGAATGCGATCAGCAGCGGCAACAGCAGCGCGCGCCCGCTATTGGATGCCATGATCGCAGCCACACCGCCCTGCGCGAGCGCCGTGCCGACCGAGCCGATCAGCAGCAGGCGCTTGCGCCCGGTGCGATCGATCAGGGTCATGGCGATGATGGTCGCCAGCAGATTGGTCGCGCCGATCGCAATCGACTGCAGATTCGAGGACACCGAGCTGAACCCCGCGGCGCCGAATATGTCGCCCAGGTAGTAGAGGATTGCGTTGATGCCCGACAACTGGTTGAACATGCCGATGCCGATCGCGAGCACGATCAGCCGCCGATGCACCCGCCAAGACAGTCCGGGACTGCGGGCAGCCGGTGAAGACTCGGCCGCCCGGATTTGCTCGATGACGGCGGCAGGATCGGCGTTGCCGAGGCGCCGCAGACTCGCCGCGGCGTCGGCCAGCCGTCCGCGGTGGATCAGCCATCGCGGGCTTTGTGGGATAAAAAACAGCAGCAGCAGAAACACCAGTGCCGGCGCCGCCGCCATCGCCAGCTTCCAGCGCCACAGGTACGCGCCCGCGATCAGCTGCGCGACGGCGAAATTGCTGATGTAGGCGACCAGAATGCCAACCACGATGTTGATCTGGAACAGGCCCACCAGTGCACCGCGTCGCTCCGCGGGCGAGGCCTCGGCGATATAGACCGGCGCCAGCACCGAGGAGCCGCCGATCGCAACTCCGATGAGAAAGCGAAATACCAAAAACGACGTCAGATTCCACGCCAGCGCACAGCCCAGAGCTGCGACCAGATACAGCAGGCCGATGAACTTCAGTACCTCGCGCGAGCCGAACTGATCGCCGGGTCTGCCCATCGTCAGCGCGCCGAGCAGAGTGCCCCACAGAGCGGTCGACACTGCGATACCAAGACCTGCCGGGGACAGTGAAAAAGCGAAGCGCAGATCCTGCGTAACGCCAGAGATTACGGCGGTGTCGAAACCAAACAGCAGGCCTGCAAGGCTGGCGACGATGATGATCCGCAGTTGTGAACGCGCCAGCATTGAAGGCTTGCCCCCGCGCATGTTGTTGTTGATCGGCCGTGCTGAGATTGATCGAGCCTCTTCCATAAATCAAACAAATTGGTTTATTGTCGGGGAAACAGCCGGGCACTATGGGGGTGGGTCGTGAATGCGTGGGCACATCCGCGTAGCTGGCGTCGCGTCGGCACATGCAGCGCCGCGTTGCCGTTGCTGCTGGCCGCCGGCCTGCTGCGTGCGCAAACCGCGCCGCCGGCGCCACTCGGCCCGCTCGCCAATTTCGGTCCTTACAACACCACGTTTCTCGCCGGCGGCGTCGGGCTGTCGAACCCGTTGTCGCCCGACTCACCGGTGCTGCCAGCCGGTGGCGCATGGTCGATGAGCGGATGGCTGCGTGCCGAGCGCTCGAGCGATGCACCGATGATCGTCGCAGCGCTCGGCGATGCTACGCCTGCGACCTGTCGTTGCCTGTTGCTGCAGCGTGGCGAGCTGGTGCTGCAGCTCGGCGTCGATGTTGCGCTGCATGCGGCGCAGCAGCTGGCGCCGGGCTCCTGGCATGCGGTGGCTGCAACTTATGACGGGCACGGTGCGCGGCTGTATGTCGACGGCAGCGAGATGGCGGCCCGCGACGCCGCCACCGGCACGGTCGCGCCGATGTTTCGCCTGGCACCCGAAAGCCTTGCCGATCTGACCGGCCAGCATCACTTCGGCGGCTCGCTGGCCTCGTTCCTGCTGCAGGCGGGCGCTCTGGATGCTGCCAGCATCGGGCGCCTGTACGCGCAGCGGCCCGATTTTCAGTTGGTCTATTTTCATCAGGTGGGGGTGGGCTGGCCGTGGCAGGAAAAAGCCTGGCGCGGGCTGCAGCAGCCACAGCCGGCCTGGACACTGCCACACGGCAATGCGCCGTTCTCCACTGCGGTGCGCTCACCGACCCTGGCGACGACGCCGGCACTGCAGCCCGCCGGACCTGACCGGTGGTCGATCGGCGCATGGCACCTGGCTCCTGCGCCGGCGGTGAACGCCGCGCCGGAGCGCATATCGAGCCCGGAATTTCACGAGGACAACTGGTACATCGCGATCGTGCCCGGCACCGTGCTGACCACCCTGATTGCCAACGGCGTCTATCCGGATCCGACCTACGGACTCAACAACCTCGCCATTCCTGAGTCGTTGAACCGCCAGGACTACTGGTATCGCAGCGAATTCGAGCTGCCCCCGGAGCTCGGCAGCCGGCAGCTTTCCTTAAGCTTCAACGGCATCAACTATGCGGCCGAGGTGTGGCTCAATGGCGTGCGCCTCGGCGGCATGCGCGGGGCTTTTATCCGCGGCAGCTTCGATGTGACGTCGATCGTGCACGCCGGGGGCAGCAACGCACTGGCGGTGCGCGTGTCGCCGCCGCCGCATCCCGGAATCCCGCACGAGCAGTCGGTGGCCGCCGGCCCGGGTGAGAATGGCGGCAATCTGGCCATCGATGGTCCGACGTTCGTTGCCACCGAGGGCTGGGACTGGATTCCCGCCATTCGTGACCGCAACAGCGGCATCTGGCAGAGCGTGCAACTGGTTGCCAGCGGAGCGCTGCGCATGCTCGATCCGCAGGTCATCACCAGGCTGCCGCTGCCGCGCATCGACTCGGCCGACATCATCATCCAGCTACCGATCGAGAATCGCGGCGCCAGCGCGGCGCACGCGAGCATCGATGCCAGCTTCGAGGGCGTGCAGCTGCACAAGGATGCGCTGCTCGATCCCGGCGTGACCCAGGTGCGATTCGATCCGGCCGAGTTCCCGCAGCTGCGGCTGCCACATCCGCGTCTGTGGTGGCCCAACGGCTACGGCGCGCCCGAGCTGTATCACCTCACGCTCGGCGTGTCGGCCGACGGTGCGCCATCCGACTCGACGCGGCTGCGCTTCGGTATCCGCGAGATCACCTACGAGCTGTCGCTGTTCGATCACAGCGGCCAGCTGCGCCGCGTCGAAGTCGATCCCACCGCCGGCAGCGAGCGCCACGAGCAGCTGATCGACGTGCGTCACGAAGCGATCAAGCGCACTGCCAATGGCTGGGCGGAATCGCTGACACCGGCCGGCGAGAACTCACCGGCGGTGCGCGACATCGATACCACGTCACTCACGCCGTACCTGGCGATTCGCGTCAACGGCGTTGCGATCGCGGCGCGTGGGGGCAGCTGGGGTACGGACGACCTGCTCAAACGCATTGCCCGCGAACGGCTGGAGCCGTACTTCAGGCTGCATCAGGCCGCGCATCTGAACATCATCCGCAACTGGCTCGGCCAGAACACCGAGGACGTGTTCTACGATCTGGCGGATGAATACGGCCTGCTGGTGCTGAACGATTTCTGGGAATCGACGCAGGATTTTCAGGTGGAAATCCAGGATCCGCAGCTGTTCCTCGACAACGCCCGTGATGTCATCCGCCGCTACCGCAATCACCCATCGATCGCCGTCTGGTTTGCGCGCAATGAAGGTGTTCCGCAGCCGGTGCTCAACGAGGGGCTGGCGGAGCTGGTGGCGCAGTTCGACGGCACGCGCTATTACACCGGCAGCTCCAACCGGGTCAACCTGCAGGACAGCGGCCCATACAACTACCGTCCGCCGGAAGGCTATTTCACGCAGCTGGCGCAGGGCTTTGCGGTCGAGGTCGGCACCCCGTCGCTGTCGTCGGTCGACGCGCTGCGCGCCTCGATTCCGGCGGCCGATCTGTGGCCGCTCGGCGACACCTACGCCTATCACGACTGGCATTTCGGCGGCAACGGCGACACCGCCACGTTCATGCATACGCTTGCGGCCAGCTTCGGGGCGGCGAGCGACCTTGCGGACTTCGAGCGCAAGGCGCAACTGATGAATTACGTCTCGTATCGCGCCATCTTCGAAGGCTTCCAGGCACATCTCTGGACGCGCAACAGCGGCCGGCTGCTGTGGATGACGCATCCCGCGTGGCCGAGCAACGAGTGGCAGATCTACAGCTCCGACTACGACACCGCGGCGGCGTATTACGCGGTCGCCAAAGCCTGCGAACCGCTGCACGCGCAGATGAACCTGCCCGACTTCAGGCTCGCCGTGGTCAACATCACGCGTCAGGCGCAGCGTTCGCTGCGGCTACGCAGCCGCGTGCTGTCGCTGGACAACCGTGTGCTGTTCGAGCGCGTCGATCGACTCGACGCCGCGGCCAACGCCACCACCACGCTCGAGCCGCTCGGCCTGGCGCCGCTGCTGGCCCGCGAGGGCGTGGTACTCGTGGTACTCACGCTCACCGACAATCGCAATGCCGTGGTGTCGGATAATTTCTACTGGCAGGCGCGCGAAGACAGCGATCTCAAGCGCCTGACCGCGCTTGCGCAGCAGCGCCTGGCCCTGCGGGCGAACTCGCACCCAGACGGCGATAACAGCATCATCGACATCACGCTGAAGAACATCGGCCGCGTCCCCGCGCTGCTGGCAAAGCTGACGCTGCTCGACGCGGCCGGCAATCGTGTGTTGCCGGCGTTCTACAGCGACAACTATGTGAGCCTGCTGCCGGGTGAATCGCGAATTATCAGGGCACAATGTCCGGCCGCAGGCAGGACCTGCTCGGCGATCGCTCTGCGGGGCTGGAACGTTGCGCCGGACAAGGTAACCGTGATCTATCGAGGCGGAAAGTGATGCAACAGGACGGTTCGATTCGGGCTCGCTGCAACGCACTGCGCTGCCTCGCCGTGATGCTGCTGGGCGCAACCGCGGCCCTGGGCTCCAGTGCGGCCGGTGCGACCGACGCAGCCGCCATGATCCATCTGCCCGAGTGGCCGGCGGCCGCGCCGGCGGTCGCAACGGATCCCAAGCTCGAGCAGTTCCTCGACCAGCTGATGGGCAGCATGAGCATCGAGGAAAAGGTGGGCCAGCTGGTGCAGGCTGATATTGGCTCGATCAAGCCCGAGGATCTGCACCAGTACAAGCTCGGTTCCATCCTGGCGGGCGGCAACGCGGCGCCCGGCGATGACGTGCGCACCAGCGCCGCGCACTGGCTGGAACTGGTGGATGCGTTCTACCGCGCATCGGTGGCGGACGCGTCGCCGGCTCATCCGGCGATCCCGATCCTGTTCGGCATCGATGCCGTTCACGGCCACACACGCATCCCCGGTGCGACGGTGTTTCCGCATAACGTCGGGCTCGGCGCCGCCAACGATGCGGCGCTGATCGAGAAGATCGGGCAGGCCACTGCCGAGGAGGTGGCCGCCACCGGCATTGACTGGACCTTTGCGCCGACCATCGCCGTGGTGCGCGATGTACGCTGGGGCCGCGCCTACGAGAGTTACTCCGAAGACCCGGCATTGGTCGCGTCCTACGCGCGCGCCATGATATCGGGCCTGCAGGGCGTCGCCGGCAGCAGCGGGTTCATGGGACCAGGTCGTGCGCTGGCTACCATCAAGCACTTTGTCGGTGACGGCGGAACCATCGCCGGTCGCGATCAGTTCAACAACCTGTCGGACGAGCGCACGCTGCGCGAAGTGCACGCGGCCGGATACCCGATTGCCATCGAGGCCGGGGCACTGACCCTGATGGCGTCCTACAACAGCTGGCACGGCACCAAGATGCACGCCAACCACGCGCTGCTGACCGATGTGCTCAAGGACCGCTGGCAGTTCCCGGGTTTTGTGGTCGGCGACTGGAACGCCCACGAGGAGATCCCCGGCTGCACCAAGTTCGATTGCCCCGACATGCTGCTGGCCGGCGTCGACATGTATATGGCCCCGGACAGCTGGCGGCAGATCTACGCCAACCTGCTCGATGAAGTCCGGTCGGGGCGTATTGCGCAGTCACGGGTCGACGCCGCGGTGCGTCGAATCCTGCGCGTCAAGGCGATGGCGGGTCTGTTCGAGAAACCGGCTCCGAATCAGCGCCCCGGCGCCGGGCAATTCGACACCCTCGGCAGTGCCGCGCATCGAGCCGTTGCGCGCGAAGCGGTGCGCAAATCGCTGGTACTGCTGAAGAACAACGGGCAATTGCTGCCGCTCGATCCGCACGCGCGCATTCTGGTCGCGGGAGCTGCGGCCGACGCGATCGGCGTTCAGTGCGGTGGCTGGACCATCGACTGGCAGGGCGATCACAACAGCAATGCCGATTTCCCCGGCGCGACTTCGATCTTCGGCGGCATCAAAGCGGCGGTGGAGGCGGCCGGAGGTAGCGCGATCCTCAGCCCCGATGGCAGCTTCAGGCAGCGCCCGGCGGCGGCGATCGTAGTGTACGGCGAGACCCCATATGCCGAGTTCGAGGGTGATCGGGAGACCCTGGAATTCTCCCCGGACGATCGCAGCCATCTTCAGATCCTGCGCCGCCTGCGGGGCGCCGGCATACCGGTGGTGAGTGTGTTCATCTCCGGCCGTCCGCTGTGGGTCAACCGTGAACTCAACCTGTCGGACGCATTCGTGGCCGCATGGTTGCCGGGCAGCGAAGGTGCTGGCATCGCCGATCTGCTGTTCAGGCCGAAGGACGGCTCGCCGGGCCCTGACTTCAGCGGCCGCCTCAGCTTCTCCTGGCCGGCCACCGCCATGCCGGTCACTTTCACCGCTTCCGGCAGCGTCAAGGGCGCGCTGTTTGCGCGCGGCTTCGGTTTATCGGCCACGCAGCCAGCACAGCTGCGACGACTCGCCGAGGACCCGAAGGTGCCGCCGGCACTGCGCACCCGCGACACGCTGTTTCACGCCGGCCATGTCACCGCGCCATGGTCGATCTACGTGGACGATGCCACCGCCAGTGTTCGCCTGACGACAGCGGCGCAACCGAGCCCGGGTGGTGCGCTCACGGTACAACTCGAGGCACCGCTGGTGCGCGCGAGCTGGTCGGGACACTCCTCCGGTGTGTTCTCCATCGGCGGCCGCGCGGCCGACCTGCGTGCGCTGGCGCGCGACGGCGCGGTACTGGTCGCGCGCTACCGGGTTGAGACTCCACCGCAGCAGCCGGTGCGCATCGGCATCGCATGCGAGGCGCCGTATGGAACGCACACTGCGGCGGATTCCACCGCGCCGCCGATCGTCTGGGCACTGTGCGGTACCAGTGGCGGCGCCGCACTCGACATGACGGCCAGGTTTAGCTCCTCGCCCGCGGGCTCGTGGCAGACGCTGTCAATTCCACTCGCCTGCCTTGCCGATCACGGCGCGGATCTGTCGCACGTGTCGGCGCCGTTCGCCGTCGCCACCGGCGGCAAGTTCGCCGTGAGTTTCGCCGAAATCAGGATTTCCAGAGGGCCCAGCAACGCGCACTGCCGCTAGCCTTACGGTCTCAGGCACCTGGCCCGCGCCGTGTCATGAACGCCTGAAACATCGCCTGCGCTTCCGCACTCAGCAGCCGCTGCACGAATTCACGGCCTTCCGACTCGATCGCCGCCAGCATGCGCCCGTGATCGCGCATCAGTTTTTTCGTTGCCTGAAGCGCAAGAGCCGGCTTAGCGGCCAATGTCAGCGCGGCGGCACGTGCGCGTGGCGTGACTTCGTCGGCGGGCAGCACCGCATTGGCCAGGCCGCAGGCGAGCGCGCCTGGGGCATCGAGTGTTTCCCCGAGGGCGAACAGCGCAAACGCACGCACATGCCCGATGCGCGCCGGTAACAACAGGCTGGAGGCGGCTTCCGGCACCAGCGCCAGATCGACGAACGGCGTCGACAACCGCGCGTTGTCCGCCACATAGACCAGATCGCAATGCAGCAGCATCGTGGTGCCGATGCCGACCGCACGGCCCCGGACCGCCGCCACCAGCGGCTTGTCGAACAGCGCCAGCGCCCGCAGGAATCGGAACACGTCCGAGCCCTCCAGTGCCTGGCCGGAGCGCGCCAGCGCGACAAAATCAGCGATGTCATTGCCGGCGCAGAAATCCCCGCCGTCGGCATCCAGCAGCACGACGTGTACGGCCGGGTCGGCGCTCGCCCGCTCCAGCGCCTGCACCAGCGCCTGGTACATCGGCATCGTGAGCGCGTTCTTCTTTTCCGGCCGCGCCAGCGTGACTGCCAGCAGGCCGGAAGCGGCCTCGATTCGCACCTGTGTGGATGTATTCATTAGCCCGACCTTTGCCGCGAACGGCATCTCGCATCGTTGCGCACCCTGACTTGCGGGATGATGCTAGCGCGTGCGCCGTGGCGCTGACATCCTGTCGCCGGCCACAGGCCATCCTTAGGAGCCGACCATGCCGACCTTAGCAGGCAAGACCGTGTTCATCTCCGGCGCCTCGCGCGGCATCGGGCTTGCGATTGCGCTGCGTGCGGCCAGGGACGGCGCCAACATTGCCATTGCCGCCAAGACCAGCACGCCGCATCCGAAGCTGCCGGGAACCATTCACACCGCGGCCGACCAGGTGCGCCAGGCGGGAGGACAGGCACTGGCGCTGGAGTGCGATATTCGTTTCGAGCAACAGATCGAGGCGGCGGTCGCCAGGACGGTCGAGGTATTTGGCAGCGTTGACATCTGTGTCAACAACGCCAGCGCCATCAGCCTCACGCCGACCCTGCAGACCGATGCCAAGCGCTACGATCTGATGCATCAGATCAACGGCCGCGGCACCTTCATGGTGTCGCGGGCCTGCATCCCGCACCTGCGGCGCGCGCCGAACCCACATGTATTGATGCTGTCGCCGCCGCCGCATCTGGTGCCCGGCTGGTTCGCACCCTATCCGGCGTATGCGCTCTCCAAGTACTCGATGAGCATTTACGCAATGGCGATGGCGGAGGAATTTCGCGCCGACGGGATCGCCTTCAATACGCTCTGGCCCCGGACCATCATTGCCACCGCTGCGGTCCGCAACCTGCTCGGCGGCGAGCAGGCCATCAGCCGCAGCCGCTTACCTGCGATCGTCGCCGATGCCGCGCATGCGATTCTCACCAGCAACAGCCGCGAGTTCACCGGCCGGCATTGCATCGACGACCAAGTGCTGATCGCGGCCGGGGTAACCGACTTCGAGGTCTATCGTACCGTGCCGGGCTCCGCCGCCCTCGCCCCGGATCTGTTTGTGGACGAGGCTGTGCCGCCGGGCGTCTGACGAGAAGCAGCTTGAACTACGATCCGGGAATGCGCGCCGACACATCAGGTGCCGCCGCCGTGCGTCTTGGGCGCGCCGATTTCACGCAGGCGGAAAGTGCTCTGGAAACGGAGTGGCTGGTAACCAACGGCCTCGGCGGTTTTGCCTGCGGCACCGTGGCACAGGCCAACACCCGGCGCTACCACGGGCTGCTGATCGCAACATTGCGGCCACCGCTCGAGCGGGTGCTGATGCTCTCAAAAGTCGATCCCACCGTGCGCTATGGCGGGGCCGAATGGGCGTTGGGTTGCAATGAATTCGCCGATGGCACACTGGCACCGCGCGGCTTCGAGCACCTGAGCGCGTTCAGCATCGAGCTTGGGATTCCGACATGGAGCTACGCGTTCGCTGACGCGTTGCTGCAGCAGCGCGTCTGGATGGATCGAGGCAGCAACACGACCTATCTTTGTTACACGCTGCTCGCAGCGACGCAGGCGGTGGAACTCGAGCTGCTGCCGCTGTGCACCTATCGCGACTATCATTCGCACTCGGGCGGCGGCTGGCAGCTCGAGGTCACGGTTGAGCGGCGCAGCCTTACGATCAACGCCTTTCCCGGAGCGCGCCCCTATTGCCTTACCATCGATCGCGGCGAGGTAATCGCCGGCAGCGACTGGTACTGGGGGTTCCGGCATCGCGCGGAGGCGCGGCGCGGCCTGGATGCCAACGAGGATCTCTACCGTCCGGGCGCATTCCGCACCAGGCTCGCCGCCGGGCAGAGCGTCACCCTGATCGCCAGCGCCCAGCCGCCGGGCGCCCGGCCTTCCAGAGGTGCTCTGAGCCGCGAGACAGCGCGGCAGCGCGCGTTGCTGCGCGCCGCGCACGGCGTGGCCTGCGGCGCGACCCCCAGGTGGATCCGGCAGCTGACCCTGGCCGCGGATCAATTCATCGTGGCACGCGGTGACGCCACGGCACGCAGCGGCGGCACAAGCGTCATTGCCGGCTACCCGTGGTTCGGCGACTGGGGCCGCGACACCATGATTTCACTGCCGGGCCTGACCGTGAGCACCGGTCGCGCGGCCGATGCGAACTCGATATTGCGCACCTTCGCGCTACACGTGAGCGAAGGCATGCTGCCGAATCGATTTCCCGACGGCGGCGAGCCACCGGAGTACAACACGGTGGACGCGACGCTGTGGTACTTCCATGCCATCGACGCCTACCTGCAAACGACCCGGGATCACGCGCTGCTGCGCGATCTGTATCCAACGCTGCGGGATATCGTGGAATGGCACCAGCGCGGTACGCGCTATGGAATTCGGGTCGATGCGAACGACGGCTTGCTGCGCGCCGGCGTCGCCCATGTCCAGCTGACCTGGATGGACGCAAAATTCGGCGACTGGGTGGTGACACCGCGCATTGGCAAACCGGTGGAGGTTAACGCGCTGTGGCACTTTGCGCTGGAACGCATGGTCGCGTGGTCCGCTGCTCTGGGCCAGGCCGAGGCCGCCGAGCTCTACACCGGCGAGGCTCAAAGGGTGCGTGAGTCCTTCATCGCCGCGTTCTGGTGCGAAGACTTGGGGTACCTGTACGATGTGATCGACGGGCCTGGCGGCGAGTCCGATGCGCGCGGCCGCCGTGTGGACTCGAGCCTGCGTCCCAATCAGATATTCGCAGTCTCGCTGTCACCCGGATTGCTCGATGCGCGGCGCGCCCGTCTGGTGGTGAATGCCTGCAGCCGTGAGCTGCTGACCCCGGTGGGTCTTCGCAGCCTGTCGCCGCACCATGGCGCTTACGCCGGCAGCTACGCCGGCAGTCCGCGCGACCGTGACGCGGCCTATCACCAGGGCACGGTCTGGGGCTGGCTTCTCGGGCCGTTCGTGCTCGCGCACTACCGTGTCTATGCCGATGCCGCGCAGGCACAGGCACTGCTGGCGGGACTGGTGCCGCATCTGGGCGAGGCGTGCCTCGGCACCATCAGCGAGATTTTCGACGGTGACTCACCGCACACGCCGCGTGGCTGCATCGCGCAAGCCTGGAGCGTCGCCGAGACACTGCGCGCCTGGTTCACCATCACCACTGCGGAAGCGAGCCGCGCGGCAAACCGGGCGGCTCCGGGCTGATCAACTGGTTCTGGGCGTATCTGAGCTTCGGCGGCGGTATCCGCCTCATCACCGGAAGCGATCCAAAAAGCGGCGCCGGCTGACAGCGCTGGTGACGGCGTCCGCTATGATCGCGCTATCGATGCACCGTATGATGCCGTGTTATTTCCCTCAAGCGCTGGACTTCATGCGGACCGCAACAACAAGCACGCTTCTACGCCGGATCGGGCGCCTGGTATTCGCCGCGCTGGCGTGCCTGGCCGCGATAGGCGTCGCCGCCGCGGTCGACCTCTCGTCAGCCACCGGCTGGTGGCAGCCGATCGACAGCAAGACCGGCGAGCCGCTCGGTCTCATCAGAATCTACGAGGACCACGGCCTTTTTTTCGGTCGCATCGAGCCGAGCTCACCATCCGACGATCGCTCGCGAACATGTTCGCGCTGCCCTGATGAGCGCAGGAATCAACCGATCATCGGTCTGGTCCTGATACGCAATATGCGGCTGCAGGGCGACGAGTATGTCGGCGGCGATATTCTGGATCCCGACACCGGTTGGATCTATGGCTGCAAGTTCCGCCTGGTTGATGACGGCAGCAAACTCATCATGCGCGGATTCATCGGAATTTCCCTGTTTGGACGGTCCCAGATGTGGAAGCGCGTGCAACCCAATCGATAACCGGGTCAGGGGCGAGGCGCGCATCGTCGCCGTTGCTGTACGGCGCCAGTCCCGCCGTTATCGGACAATTCCGACAGTACGCGCTCCTCCAGGTGGCTAATGTCCCGTCACCGCGCGAATCCGCGCTCTGCCTGGCGCAAAAATGCCGTCCCTCAATCGTATGCCGCGGTTCGTTTGGTGGATCGGCGGCGTCATTATTGTCCTGGTATTCCTGGTCCTGTGTCTGGGATTGATTGACTGGAACGCTGCACGCGGCCCATTGAGCCGCATGCTGTCGCACCGGCTCGAGCGGCAGGTGACCATCGGCGGCCCGTTGCAGGTTCACTTATTTTCCTCAACACCCAGTGTCGATGTAGAAAATCTGACGGTCGGCAATCCCGACTGGGCCGGCGGCGGCAACATGCTCGTGCTGCCGCGCCTTCACATCGCGCTGGTACTGTCCCGGCTTTTTACCGGCCGTCTGGTCCTGCAGACGCTGGAAATCGACCGTCCGAACGTGTCACTGCTGCGCGACGAAAAAGGCCGCGCCAACTGGGATTTCGACCATCCCGGCAATGCCGGGTCGACGCGCCAGAAGCCGGCCCGGCTTCCGCCGCTGCGCCACTTTGCCCTGCAAGGCGGCGAGCTGAAGGTTGACGATGCCATTCGAAAACTCAGCTTCCAGGGCGTGGTTGGCGCCACGGAAAACGGCGCAGGTCACGACTCCGAGCCGTTTCGCCTGCGCGGTCAGGGCACGCTTAACAAAGAGCCATTCAAACTCAGCTTCGAGGGCGACGCGCTGCTGGACATCAAGCTGGATCATCCCTACCACTTCAAGACCGTGATCGATGCCGGCCCCTCCAGTGCCACGCTCGGCGGAACGATTGCCAAACCGTTCGATTTCGGCGCCATCGACGCCGACATCGAGCTGCAGGGCCAGAATCTCGCCAATCTGTTCTATCTGACGAATCTTGCGCTGCCGCTGACTCCGCCCTATCGGCTGGCGCTGCATCTGCACCGCAACGACAATCATTTTGCGCTGGATAACATCGCCGGCAAGATCGGAAGCAGCGATCTGCGTGGCAAGGGTACGGTGGATCTGGCGGAGGATAATGGCCGTCCCAGACTCACGGTGAGCCTGGCCTCGCAATCCTTGAATCTCGGCGATCTCGGCGTGGCTTTCGGTGCCGGGGTAGCGCAGCCGAGCGAGGGTGGCAAGCCCTCACAGGCACCGGCGCCGCAGCAGGAACCCATCTCACCGTTGCTGCTGCCGACGTTCCAATTCCAGTTCGACCGGCTGCGTGCGATGGATGCGGCGGTGGATTTCCGGGCCGACTCGGTGCAGACGCAGAAAATTCCATTCCAGAACGTCTCGTTCAAGCTAAAACTCGACCACGGAGTGCTGACGATCGACCCGGTCGATTTCCAGATGCCGGCCGGCAAGCTCGCCGGACAGATCCGCCTGGACACCAGCGGCGGCGTGCCCGATACCAACCTCGACATCCGGCTGAGCGACATCCAACTGAATCAATTCAAGTCGAGTAAGTCGTCAAGCCCACCG
>DATAJH010000062.1:0-7259 GCA_036262215.1 Steroidobacteraceae bacterium
CCGGCCGCGAAAGTTCATCGCCAGCATGTGCGGCGATTTGTGCTCCTGCAGGTCGAAATGCAGCAGGTGGCTGTTGTACTTGAGGCGCTTGAACTCGAGCGCGAGTGCGACGCGCCAGCACGGCGAGCTCCCGCTTCCCCAGTAAAAATCGATGGCCATCGGCGCCGATTGTAGCGACTGGCGGGGGCTTTTACCCGCGGTGACATTTACTTGTCGCGCCAGTTTGCTATGGTGCGCGCTTACGCTTCAGAGCAGCGCGCGAGGCTGGAAAGACACCGTGGGGCAACCGCAAGCGACGCGCAGCGCGCCGACCAGCCAGACCTGGTCGGTGGAGGATGCGCTGGAGCTGTATAACGTGCCTGCCTGGAGCTCGGGCTACTTCTCCATCAACGCCGCCGGCCACGTCGTGGTACGTCCGGACACCACCGCCGCGCACGAGATCGATCTGCTGGAGGTGGTGCAGGGTCTGCAGGAGCGCGATCTGACAGCGCCGGTCGTGATCCGCTTTTCCGACATCCTGGCGCACCGCCTGCGCCACCTGCACGCGGCATTCGCCCGGGCGATCGCGGAAAACGACTATCGCAACCGCTATACCGCGGTCTACCCGATCAAGGTCAATCAGCAGCGCCTGGTGGTCGAGGAAGTGTTCCGCTATGGCAAGGAGTTCGGCTTCGGACTGGAGGCCGGTTCCAAGCCCGAGCTGCTGGCCGTCATGGCGATGACCGAGGGCGCGGACGATCGGCCCATCATCTGCAACGGTTTCAAGGATTCGAGCTACATCGAGGCGGTGATCCTGGCGACCAAGCTCGGACGCACCATCATCCCGGTGATCGAGAACTTCTCCGAGCTCGAACTGGTGCTCAGCTACGCCGACATCTACGGCGTGCGGCCGAAGCTCGGAGTGCGGGTGAAGCTGGCCACCGAAGGCTCCGGACGCTGGCGCGATTCGGCCGGGGACAAGTCGAAATTCGGGCTGTTCATCACCGAGATACTCGAGATGATCTCCATCCTGAAGGGCCGCGACATGCTCGACTGCCTGAAGCTGGTGCACTGTCACCCCGGCAGCCAGCTGCAGGACATCCGCCGCGTCAAGGACGCGATCAACGAGCTGGCGCATGTGTACGCGGAACTCAAGCTCATGGGCGCCGGACTCGAGTACATCGATGTCGGCGGCGGCCTCGGCATCGACTACGACGGCAGCGGCACCAACTACCCATCCTCGATGAACTACACCCTCAACGAGTACGCCAGCGACGTGGTGTATCGCGTCGGCAGCGTCTGCAACGCCCGCAACATCCCGCATCCGCTGATCATCAGCGAGTCCGGGCGCGCCATCGCGGCGCACCACAGCGTGCTGATTTTCAATGTGCTGGGCCGCTCGGCGCTCGATCGCTTCCGCGTCGACGGCCGCGATGCCGAGGAATTTGGCGGCGAGAAGGCGCTGCCGCAGCCGGTGCGCGACCTGCTCGATGCGTATCGTAATATCGACGAGCGCCGGCTGGTCGAGTGCTATCACGATGCGCTCACGGCCCGCGATCAGGCGCTGCAGATGTTCAACCTGGGCCTGCTGTCACTGGAATTTCGCGGGCTGACCGAACGGCTCTACTGGGCGAGCTGCGCCCGCATCCGCGATGTCTGCCGGCGGCTGGGCCGCTTTCCCGAGGAGCTCGAGGATCTGGAGAACGTGCTGTCCGACACCTATTTCTGCAATTTCTCTATTTTCCAGTCGCTGCCCGACAGCTGGGCCATCGACCAGCTGTTCCCGATCATGCCGATCCACCGGCTGTGCGAGCTGCCCTCGCGCAAGGCGGTCCTGGCCGACATCACCTGCGACTCCGACGGCAAGGTCGATCGCTTCGTCGGTCCGCGCGACGTCAAGCGCACGCTGGAGCTGCATGAACCGATAGCCGGGGAGGATTACTTTCTCGGCGCCTTCCTGGTCGGCGCCTACCAGGAGACCCTGGGCGATCTGCACAATCTGTTCGGCGACACCAACGTGGTGCATATCAAACTGCACGACGAAGGCGGCTGGTGGATCGAGGAGATCGTCAAGGGTGACACCGCCAACCGGGTGCTCGAATACATGGAATACGACGTCGCGGAACTCTCCCCGGCGCTGACCCGCGACTGCGAGCGGGCGGTGCGCGAAGGCCGGTTGACGGTGGCGGAAAGTCAGGCGCTGAAGCGCTTCTACGACAACGAGCTCAACGGCTACGCCTACCTCGAGCCATGAGGTGAGCCGCGGTCTCGAGGCCGGGACAGGGCGCCCGTGCTCGCAGGCAATCACTTAGAGATATAGGACTATAGGGTCCATTTTTGTAATTAAAAATGGACCCTATAGTCCTATATCTCTCAGGGGTTCCGTGCGCGGCCGGGCCCGCGAGTCTCCGGTTCCAGACCGGGGCTCACCACATGTCTTTCAGGCGCGCTGAGACGTCGAGCGTGGACGCCCGCGCATCGCCCAGCGGTGTGGCCTCGCCGAGTTGGGCGCCATGGAAGGCGGTCTGCTCCATGGTCTTGAGCACCTTCTCGCTCATGAAACGGCTGCGGCCGCCGTACACGTGCGCATCGCCGCTCTTGGGCTGCTGCGCCAGCGGGAATTTCAGCGGTACGCACAGCTGCAGCTCATTGCGCGCGCGCGTCATAGCGACGTACAGCAGCCGCCGCTCCTCGTCGACCAGTTCCGTGCGCCCGGTGGCGAACTCCGAGGGGAAACTGCCGTCGACGACGTTCAATACGTAGACCGTGTCCCACTCCATGCCCTTGGCAGAGTGCACCGTGGACAGCACCAGGTAATCCTCATCCAGGGTCGGTGTGCCGGCCAGATCGCTGGTGGCGTGCGGCGGATCGAGCGTCAGTTCGGTGATGAAGCGCTCGCGCGACGGATACTGACCCGACAGCTGCTCGAGCTGGTCGAGATCGCCGACCCGGGTGTGGATGTGCTCGTAAATGCGCTCCAGGTGCGGCTGGTACCAGTCGCGCGCCTGGCGCACCTGACCGGGCCACGGCCGCTGCGGCTCGGTCAGCGCCTGCAGCAGCGTCTGCAGCTTGGCAAACGCCGATGCCATCGGCTGTGGTGGCGAGAAACCCTTGAGAGCACTCACCGCGCCATCCTGGGCCTGCAGCAGCTCCACGCACTTGCGCGCATTGACCGGCCCCATGCCCGGCAACAGCTGCAACACGCGAAACGCCGCCAGCGAGTTACGCGGATTGTCCGCCCAGCGCAGCACCGCCAGCATGTCCTTGATGTGCGCGGCCTCGAGGAATTTCAGGCCGCCGTATTTCACGAACGGGATCCGGCGCCGCGCCAGCTCCACCTCGAGCACATCGCTGGCGCTGGCATTGCGAAACAGTACCGCCTGGCGCCTGAGCGCCACGCCGCTCTCGCGCCGCTTGAGTATCTGGCCGCAGACGTACTCGGCCTGGCCGGCGAGGTCGTCCAGGGTCGCGTACACCGTCCTGCCGCCGGCGCCGCGCGTCGACAGCAGATGCTTGCGGTGCTGGCGCGGTGCCTCGGCCATCAGCGCGTTCGAGGCATCCAGCAGACCCTGGGTGGTGCGGTAGTTCTGCGCCAGCGTGATGATTTCCGCGCGCGGCTGGTAGCGATCCGGGAATTTCAGTATGTTTTCGACCGCCGCGGCGCGAAACGAATAAATCGCCTGCGCGTCATCGCCCACCACCGTGACGCCGCTGCCGTCGGGTTTGAGGGCATACAGGATCTCGGCCTGCAGCTTGTTGGTGTCCTGGTATTCATCGACCAGCACGTGATCGAAGTTGGCGCCGACGTGCTGCGCCAGCCGTGGCTCGCTCATCATCATGTGCCAATAGAGCAGCAGATCGTCGTAGTCGAGCAGCGCATGACGCTGTTTGCGCTCCACATAGCCGCGAAACAGGCGCGTGAGATCCGCCTCCCAGTCCTTGCACCAGGGGAACTGCTGCTCCAGCGTCTCGCGCAGGCTCTTCTGGGTGTTGACGCGCCAGGAATAGATCGCCAGGCATGTGTCCTTGCGTGGAAATCGCTGCTCCTTGGTGGCCAGCCCGAGCTCGGTGCGCAGCGCGTCGAGCAGATCGGCCGAGTCGCCGCGATCCACCACGGTGAATGAAGGGTCGAGCTTCAGATGCCGGGCATAGTGGCGCAGCAGACGATTGCCGATGGAATGAAAGGTTCCGGCCCACACCAGCCGCTGCAGCATCGCCTGCGCCTTGTTGCCCAGCGTGTCGCCCAATGCCTCGCGCACGATATCGTGCGCGCGCCGGCGCATCTCTGCCGCCGCGCGCCGCGTGAAGGTCAGCAGCAACAGCCGCGCCGGGTCGACACCGTGCACCACCAGCTGGGCGACGCGGTGTGCGATGGTGCTGGTCTTTCCGGTCCCGGCGCCGGCGATGACCAGCAACGGGCCGGCGCGCCACCCCTTGTCGCCGGTCGGTTCACCGTAGGTGACGGCCTTCCGCTGCGCCGCATTGAGGATGTCGAGGTGCGAAACGGCTGGCATCTTCGCGGAATATAATGCACCGCGGGTGTCGTGGCGCGTCAAACTTGGTAGTGCGAGCGGGGCAAGCGCACTGGACGGGCATAGTGGCCGGCAAAACGTTACGCTCTGGTCATGAGTGCCGACAACGTGCGCACTGTGTTTCGCGGCCGCGTCATTACCGTCAACGTCGAGACGGTGCGGCTGCCCAATGGGCATGTCGCCGAGCTCGAGATAATCCACCATCCGGGCGGTGCGGCGATTGTGGCAATCGACGCCGAGGGACGGGTGTGCCTGATTCGCCAGTTCCGCCATGCGGCCGGCGGATGGATATGGGAGCTGCCGGCCGGCAAGCTCGAACCCCAGGAAGCACCGCTGGAAACCGCACGCCGCGAGTTGCGGGAGGAAGCCGGAACCAGCGCTCAAAACTGGCAGTCGCTGGGCATTTATGTAAGCTCCCCGGGGGTTTTTACGGAAATCGTGCACTTGTACCTCGCCCGGGGTCTGGATTCCGTCAAAATGGCGCACGAGGCGGCCGAGCTTATCGAGGTACACTGGGTCGAACTGGAGGACGCATGTACCCGCGCGCTGCACGGAGATATCAATGACGGCAAGACAGCTCTTGGGCTGCTGCGCGCCCGATCGGTGCTGGAATCATTGCAAGCCCGACCTTCCTAGGTTGGCCCCGCTACTGGCTGCGCCGGCGACACAATGAGCAAGCGCGATCCCCAGCCAGACCCAGCCCAGCCAGACCCAGCGCCAGCGGCGGACGGAGCACCCAATCTTTCGCTGGAAGACACGATCGCGCAAAAAATGCGCGGTGTGCCGGTGAAGTCCCGCACCGGCGTGATCGGCTACAACCCATATGATGCGGCGGCCGCCAAGGCCAAGTCCGATGCCGCCGCGCAGAAAGCCAAACCGACCGACCTGCGCAAGCTTTCCGAGTGGATTCGCCTGACGCGCCAGGTGGCGGAGCTGAATCAGGAAAAACCCAAGGACAAAGACTGACGCTGTCTTCGGGCGCGCTAGCGCGGCGATCGCGCTCAGTCGTGTCTTTGAATGTGCGTCATCTTGCGCTCGCGGCTCAGGCGATAGAAACGTCGCAGCTCGGCCAGCACCTCGCGACCCGTGGGTGCCGCGCGGTCGGACAGCTGCCGCTCGAGCCGGCGGCAGAAACGCGCCGCATACTGATTGGCCTCGCGGTAGAGCTCGCAGCGCTCGCCGGCCAGGCGTACGTCGACCCGACTGCGCTCGAACAGCAGCCGATGCAACTCAGCCGGATAGCGCGCCGGGTCCTGCTCGCGCAGCAGCAGCCAGCTGCTCACGTACTTGTCGATCTCCGCCTGTAATTCCAGCTCCAGCAACGACACACCACGGTCGTGCCCGGCATTCCAGGCCAGGTAGATGAAGTGACTGACCCCCTCGAGCGCGGTCCAGTAGTCCGCCAGATTGCCGGCGTGCAGCGCCTCGACCGGATTGGCCAGCGCCAGCCGCTCGAGCAGCTGCGCATCCAGAAACAATCCCACCGCAGCCGCACCGCCCTCATCGAGCACCAGCAGCTGCTCATCGGTGCTCGAATCGCGCAGCGTACCCGGCAGGCGCTCGCGCTCGGTGAACAGGAAGTCGTACACCCGGTATTGCATCGGCAGGTCGTAGATGCCCGCCAGCAGGTCCTGCAATTGCTGTAGCACCATGGTGTTAACTGCCGCGGCGTCAGTTCTGCAGGATCGCGACCGGGGCGGCTTCGACACCGAGCTGGCGCAGCAGGCCGTGGGCGCGCGGACTGCCGGTCTTGAGCCAGATCTCGTACAGCCGCAGGATGTCGGCCTGGGTGTAGCGCCGGGCCGCATCGCTGATCTCGCCCAGCGCATCCACCAGCGGCAGGAACTTGGCCGCAAGTTCCGCGAATACGCGGCCCATCACCTGCCGGCGGCCGCGCGCCAGGCCGCAGGCTAAGGTGCCGTAGGCGCGCCCGCCCATCGCGATGTGATAGTTGATGTCGATCAGTTTGCGCGCAAAGCTGTGGGCAAAGAAGCCGGCGATGAACAGCGACACGTCGCCCAGGCGCTGCAGACCGCGCTCACGTTCCAGGGCGGTGGGCGCCTCCAGTGCATCGGATAACATCTGCACCAGCGGCCGCAGCCGGACCCCGTCGGCGGTACGCTCGTACAGGTGCTCCGAGCGCGCGAACAATGTGAGCAGATTGACCACGTAGTGCTCGGTCTGGTCCTCCACTGCCACACGCTGGTGCGCCAGCGCACCCTGTAGTGCGTCGTGAAAGTACTCACGCAGGCTCGCTACGGCCAGGACGCCCGCGTTGTGTTCAGACTGCTGCATGACTCCTACCTCGGGAAATCCGCTTCAATCGTCAACGTTTTGAGTTGAACATGAAAGCCGGCTAGCCTTAGATAACTTGATCACGATTCCTACAGTGCAAGAACTCTGCCGCGTTGGCAGTAACACCTCCCGAGTGCCAATAGGCTGCAAAACATGTCCGAATTCACACTTGTCATGGGCAACAAGAACTACTCGTCATGGTCGTTGCGGCCATGGATGCTGTTGCGACACCTGGGACTGGCATTCGACGAGCTGCTGATTGCGCTCGACCGGCCCGATACGCGCGCCCGGATAGCGCAGCACAGTCCATCCGGACGCGTGCCGGTGCTCAGGCACGGCGCGGTGACGGTGTGGGAATCGATCGCCATCGGCGAATACCTGTGCGAGCTGACCGGCAGCGGCTGGCCGGCCGAGCGCGGCGCGCGGGCGCACGCGCGCGTCGTGAGCGCCGAA
>DATAJH010000063.1:0-20489 GCA_036262215.1 Steroidobacteraceae bacterium
GCCGAGGTGCGCCTGCAACCGGCCCGGGTACCGCGCTGGGTGCGCGGCGAGGAACATGCCGAGCTGATCGATTACCCCGGCCGGCCGCCCGGTGTGACGCAGCCGCTGCACCTGACGGCTCTCGGTCGCTCCTCGGCCACCGCCGCCAGCGGACTGAGCGCGCGCGTGATCGTGGTGCACGATTTCGACGAACTGCACGCGCGCTCGGCCGAGGTGCGCGGCAACATCGTGCTGTTCGCAGCGCGCTTCGATCAGCGTCTGGCCGACAATGGCCAAGCCGGGGCGGCGTATCGACAGGCCGGATTGTACCGGTTCACCGGTCCGTCGGGCGCGGCTGCACTCGGGGCGGCCGCGGCCCTGGTACGCTCGATCGGCGGTGCCGATTACCGCTTGCCGCACACCGGCGCCACGGTGTGGAAAGACCAGCAGTTGCCGATTCCGGCAGCGGCGCTTGCGGCCGAAGACGCCGATCTGATCACGCGCCTGGCGGCCCAGGGACCGGTGACCATGAAGCTGCTGCTCACGCCCAGAACCCTGCCCGACGTCGACAGCGCCAACGTCATTGCCGATTGGCCTGGCAGCGAACGACCCGATGAGTACGTCGTGGTCTCCGGTCACCTCGACTCGTGGGATCTGGCCACCGGCGCGACCGACGACGGGGTCGGCGTCATCGCCGCAGCGGGGGTCATTCAGGTGCTGCAGCAGCTCAATCTGCATGCCCGTCGCACCATCCGCTTCATCGGCTGGACCGACGAGGAGCTCTGGGGTCGCGGCCACCAGGCGTATTTCGACTCGGTCAGCCAGGCCATCGCCACCCAGTGCGCGGCGATCGAGAGCGACCTGGGCGCCGGCCGTGCGCTGGGCATCAACGCCAGTGTCACGCCGGAATCGCTGCCATTACTGCAGCCGGTGGTCGCGGCCCTGGCACCGATCGGCGCCACGGCGCTGGAACGCCGCGACGGCGAACTCGGCACCGACATCGAACCGCTGCAACGCGCGGGCGTGCCCGGGTTCGCGCCACTGGTGGATACGCGGCATTATTTCGATTATCACCACACCGCCGCCGATACCCTGGATAAAGTCGATCCGCAAAGTCTCAGGACCCAGGTTGCCACCATGGCCGTGCTGGCCTATTACCTGGCGCAGTTACCCGAGCCGCTGCCACGCGTTAAATCGCCGTAGGCGCCCGCTGGCAGCGCAGGCGGCACTTATGCGGTGTCGTCTGACGGCGATGGCATTGACGGCGTGTCATAAATAGCCGTCCAGCCCCTGCGCTTGTCCGACGCTAACGCTGTGGACTGCCAGATCTGGGCCCGCACACAAGGTAATGCACAGGATCCCAAGCACTCGAGTGAACACGCCTGCCGACGACACTCCGACGATTCAGCTGTGGGCCGCCCGACAGCAGTTCGCGGCCATAAGCGCGCTGGGTGTAGAACCAGCGCCCGGATCGGTTCTGCGTTCCCGCTACGTACTCGAAGAGGTCATTGGGCGTGGCGGAACTTCCGTTATCTATCGCGCCACGGATCTGCAGCGTGCAGCACCCGATGCTATAGCAGCCAATCGCGTCGCCATAAAACTGTTGCGCACCGAGCGGCGTGCCGATCCGTTGGCGCTGGTGCATCTGAAGCGCGAGTTTCGACAGATGCAAGGTCTGTCGCACCCCGGCATCGCGCAGGTGTTCGACCTGAATTGCGACGCTGAGGTCTGGTTCATGAGTCTGGAGCTGGTGGCGGGTCGGACCGTGAATGCCTGGATGCAGGCGCCCGGCCGCCATACCGATGCGCTGGGAATCATCACAGCCTGCTGCGAAGCGCTCGAGCACGCGCACTCACTGGGTATCCTGCATGGGGACCTCAAACCGACCAACGTCATGCTGGCCGACGATGGCGCGGTAAAGCTGATCGATTTCGGGTCGGTACCCAGTCCCGTCAGCCGTGGCGCTGCGGCATCGGATCCAACCGTCGGCACCACTCCTTTATATGCAAGTCCACAAGTACTCGCAGGCATGGGCGCCGAGTGTAGCGACGACGTTTTCAGTCTCGCGTGCCTGAGCTATAGCATTCTAAGCGGGGGTCTGCACCCGTTTGGAGGACGGCCTTCGCTCGAGGACGGTCGAGCGAAATCGGCCCCGACCTATGTGCGCGCGATTCCTCGCGCGCTGTTCGAGGTCATCGAGCGCGCCCTGTCTGCCGAGCGCGAGCGGCGACCGGCATCGGTGACGCAGTTCCGGCATCTTTTGACCGCCGCCAATGCGGTGTCGCGTACCACCTTGCCCACGCCGTTCAAGGGACGAACCCATGCGCCTGGAGCCGCGTTGGTGGCGTTCGATCGAATCGGCGCCGGGCTCATCCCTGATCGGCACTCCCAACCTTTCGTGAGGCTCATGGGGCTGATGCTCGCAATTGCCGGCGCTGCTGCCTTCCTGCGGCTCGATACGCGCCCGGACCTGATTGCTCCAGCCGAACTGCCGAGCGCGGCAATGGCCGCATCCTCCAACCTGTTGGCGACGGTTCTCCCCCAAGCCGAGGCAGCGCTGCAGTCACGGCCCCTGGTGCATGACTCCGGAGTCATTTCATTCGAGGGCCCGACACTCCACGCCAGCGCGGTTCAATCACTGGTCGCGATCTCCGTGAAGCGGCTGCAAGCCACAACGGGCAGCGCGGCATTTGCGTGGCGAGTGGAGCGCGGCACTGCGCAGCCCGGTATCGACTATGAACGCATACCACCCCAGGTCGTCAGGTTCATCGAAGGACAAGCGGTCCGCACGCTGTTCATTCCGCTGATCAACACCCCCGCGACATCGGTGTCGCGTGACGCGCGCACCTTCACCGTGGCACTGGAGCGGGTGGCAGGCGGCCCGGCGCTGGGTCGCTTCGCACGCGTGACGGTAGCCATCGATCCACCGGCGACGTTGAGCCGTGTCGCAGCGTGTTGCAGCACAGCGGAGAAGTTCTAAACCGTCGCGCGTTGCGGCTTGATTGCAAGACAATACAAACAATTTCAACAATTGATCATCTTCGGCCCATATACCGCACGCAGCGCAGATCAGGTCCATACTCCGCCGCCTCAGCCGCATGCGAGCTGAGTTGGCCAGCACATTTTTGCTGGCTATACGTAAAGGCCAATATCTATGGATCAGTCAAAGAACGTTTCCGCCAGCCAGCATGGCGGCGTTAGCCATACGGCCCCTTCGAAGAACATCGTCGATACGGCTATTGCTGCGGGTGATTTCACCACGCTGCTCGCCGGCATCAAAGCAGCCGGCCTGACCGACAAGCTCACGGGCACAGGCCCGTTCACGGTGTTTGCGCCAACCGACGAGGCGTTCAGAAAGCTGCCGCCTGGCGCGCTCGAGGCCCTGCTCAAGGACTCCGCCAAGCTGCGGGCGGTTCTGAGCTATCACGTGGTTGCAGGCCACATCTGGGCTAAGGACATGAAGTCAGGGGAACTGATGACGCTTCAGGGCAGTACGCTGACTGCGTCCGTATCGACCTCGGGCGTGCATGTCAATGGGACCCACGTCAAGCAAGCCGATATCGCGGCCACCAATGGCGTTATCCATGCCATCGATGCGCTCATCATGCCCAAGAACTGGCAATTGCTGGCAGCCGCTGCCTGACGATCGCCCGCCGCGCAGTATTGCGGCAGCATGAAAGGCCCTGCAGGCAGGGCCTTTCATTTGCGCACGCTCCGCGCCGCTGCCTGCGGTGCGGCTTGATTCAGTTCACAGCCGTCGCGGGAAACCTGACGTGCCGCAGCCAGAAATCGTTGATGCGATCGACGACGCGATCCAGGTCGTCCGACAGCGTCGGTTTGGTGATGTAGCAGCTGACTTGCAGCGCGTGTGCCATATCGATGTCCACTGCCGCATCCGAGGAGGATAAAACCACCGTCGGAATCGCCTTCAGGTTTTCATCCTGCTTGATGCTCGCCAGCACCTCGCGGCCACTCATTCGCGGAAGATTCAGATCCAGCAGGATCAGCGCCGGCCGCGGTGCGCGACTGAACGCTCCCTCTTGCCTCAGGAAGGTCATCGCCTCCACCCCGTCGGCAGCCACACTCACGTGAACATCACTGTTGGCGGCGCGGAACGCCTCTCGAGTCAGCCGTGCGTCCCCGGGGTTATCTTCAACTAACAGTACTTCTATCGGCATGTCGGTTGCCTCGCGGCGTGCTTCAGATGCTATATGCGCACTAATGCTGTTGTGGCAGCGTGGCCATGGTGAGCCAGAAATCGTTGATGCTCTCCACCAACTCCTCGAATGCCTCCAGATGCACCGGCTTGCCGAGGTAGCAGTTGGCCTGGAGCTGATAGCTCCCGGAGACGTCCGTTTCCGCTTCGGATGTGGTGAGGATCACTGTGGGGATCGCTTTCAGAGCGGCGTCCCGCTTGATACGCCTCAGAACCTCGCGCCCATCCATCCTGGGCAGATTCAGATCCAGCAGGATCAGATCCGGGCGCGGCGCGCCAGCGTGCTCGCCCGATCGATTCAGGAACGCCATGGCCTCAACACCATCGGCGACCACATGCAGCCGAACTGCGCGATTGGCCGCGAGGAAGGCCTCCTGCGTAAGACGGACATCGCCGGGGCTGTCTTCGACCAGCAGCACCTCCCTGGGTGCGCTCGCGGGTGCGCTGAATTTTGCCATACATGCCTTTCAAGTCATTCCAAGTCGCTGGCGACAGATCGACTGTCGCGCTTATCGCGTCGAATCGATCCTTTGGTGTTCGTTTTTAGCGCCAGGCGAAGCGCTGTTCTGTACGATGGCCAACTTAAGTCGGCGGCTTTTGAATATGAATGCTGTAACTGAGATGCCAGTCACACTGCGAGTCAGGATGACAATCGCAGGCAGCGCGGGATCGGGCAGAGTCCCTGATCTGTTTTGCTCCGTAGCGGCGGCAGCAGCGCCGGTAGTCGCGCTGCTGCCGCCCGATCGACTGTCGCTCAGCCCGCCGCGGACTTGAGCTGCGAGGCCCTGACGCTCTTCACACCCTCGACTTTTTCCGCCAGGTCCTTGACGTGCGCGACGGCGTCGTCATTCGGCAGCACGCCGCTGAGCATGACCACGCCATTGACGGTCTTGACGCTGACCTTGAAGCCCTTGCTGACGCTGTCGGCCATGATCTCCGACTTGACCTTGGTGGTGATCCAGCTATCCGAACCGACACGCTCGGTATCCGCCACCGCCTTGTGTACCGGACCGTGACTCCCGGCGGTCATGAGCTCATCGTCGACGCTCTTGACCCCGTCCACTTCCCTCGCCATTTCCTCGGCGGCGGTCCTGGAGTCCGAGCTCAGCGCCGAGCCGGTCAGCGTGACAACGCCATTGGTGGTCGTGACCTTGATGTGCGAGCCCTTGAGTCGGTCATCACCAAGATATTTCGACTTCACCTTGGTGGTGATCGCGGCGTCGCCGATCGCGGCGCCGGCGCTGTCGCTGTGCGCCGTCGGCGCCATGTCGTCCCCGGCGGCGTTCGCCACCAGGCAGACACCCAGACTGGCGGCTACGCCGATGGCGGTCAGCGCGCGACGAACTCGAGCGGGACCTGAGGCTGTATCCATACAATTTATCTCCTTTGCGAATGCTAGCGTCGATCGGGCGGCTGCCGTCCGCGTCAAACCGTCGGTGGCGCGCGTCGTCCGAGGACCAGCGACACCACGAACAGCACCAGAAATACGAAGAACAGGATCTTCGCAATCCCCACCGCCGCGCCGGCGACACCGAAGAAACCGAGTGCCCCGGCGATGAGAGCAATGACCAGAAACACTACAGCGTAATAAAGCATGACGATCTCCGTCGTACCGTCCAGGTACTGTTGTTGCACGATGCGGCGGCAGTTATACCGACTGCAGTTTCGCTACGCCTGCCGCCATACGCGCATAGCGCTGTCGGCGTCGTCTGATAGCTGTAGCCCAATTGTCGCTTGCCGCATCGCACGACGGGCTTGCGGCGAGGCAGTCGGAAAACTCTTACGCGCTAAGCTCAATCGATGCGCATGGACTGATCCTCATACGCCGTCATACTTGCTGCGTGTATCAACCAAGGAGACGACATGAACAAGGATCAAGTCAAAGGCCGTGTGGACGAAGCAAAAGGAAAGATCAAGGAAGTAGCCGGTCGCACCGTCGGCAATCCCGACCTTGAGGATCGCGGCACGGTGCAGAAAGTTGGCGGCACGGTGCAGAAGACCTACGGCGATCTGAAAGAAAACGTCAAGGACGAACTGAAGAAGCAGCGTTAGGCGCTACTGACCAGGCCGGTCGAGGCATGAGCGCCATCGGCTCGTGCTTCGCGCCGGACTGTTCTAGGGCTGGAGCCGATAGGGGTTCGTCACCCGCGTGACATCGCCGTCCTGCGAGGCCACGGCAGTGGCTGGGCGCGCGAGCTGCAGCGATTGCCCCTGCGGCGGCAGACCGTAGCTCTCATCCATCAATTGCAGGCCGAAGGCCGAGGCCGATGCGTCAAAGCTCAGCTCCAGTCCCTGCGGCGGCACGCCGAACAGGCGCAGCCGCGACCAGCCGCTGCGCAACCGCCGTGGCGTGGCCGGCGCTGCCAAGGTCGCACCGACCATAAGCTGCAGCGCCGTAACCCGAGCCTCGGGTGCAAACGCGAGCGCGATGACTGGTGCGGCGCGCGCCGAGGCGATATGGATCCGATAGTGCTGCTGCGCCCCGCTGGGCACGCTGCTCAGAACGCTCAACTGCGGCGCCGGCAACGGCAGCGGTGGCGCCGCGGCGACCCATGCCGGCACACCGCCCGCCGCTGGCGATTGCGCGTTGATCGTGAATGCTGCCGCCTGCAGCAGCGCCGCAGGCAGGGCGCCGGCCAGCGGGTCTGCGATCCATTGCGCCTGTTGCGTGCCGGCATCGAGGTAATATTGAAGATTAAGGCGCTGCGGGGAGTCGGTGCTGTAGCGCGGCAGCAGCGCGGCGACGATCAGCGCTGCGCCCAGGAACAGCGCCGTCGCCGCGATCAGCATGCGCTGCAGGTGGCGTGCCGCCACCGCCACCAGTGCCGCCAGGCCAGAACTGCTATAGATCAGGAGCAGCGTCAGCAGTGGCAGGCCGTCGCCACCGAGCGCGCCATAGAGCGGCAGCGCCAGCGGCAGCACCAGCACGAAGCACACCAGGCACGCAACCAGCGCTGCGGACTCAGCACTGGATGAATGCCCTGATCGCATCGCCGGCATTAGCCCCAGCAGTGCCGCCAGCGCGGGCAGCAGCGCCAGATAGCTGGCGCCGGGCAGCCACCCGGCCAGCGCCACGGCCAGCAACGCGCACAGCAGCGTCCCGGAGCACAATAATCCCCACAAGCCCGCACGGCGCTGCAGCCACGTGCCGCTGACTGCCGTGATGAACAACGCCAGTGCCGCGAAGCCGCACTCCAGCGCCCACGGGTACGCCACCTCGGCCATCGCACCGCCGGCGCTCACGGTTCCGATCGCACGCAGCGCCGCCATGAGCGCCGCGGCACCTGCAGCGCCGATCAGCAGCGCGCCACTCACCCCGGCGCTACCCCACGCCAATGTCCGCCAGCGCAGCCGCCGCAGCTGCAGCAGTCGCGCGCCGGCGATCAGCGTCAGCAGCAGCGTCATCAGTGCCGCCGGCAGCAGCCACGCCTGTGGTATGCGCACCAGCATGCGCCCGAACAGATCGAAGTACGCCGCCTCGCCGGAAGGCGCCGGCGGCGCGCCGGCGTTGGCCAGCGCCAGCAGCGTAGACAGCGCGTTGTCGCCCTGCTGCTGCATGCTGCCGGCATCGGCATGTGCGGCGTCGTCGAGCGCTGTGTGGTAGTGCGCGACATCGCCGATGAATGCGAAATTGAAGCCCTGGAAGCCCGCCGCCTTGAACACGGTAAAATCGGTGTCGTTAGGCAGCAGCTTGTAGACCTCGTAGTACACCGAGTTGGTCAGCGGCCGCGCAACGGCGCGCGAATACAGGCTCATGAGCCAGCGATTGGCGCTGCCGGTCTCGAACATCAGGCTCGGCCCCGAGGTGCCGCGGGCGTCGAGATTCACGGCCGCTGTTACCGTGGCGGCCCAGCGGTGATGCTCGACGAAGGCATGGGCGCCGAGTAGATCCACCTCCTCGCCATCGTCGAACAGCAGGATGATCGACTGCCGCGGCCGCGGCAGCTGTTGCAGTATTCTGGCGATCTCGAGCAGCGCCGCGACGCCGGAGCCATTGTCGGAAGCGCCCGGTCCGGCGGCCACCGAATCGTAGTGCGCGCACAGCAGCACTGCGCGATCGCTCTCGCCTTCCGAGCCCTGGATGCGCGCCAGGATATTGATCGGCATGCCGCACACGCCGTATGAAGTGCAGATCGTAGAGCCGCTCTGCAGTTCGGGAGCAAGGCCCAGAGCGCGCAGCGCGGCGACGATGCGCTCGCGCAACTGCGCATTGGCGGGGCTGCCGAGCGGATGTGGCACATTGTCGCCCACCAGTGCCTGCAGCAGCACCCGGGCGCGTTGGCCGGAGAACTGCGTCGCTGGCGCATCGAGCGGCCGCGCTGGCGGCGCTCGGTCGGCGGCAAGCGTGGCCAGCCACATTGCGCTCAGCAGCAGCAGCGCGATCGTCAGCGCGCGGTGCCGTGCCGGGCTCACGGGAAATGAAACAGCCGCGCGACCTGCACGCGATGCGGGCCGAATATTTGCAGCCGCAGCAACGTGACCGCCAGTGCCGCTCCGAGCAGCGGCCCGAGCAGGTAGATCCAGAAGTGGCTCCAGTCCCCGGTCAGCAGCACCGGTCCCAGGCTGCGCGCCGGATTGGTGCTCGCACCCGACCACGGCGCCTCCCACCAGACCAGCCACGCAAACAGCGGCGGCAGCGTCCAGGGGGTGAACCGGCGCGTACGCCGGTGGGCGGCGGTAATGAAGATCGTCAGCACCAGCGCCGCCGTGGCCAGCACTTCACCGGCGAGAGCCAGCCAGACCGAAACTCCCGGCCCGACGGTGCTGGCACCAAACTGCACACTGCGCCCCATCGCTCCCCACAGCAGCAGGCCCGCGCCACCAACCGAAGCGCCCGACAATTGCGCCGCGGCATAACCGACCGCATCGCGCCAGGCGAGCTTGTGTTCCAGCCAGAAGGCAAAGCTGACCGCTGGATTGATGTGCGCACCGCTGATGCGGCCCAGTGGCGAGATCGTGATCAACGCGCCCACGGTACCGAAGCCGGCGCCGGCCAGCGCGCGCCGCAGTGCCGCCGATGGCAGCAGCGTCGCCAGCACACTGCCCGGCGCAAAGAACGCGATCACCACCGACAGGCCGAAGAACAGCAGCAGCGCGGTACCCGCGCCTTCCGCCAGATACAGCCGCGGATGCAGCCGGTTGTACGGCACCGGCCGGCCATGCAATGGATGATCGACCCCGTGCACGCTTCAGCCGCGACAGCCAAGCGCACGTTCCTGGCCCGTGTGACCAAGACTGACCCGATGATCGACGCCCTCCCAGCGATCCTCGTAGCGGCGGGTGAAATTGAGCTCGGTCGGACCCGACAGCTCCTCCACCGACAGGCGCACTGCCCACAGGCCGAACGGCTGCGACGATGCTGCACGTTCCTCGATGCGCTGCCAGCCGTCAAACCCGAAATGCAGCGTGAATGCGCTTCGATCCTCGATCAGCAGCGCGCGACCGGTTTCGTGCTGCAGCACCGGCACCTCAGTGCGCCAGTGCCACGCGGCGGCGGCCCGCGCCGCGTATTGATCGCCGCTGGCGCGGTAGCGCTGCTCGACCGCCTGCAGCAGCTCGATCGGGCGTCGATCCTCGCGCGCGATCAGCAGCTTGAGGAACTCGGCGTGCGACCACAGCAGCGGCATGGCGCTGCCCGAGGGGCGGCCGGGCGCAAGCTCAAGCGCTGCAATCGGTGCGCTGTCCCACACCTGCTCCGGCAACATGCCGCCGACGCTCGAGCAGCGCCACATGGTTCGCAGATACGAAATGGGATCCTCGCCACTCTGCATCGCCAGGTGGCCGCGTTCGCCCACCAGCAGCGGCCACGCACGGCCGACGCCACTGCCGTCGAACGGCCGGCCGTCCGGGTATTCGCCGTAGCCATCCTCGTTGTAGCGGTGATAGACCGGGCCTGAAGGCGTATCGACTTTGAGCACCCGGTCGACGACTTTGATGGTGTCCTGGACGCGCGGATCGTGGGCGCTGCGCAGTCCCAGGCGCACCAGGTAGGAAAAATCCAGGCTCACGAGCGCCGAGCACAGCATGGTCTCGCCGTCGCGATTGCGCAGCTGCACCTGCCCGGCGAGCGCCGCCGAGCGCTCCGCACTGCCGAGGCGCACGTAGTAACCCTCGACGCCGATCTTGCGCGACAGCTCCGTGTGGCACACATAGCACCAGAATTCCAGCCGCTCGTTCCAGTCATCGGCAAGACTGAGCGCATAGTCGCGCTCGTCGTCCGGCAGCCAGGGTGCCGCCGCGACCAGCGCGCTCACCGCCGCCGCCAGCGTGAACGGGCTGACGCCCGGATTCTCCTCCCAGCGATCCTGCGGGCTGGAAGGCCCGGTACGCGCGATGAATCCGACCGCCGCGCGCACCATGTTCCTGGTACCCGGCAGCTCGGCCTCGCCTATCTCGCGCAGCTTCGCTGCCAGCAATACCGGAAACGCGGCCTCATCGAGCTGCACGCCGATCCAGAACGGCTCGCCACTGGGAAAATAATTCTGCGGCCAGCGACCATCGCGGCATTGCGATGCCGTCAGGTGCGCCAGCATATGGCGCGCATCGATCAGCTGATGCGCCGCCAGCAATGCAAACGCAGTCAGCGTCGCATCGCGCGGCCACACCAGGTGGTAGCCGCCCAGATTGTCGGTGCTGTTGCCCCAGGGCACACTCAGGCTGGCGACCACGGCGCCCGGATAAGCGCGATCCTCGTGAATCTTCAGCACCGCCGCCGACAGCAGGCCGGCATCGCCGAGCGTATCGTCCGGACGCGGCAGTCGCAGGCGCGCTCCCCAGTCGTTCCAGTCCTGCAGGAATTCCTCGCGCAACGCATCGAACGACGCCGCCAGTGCGGTGCGCGCGCGCGTGAAGGCGCCAAAGGCGCTGCCGGCGAAGCCCAGCGCGAGGATGCCGCTGTCGCCCACCGCCTTGCCGGTGAGCGCCACGGTGCCGTTCTCGGCGCTGGTGAAGCCATAGGTGAGCCGGCCATGTCGATCCAGATCCTGCCAGCCGTCGGATTCCCCGACGTAACCGCAGCTCAGCTTGTGCAGCGGCGTGTCGGCCGCCAGGCACATGCAGAAATCCCCATGCCTGGCATAACCGTAACCGCTGTCGCACCAGGCGCTGTTGTGGCGTCCGGTACTGCCCAGGTGCGGCGCGACGATCACCACCAGGCGATACGGCCCGGTGATCTTGAAGCGCACCAGCAGCACATCGCGCTGTGGCGCGGGCAGCACTTCCAGCGCCAGTTCATAATCGTCGCCGTGATGCGTGATGGTCAGCGCCGGCAGGTACGGCCCCGGCGTCGACACCGTGTAGTCGCGCACGCGCTTGAGATCGACCCAGCGTCCGCTGCCTACCAGATAGAAGCCGAAATCGCGGATCTGCGGCTGGCCGGTGGATGGCCAGTAGATTTCGTTGATGATGCCGTGCCCGACCGTGGCCCACAGGCGCGAACCGCCGAGCGCGGTGCTGACGTAATCCTTGTCGCTCGAGGACCAGGTAGGCGCGATTCCCGGGGCACCGAACGCCGCGCCGCCGGCATCCTGCGCATCGGCGCCCGGCGCGTCGTCGCCGACGCTGTCGTCTTCCGAGCCGCCGCCCGGCGAGCGGTCGCTATCCGCCATGACTGAAGGCCGGATAATCGGTCATGCCGCCGTCGATCAGCACGCTGCTGCCGGTCACATAGCCTGCCACATCGGAAGCCAGCACCACCGCCATGCCGGCCACGTCTTGCGGCTCTCCGACCCGACCGATGGCGATCTTGCTGATCAAGTCGTGCTGCCCGGCCGCATCCTGCCAGACCCCGGCGTTGATCGGCGTGCGGATCGCGCCCGGGGCGATGCACAGCACCCGCACGCCGTAGCCACCGGCCTCCTGCGCCAGCGTCCTGGACATCATCGACAATCCCGCTTTGCTGGCCGTGTAGGCGCTGTAGCCGCTCCACGCGATCAGCTCGTGCACGCTGCTGGTGTTGATGATCACGCCCGAGCGTTGCGGCACCATGCGTTTGAGCGCCTCGCGCGCGCACAGGAACGCGCCGACCAGGTTGATCTGCAGTACCTGGTTCCAGGCGGCCACGTCAGCCTCCCAGGCCATGGCCCGCGGACCGTCGATGCCGGCATTGTTGACCAGTACATCCAGGCCGCCCCAGGTGCTGTCGAGCTTCTGGAACATCGCGCCGACGTCATTTGCCTGGCTGACGTCGGCCACGAGCTCCAGCACGTCGCTGCCGGCGGCGCGTAGCTCACCCGCCAGCTGCGCCGTCTGTTCCGGATGCACCACATAGTTGATCGCGACGCGCGCATGCTCGGCGGCAAAGGCGCGCACCATCGCTGCGCCCAGTCCGGAATTTCCGCCGGTCACCAATACCCGCTTGCCGGAGAGTTTCAGATCCATGTCAGCCTCGCTGCGCTGAGGGCCCGGTGCTGGCCTCGCCGGGCGAGCATAACGATGTTTACTGCCGCGCAGAAGTCAGCCCAGGCGATAATGACGGCGCCGTGTCGCTGCCGAAATTCCTACACTATCTGCTGTTGCCCGCGCGTCCGACGGTGGTGTTTCTGGTTGCCGCCCTCACCCTGGGCTTCCTGCTCGCGCTGCACGGTGGACTGCCGGGAATGCTGCTGGCACTGCTGCTGCTGATCTGGCTGTTCAACTACGCCTACGTGCTGCTGGAGCATATCGCCAACGGCAGGCGCGAACCGCCGGTGCTGGCGATCGAGATGCTCAATCCGGTGAACGAGCAACGGCCGCTGATGCAACTGGCGATCGTTCTGGTGGTCTACGGCGCGCTGCGGCCGCTGGCCGATTACGTCAGCCCGGCGTTCGCCGTCGTGCTCGAGCTGCTGGCGTTCATCGCTTTGCCGGCCTCGATCGGCGCACTGGGCGTCGGCAACCGCTTCCTGCAGGCCATCAACCCGATGGCGCTGTGGCACATCGTGCAGTCGCTGCGCATGGTGTATGTCGGCATCGTCGTGGTGGTGTTGACGTACGGCCTTTCGCTGTCGCTGCTCGCCAGCGGCTCGCTGCTGGCATCATGGCTGCTGATCCCGCTGGCGCAGTTCGCCTGGCTGTCGGTGTTCTCGCTGATCGGGGGCAGCCTGTACGAGCGGCGCGAAGCGCTGGGCCACGAGGCCATCGATACGCCCGAGCGGCGCGCCGCACGCGCGCGCTGGCTGCTGGATCGCGAACGCGCCCGCTTCATGGACACTATTTATGGGGAGGCGCGCGGCGGCAACCTGGCCGGTGCATGGCAGACCATAGAGCGCGAACTGGCGCAGCAGAATTACGCTTTTGAGTTCTACGACTGGTTGTTCGAGCGCCTCGGCGGGCTCGACAACCGGCGGCTGGCGCAGCGCCTGGCGCAGGATTACATCACGCGGGCGCTGGCGCGCGACAACGCGCGCGTCACGCGGCTGGTGCAGCGTTGCCTGGCCGCCGATCCGCAGTTTCGGCCGCGCTCAGGCGCCGAGACGCTGCGCGTCGCCGAGCTGTCGCGTCTGGCCGGCGACCGCAGCAGCGCGCAGGCGCTGCTGCTCGACTTCGAGCAACATTTTCCCGGGGACCTGGGCGTGGCGCAGGCGGCGGCCATGGCCGAACAGCTCCGGCGCAGCTGAGACAGGCGATCGCCGCCGCGGGTCGCCCCCGGAGCGCTTAGTGACCCGTGGCCGCGGGCGTCCCCGGCAGGTCGAACACCAGCACCTCGGCCTGGCGGGCATCGCGCAGCACCAGGCTGCTGGTGGCGGTGAGTTTCAGCGCATCCCCGTCCGCCAGCGCCGCGCCGTCGGCAGTGATGTGTCCACGGGCGACATGCACATAGACGCGCCGATCCGGCGCGATCTGCAGCCGCGCACTCTCATCGCCATCGAACAGTCCGGCATAGACACGCACGTCCTGGTGAATCAGCACCGATCCCTGGGCGCGATCTGCCGATGCGATCAGCCGCAGCTGACCGCGCCGCTCCTGCTCACTGAAGTGCCGCTCTTCATAACCGGGCTCAATTCCGCGTTCGCTGGGCATGATCCAGATCTGCAGGAAGTGCACCGGCTCGCTGTTCGAGGCGTTGAACTCGCTGTGCTGCACGCCGCGACCCGCGCTCATGCGCTGCACGTCGCCCGGACGAATGGTCGAGCCATTGCCCATCGAATCCTTGTGCGCCAGCGCACCCGACAACACGTAGCTGAGGATCTCCATGTCGCGGTGGCCGTGCGTTCCAAACCCCGCCCCGGGCTGCACGCGATCCTCGTTGATCACCCGCAGCGGACCGAAATCGACGTGTCTGGGATCGAAGTAGTCGGCGAACGAAAAGGTGTGGAACGACTTGAGCCAGCCGTGATCGGCAAAGCCGCGCTCGTCGCTGCGTCTGATTTCCTGCATGGCATCCTCCGAAAGGCGATCACACCCAGATGGGGTCGGTGCCACGGGAAAACAAGCGCCGACGGAATACGCCGATCCGGCGCGCACAACGCCCTCAGCCGCTGTTGTGCGCCGCGTCCTGCTGCATGCGGCGGTAATCCACCGGCCGGATCTCGTCGATCAGACACTTTTGATCGTCGAACAGCACATAGTCGTAGCGGCTCACGCTACCGCTGATGGCGGTATTGAGGCGGATGTGCTGGGCGAACTGCAGCTGGCTGCAGGGCGGGGACACCCCCAGTAGGTAGGCATCCCGGGCTACGAACATCACCAGCTTGTCGGCCGCGGCGGTCTGCCACCCATAGTCGGAGTCGCGGTAACTGAAACGCTGGATCGGCGGCCCGGCATACTGCAGGTAGCGCTCGAGTGACGGCCGGGTCTCGTGCGGCGCGAGGCTGCTGCAGGCTGCGAGGGCCATTGCGGTGAGCCCGATCCAGGGTACACGTGGTGTCATCGATCCGCAGGGCCGAACAGTGTTCGTCAATTGCGCTAGAGTCAGCGTTGCCCTGGATCATTGTAACACCGGCCCCAGGAATCAGAACCGATGCTGATAGCCACTGTATTTAATGCACTGCTGCATTTCAGTTCGGTCGTGCTGCTGGCGGTCGGAGCGCTGTTGCCCATCGTGGATCCGCTGGGCGGGGCACCGATTTACCTTGCCATGACCGCGTCGCTCACCCACGAGGAACGCACCCGCATGGCAAAGGCAGTGGCGATCAACAGCTTCCTGCTGCTGATCGCCTCGGCACTGATCGGCGCTTATGTGCTGGATTTTTTCGGGCTGTCGATTCCCGCGGTGCAGGTCGCCGGCGGCATCGTGGTGTGTTCCATCGGCTGGTCGCTGCTGAACAGTCCCAACTCACCACCGGCACTGCAGCGCAACGGCGCGCCCGGCACACGGGCTCCCGAGGCGAACCCCGACTATCTGAATCAGCGCGCCTTCTACCCGATGACCATGCCCCTGACCGTGGGTCCGGGTTCGATCTCGGTGGCGCTGACGCTCGGCGCCAATTCGGCGCCGGGGTTTCGCTCGTTGCTGGCAACCTCGCTGGCGCAGGCGCTGGGCATTCTGATCGTCGCGATCGGTGTTTATCTGTGCTATCGCTACGCCGATCGAATCCTGCAGAAGCTCGGCCCCACGGGCACCAGTGTGGTGGTACGCCTGTCGGCATTCATTCTGCTGTGCATCGGGGTGCAGATCTGCTGGAACGGCATCCACGGACTCATCGCCGCCGGCTTTCACGTCGGGCTGACCCCGTGAGTCGCTGACCGCATCACGACCGCTCTAGCCGCTGTTGCGCAGCGCCGTAGCCACGGCGTTGATCGACAGCTGCAGGCCCTCGCCTATACGCGGATCCTTCTCGCCCGCCCGATGACGCTTGAGCAGCTCGACCTGCAGCCAGTTCAGTGGCTCGATATAAGGCAGGCGCAGACGAATAGCGGCATCGAGGGCCGGATGCTTTTCCAGCAGGCGCGACTGCCCGGTCAGCGCCAGCAGCGCATCGTGCGTCGCCAGCCAGCCGTCGCGGATGCGCCCGAAGATATTGTCCGACAGCGCACGGTCCTGCACCAGGCCGGCATAGCGCGCCGCGATGCTCATGTCGGATTTCGAAAGCACCATCTCCAGGTTATCGAGCGTGGCGCGCAGGAACGGCCAGCCCTCGACCATCTCGCGCAGCAGCGCGGTATCGGGGAACGAGCGCAATGCGTGACCGACGCCATACCAGCCCGGAAGCATGACGCGCGCCTGCGCCCAGCTGAACACCCACGGAATCGCCCGCAGGTCCTCGATGCGATCGGAGTTGGTACGCGACGCCGGCCGCGAACCGATCTTGAGTTCCGCGATCTCGCGCAGCGGAGTCATCTGCTTGAACACGGTAGAGAAGCCTTCAGTCTCGTACACCAGCGAGCGGTAGGCCTGGAATGCCGCCTGCGACAGCGCGTCCATCGCCGCGGCGAATCGCGGCCGGTCGCGCGCCGAGACGCTGTCGCCCTCGAGCGATGCCATGAGCGTCGCCGAGGTAATGGCCTCGAGATTGGTGCTGGCGCTGTCGGCGGTAGCGTATTTCGCGGCGATCACTTCGCCCTGCTCGGTGATTCGAATGCGCCCGTTGACCGTGCCGTGCGGCTGCGCGCGTATCGCGGCCACCGACGAGCCGCCGCCGCGCCCCACCGCGCCGCCGCGGCCGTGGAACACCTGCATCCTGGTGCCGCGCTGCTCGAACACCTCGGCCAGGGTGCGCGTGCCTTCGTGCAGACTCCACACCGAGGTGAGATAACCGCCATCCTTGTTGGAATCGGAGTAGCCCACCATGACTTCCTGGTAGCCATGCGACGAGGTGATGACTGCAACTTCCGGCAGCGACAGCCAGTCGCGCATGATCTGCGAGGAATTCTTAAGATCCGCGATGGTTTCGAACAGCGGCACCACCATGATCGAGGCGCGCCGTGCGCCGTGCCCGCGATACAGGCCGGCCTCCTTGAGAAGAATGTTGACCTCGAGCAGGTCGGACACGCTGTCGCATTTGGACACGATGTAGGTAGTGATGCACGCCGGGCCGTACATTTCGTGTCCCCTGGCGGCGGCGCGAACGATGGCGAGCTCCGACAGCGTCTCGGCGCTGTAACTGGCAAACGGGCTGGCCAGCAGCCGCTCGCCCGCCAGCTCGCGGCGCAGCAGCTCGATGCGCGCCGGCTCATCCAACGCCAGGTAATTGGCCTCGACACCGGCGACCTGCAGCAGTTCCGCGACCACGCGCGCGTGCACGTCGGAATTCTGCCGCAGATCCAGCGTCGCCAGATGAAAGCCGAAGGTCTCGACCGCGCGGATCAGTCGCGCCAGCGCCCCGCCGCGTCCGAGCCAGCCGCGGCTGCTGCTCTCCAGTGATTGTTCGACCGCCAGCAGGTCGGAGCGCAGGCTCTCGGCATCCGGATATGCCTCGCCGCTCACCGACGCCGGACGCGGCGGGGCGCGGCCGGTCAGCATCTTGTAGGTCGCCGCCAGACGTGCATAGCATCCAGTGATGGCGCGCCGGTAGGGTTCGTCGCGCCGCGTCGGGTTGTTGTCGCCGCTTTCCTCGGCCAGCCGGTCCACCGCCTTGGTGACCGAGGCCAGTTCGTTGGAGATCGACAGCTCAGCGCCCATGGCATGCAGGCGCTCCAGGTAATCGGCCAGCACCGTCTGCGACGCGCGTCCCAGCGCGCGCTGCAACGACTCGGCGGTCACGTTCGGATTGCCGTCGCGGTCGCCGCCGATCCAGCTGCCCAGCCGCAGGAAACTCCTGGGACGATGCTTCAGCACCCGCTCCCAGCGCGCGTACAGCGACGGCAGTACCGGCAGGAATATATCGCGCATGTAGGCCAGCGCCGCTTCGACTTCGTCGGTCACGTACAGCCGCTCGCGCCGCAGCGCCCGCGTCTGCCACAGCAACGCGATCTGACGCGCGATCGCGTGCTCGATCAACTCGCCTTCTGGTGTCTCACTGTGACCGGCATCGCGCATGCGCATCATCACGGCAATGCGATTGCGATGATCAAGCATGCTCTTGCGCATCACTTCGGTGGGATGCGCGGTCAGCACCGGAACGATCAGCGCGCGATTGAGCAGCCCCACCGCCTGGTGCACGTCGATGCCGAGCGAGGCCAGGCGTTGCAGTGCGGCGGCAAGATCGCCGCCTTCCTTTTCGGCCGGACTGCCGTGCAGATCCTCGGCCAGATTCGCCAGCATCGAGAACAGCATGAAGCTGCGCACAAAGGCCACGGTCTCGTCGAGGGTCAGCGTGTCCAGGCCCGGCCCGACCCCGCGCACGTCGCCCACACCACGATGGCGGTCAACCGAGGTAGCGCGAATGAATTCGATGCGTCGGAACAGTGCCTCGCCGCCGTATTCGCGGATCACGTCGCCGAGCAGCTTGCCGAGGAAACGCACATCGGCGTTCTGGGTGATGACCAGGGTCGATTGGGACATGAGCATCCGGCGCAAAAGTCGGGCTGCTACTGAAACACAGGCAGTCGTTCGCTGTCGACGTTCGCTGGCGGCCAATGCGTGCGCATTGCAGCGCCGGGCGGCGCTGCCCCAATTGCGCAAGCTGCCGCTGGCGCTATGCCCCAATACCGCGCAGCGCCGGCCTGCGGACGCGCGAAGGCAGCCCCTGCAGGGCCGCCCTCCGTCGCTCAGAACAGCGCAGCGGCTTTTTGTATCGCGATATAGACACCGATCAGGAACGGAATGCCGATTGCGGCCCAGGCCAGCACGCCAGCGAAGCCGAAGCTGCCGCGAGCGGCAAACTCGGCGCTGCCGGCCGTGCGATCCTCATGCTGCAGGGCCTTCTCCCGCGCCAGCTGCTCCGCGCTCATGTAGTACTTCGGATTCACCGGCCGCATCAGCAGATTGCACACCAGCCCGATGAACAGCAGGCCGGCCAATATATACAAGGTGTGGTCGTACACCAGATTGTGGGCCACGCCGGCATCGATCTGCGCCTGGCGCAGGGCCGCGATCAGAAACGGACCGGCGACGCCGGCCACCGACCACGCCGTGAGCAGCCGGCCATGGATCGCGCCGACCATCTGCGTGCCGAACACGTCGGCCAGGTAGGCCGGTATGGTCGCGAATCCGCCGCCGTACATCGTCATGATCAGACACACCGCGCTCACGAACAGCGCGGCCAGTCCCAGGTGGCCAAGTGTGGCCAGGCTGATGTAGAGCGCCATGCCGAGGAGGAAGAAGATGGCATAGGTGACCTTGCGTCCGATGTAATCCGACAGCGACGCCCAGAAGATGCGCCCGCCGCTGTTGAACAGGCTGATCAGACCGACCAGGCCGGCGGCGGAAGCGGCAATAGCAGCCTTCTGTGCCGGGGTCAGGTCGGCGACTGTGCCGAGGCCGATCAGGTGCGCGCCGAACACGTCCTGCAGCATCGGACTGGCCATCGAGATGACACCGATGCCCGCGGTGACATTCATGCACAGCACGCCCCACAGCAGCCAGAATTGTGGCGTCCTCCACGCCACGTTCAGATGCACCTGGTGCGGGGTGATCATTGCCTTGCTGGCGCCGCTGGCCGGAGGGTTCCAGCCGGAAGGCTTCCAGCCGCTCGGGGCGATGCGCATGCCGAAGGCGCCGGCGGACATCGCTACGAAGTACAGGATACCCATCGTGATGAGGGTCGCGGAAACACCCTTGGCGCTATCGCCGTTGCCGAAATGCTTCATCAGCGCTACAGCAAGCGGCGCGCCGATCATGGCGCCGCCGCCATAGCCCATGATGGCAAAGCCGGTAGCCATGCCGCGCCGGTCGGGGAACCATTTGATCAGCGTTGACACCGGGCTGATGTAGCCCAGTCCCATGCCGACGCCGCCCAGGATGCCGGTGCCCAGCCACAGCAGCCACAACTGGTGGATCGAGACACCGATGCCACCGATGATCAGGCCGCCGCCCCAGCACAACGCGGCGATGAACCCGGCCTTGCGCGGGCCGGCGTGCTCCAGCCAGCCGCCCCACACCGCCGCGGAAATGCCCAGCACGGCGATGAACAATTCGAAGGTATGCGTGACCAGCGGCACGCTCCAGTTGCAGCTGGTGGTGGTCAGCATGGCGGACAGGCCCAGTGCCTTGCAGGCGGCATCGTCGGTGCCGCTGAGCAGCTTGCTCATCGGCAGCCAGAACACGGAAAAACCGTAGCCCATGCCGATGCACAGGTGGATGGCCAGGGCCGCCGGGGGTACCAGCCAGCGATTGAAATTCGGTCCGGCCACCGAGCGGTCGCGGTCCAGCAGCCCTGCGGACGGCCCGGGCGTGGTTAAGGCTTCAGACATGGTGTCTCCTCGCTTGCGGTTATGGTTTTATTGAGCATTCCCAGTCCCCGCCACATGATAATTCATGTCGCGCTCGGTCCCG
>DATAJH010000064.1:0-2426 GCA_036262215.1 Steroidobacteraceae bacterium
AGTGTCGAGGGCAGCCCCGCAGCACCGCTGATCGCCGCCATCACATAATCCACCCGGGCATCGGCTGCCAGCTGCGTAATCGAGTCCGCACCGGCGGCGACGCGCGTGCGGCTGCCGGCGGCGCGCAGGCCCCGTTCCAGCTCGCGCGCGGCCTCGAGCGATTCCATCGCCGCCCACTCGGGCTCGAACCGAAGGCATTGGCCCAGCAACGCCTCGACGTTGCTGCGCGCGGCAAGCACAGCCAGTCGGAAGCGCTCGCGATTGAGCCACAGCACCTCGAGCGTGCTGCAGCCCACGCTGCCGGTCGAGCCCAGAACCGCCACGCCGATGCTCATTTTCCTACCCCGAGCCAGATCAAGCCCAGCGCCATCACCGGCGTCGCGGCCGTGGCGCTGTCGATGCGATCCAGCACGCCGCCGTGACCCGGAAACAGCCGGCCGCTGTCTTTGAGGCGCACGTGGCGCTTGAGCAGGCTCTCGGTCAGGTCGCCGATGACGGAGAAGGCCGCGGCGGAAAGGCACAGCGGCAGAAAGTTCAGCGCCGGCAGCGCAAACCACCAGACACCGGCGGCCGCAAACGCCAGTGCGAACAGCATACCGCCGATTACCCCTTCCCAGGTTTTGTTGGGCGACACGCGCGGCGCCAGGTGCAGCCGGCCGAACTGTCCGCCGGCAAAAAAAGCGCCGGTGTCGGCCAGGAAGGCCAGTGCCAGGATGAACAGCGTCCACTGCGCGCCGTCGGTCCACAGCGCATCGATATGCACCAGCGCGATCCAGGTCGGCAGCAACGCCAACGCACCGGCCAGCGCCGCTGCCACGCGGCCGACGCGCTGCGGCGCCCAGACGATCCAGGCCAGCGCCACCAGCCACCACGCCAGTCCCAGCTCCAGCATCTGCCGGAAGCGCGTGACGTCGATGGTGTAGCGCCAGCCGGCTAGCGCCAGCACGCCGATGGCGAGCACGTACAGCAGGCGCCAGGGCGGCCCCACTGCCAGGAACGCCGACCACTCCCAGGCGCCGATCAGCAGGATTAGGCCCAGGATCGAGGCGGTTATGCCCAATGGCAGATAGACTATCGCCACCACCAGCAGGGTGGTCAGCGCCAGGGCGGTGAGCACGCGGGAACGCAGCATCGGCGCCGGCCTCAAGAAGCCCTGGCGTCGGCGGCCCGGATCTGCTCGGCGCTCAGTCCGAAGCGCCGCTGCCGCGCAGCGTAGTGCTGCAGGGCGGCCTCGAACGCCGGCGCGTCGAAATCCGGCCATAACCGATCGGTGAAATACAGCTCGGTATAGGCCAGGTTCCACAGCAGGAAGTTGCTGATGCGCTGTTCGCCGCCGGTACGAATGAACAGATCCGGGTCGCAGATGCCACCCAGTGCCAGCGCCGCGCCGAAAGTCGTCTCATCCAGCTGCTCGGCCGGGAGCTGATGTCGCTCGACCTGCAGCGCCAGGCGGCGCGCCGCATTCACTATGTCGCTCCTGCCGCCGTAGCTGACCGCAATCTGCAGCGACAGGCGGGTATTCGCGGCCGTCACCTGCTCGGAGCTGGCCATGCTGGCCTTCAGCCGCGCGTCCAGTTCATCGCGCTCGCCGATAAAGCGTACGCGCACACCGCGGCGGTGCAATTCCTCGATTTCGGCCTCGAGCGATTCCACGAACAACGCCATCAGGCTCATGACCTCATCGCGCGGACGGCCCCAGTTCTCGCTGCTGAAGGCGAACAGCGTCAAAGCGCCGATAGCGTGCCGCACGCACTCCTCTATGACCATGCGCACCGGCGTAACTCCGGCGCGGTGGCCGTCGGCGCGCAGGCCGCCGCGCGCGCGCGCCCAACGCCCATTGCCATCCATGACGATGGCCACGTGGCGGGGCAGCGGGCTGGACTCGGGGTCTGGGGAATCGCTGCTCAAACCTGAAGAATTTCCTTTTCCTTGGCCGCCAACAGCTGATCGATCTCGGCGATATGCCGGTCGGTGAGTTTCTGAATATCGTCCTGTCCGCGGCGCTCGTCGTCCTGCGAGATCTGCTTTTCCTTGAGCATTTCCTTGATGTCCGCCAGCGCATCGCGGCGCACGCTGCGCACGCTCACGCGGGCATTCTCGGCATCCTGGCGCACGATCTTGGTGATGTCGCGGCGGCGCTCTTCGGTCAACGGCGGCAGTGGGATGCGGATGACCGCGCCGGCGGTGTTGGGCGTGAGCCCGAGCTCGGATTTGTGGATTGCCTTCTCGATCGGCCCGACCATAGTCTTCTCCCACGGCGAGACTACGAGCGTGCGCGCGTCCTCGACGCTGATGTTTGCCACTTGCTGCAGCGGCACATCCGAGCCGTAATAGTCCACCTTCAGGTGTTCGATCAGGCTCGGGTGCGCGCGCCCCGTGCGCAGCTTTTTCAGGTCAGCCTGGAACGCCTGTACGCACTTCTGCAT
>DATAJH010000065.1:0-2362 GCA_036262215.1 Steroidobacteraceae bacterium
TAGCTTCAGGTGCCAGAAGTCGGTCGGCTTGCCCTGGCGCTGATTGCGCTCGATGGCACGGCTGACCGTGAGTTCGCCGCAGTTGTATGCTGCAACCGCCAGCAGCCAGTCGCCGTCGAATTCATCGTGCAGCGCCTGCAGATAATCCAGTGCTGCGCGCGTCGCCTCGATCGGGTCGCGACGGCCGTCGTACCACCAGTCCTGCTTGAGACCGAAACGGCGCCCGGTATCCGATATAAACTGCCACAGACCCGCGGCACGGGCGCGCGAGTAGGCATAGGGCTCGAAGGCGCTCTCAATGACCGGCAGCAGCGCGAGCTCGGCCGGCATCTTGCGCTGCTCGAGCTGGCCGACGATGTAGTACAGCCACAGTCCGGCGCGCCCCCAGGTGCGCTCGAGAAAATCCGGGTGATTGGCAAACCAGTTTACCTGGCTGGCGACCGCCGGTTCATCGACGTCGTCGAGCTGGAAGCCGCTGCGCAGGCGTGCAAACAGCTCGGGCTGCCTGACGATCAGCAGGCTGTCCGCCGGAGGCCCGGGCAGGCCCTCGGCATCGGTCGTGGTACCACCGTCGAGTGCATCGCCGGTGGCCGCGGCCATGTCAGAGCCCGGCGCGGCGCTGCCGGTGTCGGCGGTCACCAATGGCGCTGTCCCGGAGCTGTCAGCTGTGCTGGCTGGCGCAGGAATGTCGACGGCCGCGACCGGAGCAATCGCCACCGGCGCAGTTGCCACGGGGGTTCGTGCAGGCTGATGTGCGCACCCAGCCAGCAGCAACAGCGAAAGCAGGACGATGCTAGGCGGCTTGGTGATCAGCTGTGGGCGGCTCAAACTTCTGCACCCCGTTATCGGGTTTTTCGAACGTGTTACGGTATGCCCAAAGCCTAGACGGCAGGCGCAGCTTATTTAACATGTAAGTTCACATAATTGCTAGTGTTTTTCCAGTACCCGATCACAATCCCCAGATAACCATGTTATGACGGATTCGATTCCGGAATTGCATCAATGGCAGCGTGGGCAGCTCGGTCGCGCGCTGATCCAGGCCGAGGCGCAGCTGCTGGCCAGCACCTTCGACGATGTGTTCGGCCAGGAGCTGCTGCAGCTTGGCACCTGGGGCGTCGGGCGCGAACTGCTGGCGCCGGCGCGCATTCGTCGTCAGAGCGTGGTCGCGGACTCGGCCGAGACCGGCGCCTGCGGTGACATCGTGGCCCGGCTGGCACACCTGCCGATCAATAACGCTTCGGTCGACGCAGTACTGCTGCCGCACACACTGGAGCTTGCGGCCGACCCGTACGCGGTACTGCGGGAGGCCGATCGGGTGCTGGTGGCCGAGGGCCAGCTGATCGTTCTGGGGTTCCGGCCGGCGAGCCTGTGGGGATTGCGGGCGGCGGCCTCCCGGGCGGGATTCCCACCCGGACTGCGTCGTATCCTGCCGGGCTCACGGGTGCGTGACTGGCTGGCGCTGCTGAGCTACGAGATCGTGAGCGTGCGGCCGTATCTGTACTGCCTGCCGCGAGCCCTGCACGGCAGTATCGAGTCGGCTGTGCCGAGCATCCTGTACCGCGGCTGGTTCTATCCATGGCCAGCCGCCGCCTATGTGATCAAGGCGCGTAAGCGCGTCTACACGCTGACGCCGATCCGGCCGCGGTTGCGCGAGCGGCGGCCGGTGTTCGGCGGCCTGGTGGAGCCCAGCGCTTGAGCGGCGTGGTGGATATCTACACCGACGGGGCCTGTCGCGGCAATCCCGGACCCGGCGGTTGGGCCGCCGTGCTGTCGGCCGCGGGCCGCGAGAAGGAGATATCCGGCGCGCAGCATCAGACCACCAACAATCGCATGGAGCTGCAGGCGGTGATCGCGGCGCTGCAGGCGCTGAAAAAGTCCGTCGACGTGCGGCTCTACACCGACTCGCAGTACGTGCGCCGCGGCATTCTCGAGTGGTTGCCGCAATGGAAGGCGCGCGGCTGGAAGACCGCCGACAAAAAACCGGTCAAGAACCAGGATCTGTGGCAGCTGCTGGAGAGCGTGGCCGCACGGCACCGTATCGAGTGGCACTGGGTCCCGGGGCACGCCGGAATACCGGGCAACGAGCGCTGCGATGCGCTGGCCAATGCCGCGATCGATGGGCTGCTTGCGCTAGACTCGCGCGTGAACTGACAGGCTGACCGTTTATGCGACAGATCGTTCTTGATACCGAAACCACCGGGCTGGAAGCCGAACGCGGCCACCGAATCATCGAAATCGGCTGTGTCGAACTGGTCAATCGGCGGCCCAGCGGCCGGCACTTCCAGCGCTACCTCAATCCGGAGCGCGAGATCGACGAGGGCGCGCGCGCGGTGCACGGCATTACACGCGAGCGCCTGCTGGC
>DATAJH010000066.1:0-12851 GCA_036262215.1 Steroidobacteraceae bacterium
GCAGGTGATCTACAGCGGCGGCCAGGCGTTCGATCACCCGGTGCACCCGGCGATCGAGGAAACGCGCTATCTAAAGGCATTTTTCTGCCGGGTCACGCGCGAGTGAGGCGCGTGAGCGAGGCGCGCGCCGCGGGCGTGACAGCGGCTGGCGGCGCAACCCGCTAGAATTACGGCATGCTTCGATATCCGAACATTGACCCGATCGCCCTGAACCTCGGGCCGCTGCATATCCACTGGTACGGGGTGATGTACCTGCTGGGTTTTGCCGCGGCCTGGTGGCTGGCGCGCCGGCGTGCCGCGCGACCCGGCTCGACCTGGAGCGCGGCCGATGTGGACGATTTCCTGTTCTACGCCATGCTCGGGGTGATTCTCGGCGGCCGCGTCGGCTACGTGCTGTTCTACGGCATGCCGCTGTGGCGCGGCGACTGGCTGTATCCGCTCAAGATCTGGGAAGGCGGCATGTCGTTCCACGGCGGCATGCTCGGCGTGCTGACGGCGGCCTGGGTGTTCGGCCGCCAGCGGCAGCGGCACGCGTTCGACGTGTACGACTTTGCCGCCCCGCTGCCCGGGGTCGGTCTGTTCTTCGGGCGCCTGGGCAATTTCATCAACGGCGAGCTCTGGGGCCGGCCGACCGACGTGCCGTGGGCAATGCTGGTGCCGGATCCGAACGGCGGCGCTCCCATCGCCCGTCATCCGTCGCAGCTGTACGAGGCGACGCTCGAAGGCCTGGTGCTGTTCACCATCATGTGGAGCTTCACCAGCCGGCCGCGACCGCGCTATGCGCCGTCGGCGCTGTTTCTCATCTGCTATTCCACCGCGCGCATCCTGGTCGAATTCGTGCGCGAGCCCGACGTGGGAATCGGCTACCTGGCGTTCGGCTGGCTGACGATGGGGCAGCTGCTGTCGCTGCCGATGCTGCTGCTGGGCATGTGGCTGTGGGTCGTGGCCTATCGGCAAAATACGCCCTCCGGAAATTTCGTAGCGGTGCAATGATTCCGTACCTGGAGCTGATGCGCACGGTGCGCGAACGTGGCGTTCGCAAGGACGATCGTACCGGCACCGGGACGCTGTCGCTGTTCGCCCAGCAGCTGCGTTTCGACCTGGCGGGAGGCTTCCCGCTGCTCACTACCAAGAAAATCCATCTGCCGTCGGTGATCTACGAGCTGTTGTGGTTCCTGCGCGGCGACACCAACGTGCGCTACCTGCACGAGCATGGCGTGACCATCTGGGACGAATGGGCGGATGAACGCGGTGAGCTCGGACCGGTGTATGGCAAGCAATGGCGCAGCTGGGCCGCGGCCGATGGCCGGCAGATCGATCAGATCAGCAACATCGTGCAGCAGCTTCGGAGCAATCCGGATTCGCGCCGCATGCTGGTGAGCGCTTGGAATGTCGGGGAACTGGAGCAGATGGCGCTGGCGCCGTGCCACCTGCTGTTCCAGTTCTACGTCGCGGCCGGCAAGTTGTCGTGCCAGATGTACCAGCGCAGCGCGGACATTTTTCTCGGCGTGCCGTTCAACATCGCCTCTTATGCGCTGCTGACCTGCATGCTGGCGCAGCAGTGCGATCTGGCACCGGGGGAATTCATCTGGACCGGCGGCGATTGCCACCTGTATCTGAATCACCTGCAACAGGTCGAGCTGCAGCTGTCGCGCGCGCCGCTGCCGGCGCCGCAGCTGCGCATCCGGCGCCGCCCGCCCAGTATATTTGACTACCAGTACGAGGATTTTGAGTTCATGAACTACCAGTTCCATCCGGCGATTCGGGCGCGTGTCGCCGTATGAGTCAACGTGGCAAGAAACCCGGCCGCGGCAAGCGGCCGCGGCCGGTCGCTGCGCGGCGTGCCAAGACGGTGGCCGCGATAGTGGCGCGACCCGGGATGATGCGCGTGCGCCGCTCGCGCGTTCATGGCCGCGGCGTGTTCGCCCTGCGCCGCATCCGCAAGGGCACGCGCATCATCGAGTACCTGGGCGACCGGCTGTCGCACCGGCAGGCGGACCGGCGCTACGAGCACAAACCCATTAGCGACAACCACACATTCCTGTTCATCGTCGATCGCAGCGTTGTCATCGACGGCGGCGTCAATGGCAACGACGCGCGCTTCATCAACCATTGCTGCGATCCGAACTGCGAGTCGCTGATCGATGACCGGCGCGTGTTCATCGAGGCCATCCGCACCATTCAGCCCGGTGAGGAGCTCACCTACGACTATCAGATCGGCCGCGATCGCGACGATCCGCCCAACGTCGATGAAATCTACGCCTGCCGCTGCGGCGCGCAGGGCTGTCGTGGCTCGATGCTATGGCCGCCCAGGCGCAACGCACGCCGGCCGCGGCGCGCCGGGAAGCGGGCGTGAAAACACCGCGCCTGTCGGGTACGGCGGTCATCGGCGCCATGGGCGTGGTCTATGGGGATATCGGCACCAGCCCGCTGTATGCCCTCGAGGCATCGCTCACCGCCGCCGGAGCACCCACCGACCGGCTGGCGGTGCTGGGGGTGCTGTCACTGATCTTCTGGAGCCTGCTGGTGGTGGTCACGCTCAAGTACGTGGTGCTGATCATGCGCGCCGACAACGATGGCGAGGGCGGAATCCTGTCCTTGTTCGCCTTGGTGCAGCGCAGCCTGGCGGCCGGTAATCGCTGGCAGCGGGTGATCGTCATGCTGGCGGCGCTGGGCGCGGCGCTGTTCTACTGCGATGCGCTGATCACGCCTGCGATCTCGGTGCTGAGCGCGGTGGAGGGGCTGCAGAATCTGAGTCCCGACACCGGCCGCGCCGTGGTGCCGGTGACACTGGTCATCATGATCGGGCTGTTTGCAATCCAGAGCCGCGGCACGGAACGGGTCGGCCGCCTGTTTGGCCCGATCATGCTGGTGTGGTTCCTGGTGCTGGCGGTGTCCGGGCTGGCGGCGCTGCTGAAGAACCCGTCGGTGCTGGCGGCGTTGAGCCCGTCCTATGCGCTGATGCTGCTGGCCAGCCGGCCGGGCCTGTCGCTCGGGATCCTCGGCGGGGTGTTTCTGGCGATGACCGGCGGCGAAGCCCTGTATGCCGACATGGGTCACTTCGGCAAGAAGCCGGTGCGGGTGGCATGGTTTACGCTGGTGTGGCCGGCGCTGGTGCTGAATTATTTCGGCCAGGGGGCGCTGATACTAGGCAATCCGGCCGCGGCGCATCTGCCGCTCTACCAGCTGGTGCCAACCGCGACCTTGCCGCTGATGGTGCTGCTGGCGACCGTGGCCACGATCATCGCCTCGCAGGCGACCATCACCGGCGCGTTCTCGGTCACGCGCCAGTGCATCCAGCGCGATCTGCTGCCGCGGCTGCGCATCACGCAAACCTCGGCGCACGAGCACTGCCAGATCTACGTACCGGCGGTGAACTGGTTCGTGCTGATCGCGGTGTGTTTATTCGTGCTGGCATTTCGCACTTCGGCGGCGTTGGGCGCCGCCTATGGCGCGGCGGTGGCCGGAACCATGTTCATCACCACGCTGCTCGGCATGCAGCTCGCGGTGTCGCAGTGGCACTGGCGGCATTGGCAGGTCGCGGGCGTGTTCGGGCCGCTGATGTGTGTCGACCTGGTGTACTTCATCGGCAACATGACCAAGTTCACCGACGGGGCCTGGGTGCCGCTGACGCTGGCGCTGATGATGTTCAGCGTGTTCATGGTGTGGCGCAGCGGCCGGCGGCTGCTGCGCAGCGCGCTGCGGGCGGTCGCGGTGCCGCTATCGCAGCTGCCGAAGCTGCTGGAGGGAGTCGCGCGCGTGCCGGGCACCGCGGTGTTTCTGGCCAGCGATCCGCTGTACGTGCCGACCGCGCTGATGCGAAACCTGGAGCACAATCACGTCGCGCACCAGCGGATCGTGTTCCTGAACATGGATATCGCACGCGCCCCACGCCAGGATCCGGCCGATCGCGTGCGCATCGAGATGCTGATGCCGGAGGTGTACGCGGTAACCGCGCGCTTCGGATTCATGGAGACGCCGGATGTGAGCCTGGCCCTCAAGCAATGCCGCGCCCGCGGATTGAAGCTGTTTGCCGAGGACTGCTCGTTCTTCCTGGGCTGGCACCTGGTGGTGCCGCGCCGGCGCGGCGGCTACGAAGGGCTGCGTCGACGCCTGTTCGCGTGGATGCAGCGACGCAGCGCGCAGGCGGCGGAGTTTTTTCGTATGCCGGAACGGCGGGTGATCGTGCTGGCCACGCAAATCGAGCTGTGACGCGGCCGAATCCGAAGCAGCCGCGAGCGCGGCCAAACTACACTGGAAGGTATCGGGCTACATGAGGAATTTTTATAATCAAAAATTCCTCATGTAGCCCGATACCTTTGAGTGCTGCTTGACACAGGTCATGGCTGCTCCCGATTCGAATCCGCCCCTGGGCGCCCCGAGCGTCGCACTCGTCGTTGCGATGGCAGAGAACGGTGTGATCGGCAGGGACGGCGCACTGCCGTGGCATCTGCCGGACGATCTCAAGTACTTCAAGGTCGTGACCTTCGGCAAGCCGGTGCTGATGGGGCGGCGCACCTTCGAGTCGATCGGCAAGCCGCTGCCGGGCAGGCGCAACCTGGTGATGAGCCGCGCCACGCCCGCATCTGCGGCCGGCGTCGAATACGTGCACAGCGTCGGCCAGGCACGTGCGATGGCGGCCGGTGCCGCGGAGCTGTGCGTCATCGGCGGCGCCGAGGTATTCGCGCTGGCGCTGCCGCTGGCGACGCGCATCTACCTGACGCGCGTGCACGCGGTCGTGGCGGGCGATGTCTATTTTCCGCTGCGCGATTTTCCCGGCTGGCGCCAAAGCGATCCGGTGGTGCACGCGGCCGATGCACGCCACGCCTACGCGATGAGCTTTGTGACGCTGGAGCGCTGCTGAGATCGCCCGGCTGCGTATCGCAGGCGTATCTCATTTTCCGCCGGAGATTATCTTGCCGTCCATGATCAGATCGCCGGGCTTCATGCCCGTCGGGCAGCTACCCAGGTACTTGGCGTCCATGATCATCACGGTCTCCGATTTGCCCACGTTCATATGCATCTCCGTATGAGACGCGGTATCGCCCTGGTGGGTGTAGACGACCTTGGTGACGGAGCCGGCGTTTGGCCCTTTGGCGCATCGGCTCTCCTCCACGTAGGTATTGGTCGACGGTTGAGTCACGCTGGAGGTGCATTCATTGTTCTTCCTCAACTCCGCTCCGCTCGACTGCATCGACTCGGTGAGCTCCTTCGACTGACACATCTTCACCGAACTATCAGACACGGTCTTGCCTTGCTGGGTCTGCGTACTGTGAGTCTCCCACAGGCCATCTCTCATCGGTGGGGGCTTGAAACCATCCGCCACTGCAGTTCCGATCCAGAACGACAGAGCCGCAACGAGGAAGGCTGGCTTGAGTGTCATGTCGATTCCTTTGCCGTATAGGGAGCGATGATCGGGTTTGCCCGGCGGGATGGAGTCTATCATCCGCGTCACCTTGCCTAACCACTGGTAAGCAGGATCGCCTTTTCGTAGCGGTCGATCATCCGCGGGTAACGCTGTTTCACGTCGGCGCGCAGCTTCTCGACATCCACGGTCAGAAATTCACGGTCCTTCATCACCACCCTGCCGTCCACAATCGTGGTTCGCACGTGATGGCCAACCACGTTCTGCGCCAGCGTGATGGTCGGATCCACGCTGGTAAACTGGTCATGATCGTCATGCCCGACCAGCACAATGTCCGCAAGCTTACCAACCTCAAGGCTTCCCGTTTTATCACCCAGATGCGCCGCGTTGGCGCCGCCGCGGCAAGCGTGCTTCAACATATCGGAGTATGTAATCTGCGCCGGCGCGTGCCACGCCGTGGCGTAGCCGATCTGCTGGCCCAGTACCGCATAGTGGCTGACCTGGAATAAATCAAGCGTGCCGCGCGAGTTCGGCCCGTCCGTGCCCAACCCGACGCGAATCTTTGCCCGCACCATCTCCAGCATGCGTTGTGGTCCGCCGTTGTAGTTGTTGAAAGCGCAGTGCGCCACCGAAGCATCGTGTTTCGCGTAGCAATCAACGTCCGCCGGCGTCAGATAGATCGAATGCGCACAGTGCATTCGTTTATTGAAGATCCCAATGCTCTCGAAGTACTGTGGTGGACGCATGTTGTAGTTCTCCACCGTATAGTCGACCTCGTAGGTGCCTTCCGACAGATGTGTGTGGATCGCCGTATCAAGCTCCTCGGCCAGCTTTGACATCCCAATGCGCAGCTCTTCCGTATTCACCAGGATCTGGCGCAGTGAGAGCCAGGCCTTCACCCGCGAGTTTCCCTGCCAGCGCTTCACCAGCGCCTCGTTCTCCTTGAGCGCCTGGCTGGTCGTCATTATGTGAGACTTCGGCAGCGGCCCACCTTCTCCGTCCATATCGCAGGTATTGAGCGATACCCTTCCCCGAATCCCGACCTCATCCGCCGCCTTGCCCATCATGTCCGGATGCGGGCCACCCGCCTCCAGAAAGCACGTCGTCCCAGCGCTGATCATCGACGTGTACCCAACCATGCCGCTGTTGTATACATCGTGCTCATCGAGCCCGCTCTCGAATGGAATCAGGATCTTCTTCCAGCTCGGTCCCTTGCGATGCGTCGTGCGATGCACCCCGCGCAAGAACTGCTGCGCCGTGTGATAGTGCGTATCCGTCATCCCCGGCATCGCAATCTGGCCCGCAGCCTTCACCGTCTCCTTCGCCGTGAACATCCTCGCCGCGTCACCAGACTTGCCCATCCATACGATGGCATTGCCGTTCACCGCGATCGCCCCGTCCATGATCACGCTATCCTGGTCGTCGAACGTGACGATGTCCGGCCCGATGACGAGCAGATCCACCGAGCTTGGCGGCGCAGGTGACACAAGCACTTGTGCTGCGGCAAACACCGGCAACGCCACCGCGCCCGCCGCGGCACCGGCCGCAACAAACTCGCGCCGGGTCAACCCTTCCCCGGATCCGTCAACATTGTTCGTCTCTCGCACAGTCTGTCCTCCAAGTTGCGGTCATAACGCCAACGCTGATACAGCCGGCTTGAGTTCTCTGGCGACCAGCCTTGGCAACATCGCTGCCTCACGTCATTCTAGGCCGCGTAAGTGCGATAACCCCTTCCCGAGCTGATGCCGTTGTGGATTAGTGCCGTCTGCCAGAAGCGTCCGCGCCCGGCTCGGATCGCGCTTATCGGCGCGCTTTTCGGATCCTGCTTCGCGCTGGCCTGCTCGCAGGGCTGGGCGCAGACGGCGAGCCAGCAGGTAACCGTAGTGATCGAAGCGATCGCGGATGATGTGCCGGCGGGCAACGAACTCACGCTGGGCGCGGACCAGCTGGCGGCCAGGCGCCTGAGTAGCAGTGATACGGCATCGTTGCTGCCGGGCGTGGATGCCGCGCACAACGGCGGCGTATCCAGTCTGCCGATGATTCACGGCCTCGGGGATGACCGCAACCTCACTCTGGTCAACGGCGTGCCAGTCGCAGCCGCCTGCCCGATGCACATGAACCCGCCGCTATCCTACATCGATCCGGCGAATGTGGCGCGCATCGCAGTACTGCCCGGCGTCACTCCGGTCAGTCTCGGCGGCGACAGTATCGGCGGCACGATACTGGTGGATTCCGCAGCGCCGGCTTTCGCCGCCACCGACGGTGCTGTTGAGCGCCATGTCGATGTCTCGAACTTCTATCGCAGCAATAGCGCCGCGGTCGGCGGGGCGGCCGCCGCCACCATGGCCAGCAGCGATTTCAGCCTCGCGTACCAGGGTTCCGGCAGCCGGGCGGGCGACTACCGCGACGCCGACGGCGAACGCATCAACGCCTCACGATTTGAGACCTCGAACCAGCAGGTCACGGCTGCCTATCGCAGCGGGCAGAACCAGTATGAGGCGCAGGCGGCGCTGCAGTACATGCCTTACGAAGGGTTCCCCAATGCGGACATGGATCTGTCCGGGAATGTCGGGGCGTTCATCAATGCACGCTATCAGGGTGGCTATGACTGGGGCGAGCTGAGCATGAGCGCCTATTACAACCGCATCCGCCACCAGATGAATGGCAATGCACCGGATCGTTATGCGCCCAGCCCGGTGGACATCACCAGTATGGGGCTGATGCCGACGCGGGAGCGGGCGCGCGATTTCGGTTATCGCATCGAAGCGGACATTGCCACCTCGGCGCGAGATGAACTGCGTGTCGGCAATGAACTGCAGGTGCAGAGCCTCGATGACCGCTGGCCAGGCGCCCCGATCGGCATGATGTTCGACTACATCAATCTCAATGCTGCGACACGCACGCGCTTGGGAAGCTTTGCAGAATGGGAGCGCCGCTGGGGCGCCACCTGGAGCACGCTGCTCGGTGCGCGTAACGACACGGTATGGATGAATACCGGGCCGGTGCAGGGCTACGACGGCATCGACCCGACCGCTGAGGCGTTCAACGCATCGCATCGCGCGCGCACGGACGTCAATGTCGACGCAAGCCTGCTCAGCCGCTACCAGCCCGACGATCAGCAAAGCTACAGCCTGGGTCTGGCACGCAAGAACCGCTCGCCCAACTTCTACGAGCGTTATGCCTGGGGGACAAATACGATCGGTATGGTCAGCTGGTTCGGTGACGGCAACGGTTACACGGGCAATCCCGACCTCAAGCCCGAGACCGCCCTGACCGCGAGCATTTTGGGGGACTGGCACGACCCTGGCGCCCGGCTCTGGGACCTCAAGCTCACGCCCTACTACACCAGCGTCCAGGACTATATCGGCGTGGTGCCGATCTGTGGGCCGGCCTGCACCGGCACGCCGGCCTCGCAATTGATGTTTGCCAATCAGAGGGCACGCCTCTATGGCATCGATGCGACCGGCGCCGTTACGCTTTCAAGCAGTCCGGCGAGCGGCACGTTTCGGCTGACCGGCGCCGGCGGCCTGGTACGCGGCCAGGATCTGTCCACGCATACCCATCTGTACCACATGATGCCATTGCACGGCACCATCGCCCTGGAGCATCAACTCGGCCGGTGGTCGAGCGCGCTTCAATTGCACGCCGTGGAACATAAGAGCGAGGTCGATGAGATCCGTCTTGAACCGCAGACGCCCGGTTACGCGATCCTCGATCTGCGCACCGCCTATGAATGGCGCTCTGTGCGCCTTGATCTTGCCGCGACCAATCTGCTCGGCCGGCAGTACCAGAATCCGTTGGGTGGCACCTGGCAATCCGCTCTGTATCCTCCCGGCTATGCCGGAGCCACGTTCCGCCCCCTGCCGGCGCAGGGCCGATCGTTCGATGCCGGAGTCACGCTGCGATTCTGATCGAATGCATCTGCGCTCAGTAGGCGGTCAGCAGCATTCCGGCCTGCGGCGTTACCGCGACCCCGCCGCTGCCGGCGAACTGCACCGGTACCGATTCGGCGTGCTGTCCGGCATTGCGCACCACCGCGAAATGCAGATGCGGACCGGTGGTCAGTCCGGTGTTGCCGGAGTCGGCGATGTACTGGCCCCGGCGCACGCTCTGACCTGGCTGTACGCGGATGGATTCCCAGTGCAGATGCGCGTAGATGCCGATGGTGCCATCGTCGTGCAGGATTTCCACGACGTTGGCCTGGTCCAGCATCGCCATGTCGGGTGCACCGCGAAAGTAGTCGTGGCGCACGTTGATCACGATGCCTTCCCTGGCGGCGTAGATCGGCGTGCCATCCGGTACCGCCAGGTCCACGGCGTACTCCGAATCCGGGGTGGTATGGGTAATGCGCAGCGGATAGGCCTGCGAGACTTTGAAGCTCGATCCCAATGCAAACGGCACGCGATAAGGTTCGTGCGGTCGATGCGTGGCCCCGGGGGTGCCGAGCACCACGCGCCAAGCGAATTTGAAGCCCGAGATGCTCGCGCCATCGACCGCTGCGCTCAGCAGCGCCTGGCGTGAGTGCGGCTGCAGCACCACATGGGATCTGCCTGGAGACACGGCCGCGGCGGCGCTTTGTGGCAGCGAGACGTTGCCGGCATCGGCGATCTGCAGCAGGAACTCCGCGTCACAGGCGCATTCATTGATGGCCAGCAGACTCAATTGCTGACCATCGACGTGCTGTTCCACCGTGATGCGCGGCGCCTTGACCTCCAGAGCCACCGTCATCGTTTCGGCTTTGGCGCCGGCCGGCGGCTGGCGGTCGGTGTAAACCCAGGCGCCGCTGGCATCCCGGTACTTGTACAGCTGCGCGTGGACTGCGCTGCTGGCGATGATCAGCGTCAGGTGAATGCACCATGACACGACGCGCTTCCAGGGCGGCATCACCGATACTCTACTTGCCGCAGGCCTGTTCCATCGCCTGCTTGGCGGTGGCTCGCATGGCGTCACCCTCTTCGTCCGAGTAGTAGGCCCGATTGCCATCAGCGTCGACCCGGTACAGGCGGCTGACCTGCATCAGGTAATTGTAGCGAGTGCGCGCGGCGGTGCAGCGGGCCGCATCCTGCTTGGCTTGCGCGGCCTGCTTGCTGGCATCGGCGGCGTCCTGGCGGCTGCGCTGCGCGAACTCGGCATCTTCCAGTGCGCGTTGTTTGGCCAGCCGGGCGGCCTCAGCCGGATCCGGCTGTGTGACCGGCACCGACATTTTTTCCGCCGTGGGCGAGATGGGATGATCGGAATACACCACGTGGCCGGAGGCATCGGTGGTCTTGTAGACCTCGTCGCCATAGCCGCGCGCCCAGATCGCAAGGCCGGCCAGAGTGCAGATCAGGCAGCCGCGCGCCAGGTCGAAGTGTGATTTCCGCTTCAAGGCGCTGCCCTCAGGCCGCGATATTGGAGCAGCGGCCCGATGTCCGGCGGCCCGCCATAGAATTCCTCGAACATCTTCTGCGGATCCTCGGTGCGCCCGCGCGAGAGAATCCGTGCGCGCAGGTAATCTCCGTTGGCGCGCGTCAATCCGCCGTGCTGGTGCAGCCACTCACCGGTGTCGCGTGCCAGTACCTCGCTCCACAGATAGGCGTAGTAGCCCGCGGAGTAGCCGCCGGAGAAGATGTGCAGGAAATACGGCGAGTGATAGCGCGGCGGCACCGGCCCATAGGCCAGACCGTGCTTGCTGAGCGCCGCGGACTCGAAGTGCATGACCTGATCCGCGCGCGGTGCCAGCGCGGCGTCGATCTGATGCCACGACTGGTCGATGGTGGCGGCCGCGACGTATTCGGTGGTGCGATAACCCTCATCGAAGGTCTGTGCCTCGACCACCTTGTCGAGCAGTGCCTGCGGCAATGCTTCGCCGGTCTGGTAGTGATGCGCAAAATTTGCCAGCACCGCGGGCTCACGGGTCCACATTTCGTTGAATTGCGAGGGGTATTCGACAAAATCGCGCGGCACATTGGTCCCCGACAGCGTCGGGAACTGCACGTTCGACAGCATGCCGTGCAACGCGTGACCAAACTCGTGAAACATGGCGGTGACTTCATCGAAGGTCAGCAGCGTCGGGGCGCCGGCGGCTGGCTGCGGGATATTGAGATTGTTGACCACCACCGGCTTCAGGCCCAACAGCTTCGATTGCCCGACGTAGTTATCCATCCACGCGCCGCCCTCTTTATTGTCGCGCGCATAGTAGTCGGCCAGGAACAGCGCCAGCGGCGAGCCGTCGGCATCGAATACCTCGAACACGCGCACGTCCTTCTGATAGACCGGCAGATCGTGACGCTCCGTGAAGCTTAAGCCGTAGAGCTGGTGGGCGACATAGAACACACCATCCTGCAGCACGTGGTTGAGTTCGAAGTACGGTCTGATCTGCGCGGCGTCGAATTCATATTTCGCCTTGCGCAGCTGCTCGGAATAAAAGTCCCAGTCCCAGGGTTGCAGCCTGAAGCTTGCGCGATGGCCGGCGGCGGCCTGCGCGTCGATCAGCTGCTGAATCTGTGCCGCTCGCCGCTGCGCGTCCTGCAGCGCCGAGCCCGCGATCAGCCGCAGCATGCTGTCCACCGCCGCCGGGTTGCCGGCGGTCTCATCCTGCAGTACATAGGCGGCATGATTCGGGTAGCCAAGCAGGCGCGCGCGCTCGGCGCGCAGCAGGACGATGTGCGCGATGACATGGGTATTGTCGCTGCCATCGCCGATGGAGCGCGCCACCGAGGCCTGAAAGATCCGCCGGCGCAGCTCGCGGTCATGCAACTGCGACAGCAGCGGCTGCATGGTGGTGTTCTGTAGCGCCATCAGCCACTTGCCGTTCAGGCCGTGGGCTGCCGCGGCATCTGCCGCGGCCGCAATCTGCGCTGCCGTCAGTCCTTTGAGCTCCGACTCACTCTCGACCACGACCGCAGCCTTGCGCGAGGATTTCAGGACGTTTTGTCGGAACTGGGTGGTGAGCGCGGACAGCTGTTGGTTGAACTGACGCAGCCGGGCCTGGTCCGCCTCGGACAGTCGCGCGCCGGCACGCACGAACTGGGTGTGATAGCGCTCCAGTAACTGCAGCGACTCGGGATCGAGGTTCAGCTGCATGCGCTGCGCGTACAGCGCATCGATGCGCGCGAACAGCGCCGGATCGAGATGTACGGCGTCGTAGTGCGCACTCAGTAACGGCGCCATCTCGGTCTCGATCTTCAGCATCTCATCGTCACCATTGGAGGCGTTGAGATTGGAGAACGCGGTCGCCACCCGGTCGAGCAGCAGACCTGAGCGCTCCATGGCAACTAGCGTATTGGCGAAGCTCGGCGCTTGCGGATTGTGCGCAATGGCGTCGATCTCCAGGCGCTGCGCCGCCATGCCATCGATGAAAGCCGGGCGGTAGTCGGCGTCGCCGATACGCCCGAACGGCGGCAGCTGGTACGGCAGGCTGCTCGGCTGCGCAAACGGATTGTCCGGGCTCATCTCGGCCGGCTGGGCGGGCGCTGCAGACGACAGAGCGGCGCCGGCCAGCCAC
>DATAJH010000067.1:0-11349 GCA_036262215.1 Steroidobacteraceae bacterium
GACCGCCTCGCGACCTCGGCACTGTCGCTATCCGGCGGTCAGCAGCAGCGGCTGTGCATCGCACGCGCGCTGGCCACCAGCCCGGAAATGCTGCTGTTCGACGAGCCGACCTCGGCGCTGGATCCGATCGCCACCGCCCGCATCGAGGAGCTGATCGCCGCGCTGCGCGAGCAGGTCACGGTGCTGATCGTGACCCACAATATGCAGCAGGCGGCGCGGGTTTCGGACTACACGGCGTTCTTGTACCTGGGCGAATTGATCGAGTTCGACGAGACCTCGCGCATCTTCACCAATCCGGGCCAGAAAGCCACCGAAGACTACATCACCGGGCGCTACGGCTGATCACGGCGCCCCGATGGGTACCGTCCCCAGGTACTAAGCACTCAGAGGGATATACCCATAAGGAGGTTTTTTAATTACAAAAAAATCTCCTTATGGGTATATCCCTCTGAACGCTCAATACCTGCTGATTGTTCTCTCCGAGGTGCGATGATCAGCCGTAGCGCCGGGGCTGGAGCGCGTGGCTAGTCTGCCCGCAGCAGCTCGTTGAGAGCGGTCTTGGCGCGCGTCTGGGCGTCCACCCGTTTGACGATCACCGCGCAATACAGGCTGTGGCTGCCGTCCTTGGCCGGCATGCTGCCGGCGACCACCACCGAGCCCGGTGGAACCTCGCCTTGCAGCACCGCGCCGGTGGTGCGGTCATAAATGCGGGTGCTGGCGCCGATAAAAACCCCCATTGAGATCACCGCGCCGGCGCCGATCACGACCCCCTCGACGATCTCGGAACGGGCGCCGATGAAACAGTCGTCTTCGATGATCGTGGGCGCGGCCTGCAGGGGTTCGAGCACGCCGCCGATGCCCACGCCGCCCGACAGGTGCACGTTGCGCCCGATCTGGGCGCACGAGCCGACCGTGGCCCAGGTGTCGACCATGGTACCGGCACCGATATGGGCGCCGATGTTGACGTACGAGGGCATCAGAATCGTATTCGGCGCCACGTAGGCGCCGTATCGCACCAGCGCATGCGGTACCACGCGCACGCCGCCGGCCGCGAACTGCGCGGCATCCATGGCGGTGAATTTAAGCGGCACCCGGTCGTAGAAGCGCGCGTATCCGGCATCGACCACCACATTGTCGTGGGTGCGAAAATACAGCAGTACCGCCTTCTTCAGCCAGCTGTGGACCTGCCAGCGGCCGTCGATCTTTTCGGCTACCCGGCACTCGCCCCGGTCCAGCGCGTTGACCGCCTGCGTGACGGCGTCGCGCGTGTCGGGGTCGACGCTCGAGCTGGACAGCTCATTACGGCGCTGGTACGCGGCCTCGATTCGAAGCTTAAGTTCCTGTGCGTTCATGTATCGTCGATCGATGGCAAAGGCGCGCATGCTTACCTGAGCCGGGCCCTGGAGTCCAGTCAGCCGTGTCGGAGCCCGCCGGCGGTGCCGCCTCGTGCTGGACTACGGCCGCGCCAGCGTGCTCCTATAGCCTTGGTCAAATGCGCTTGGCTACGGTCACGCGATGCCGATAGTGATGCGATGAATCAGACGGTCAAACCCATCGAAACCTGCCCTGACAGCGCCCATGAGTCCAAGCCCGCGCTGCGCAGTTCGCTCGCGGGCCATGCGCTGTATCTGGATATCGACGGCACCATCCTCGATCTTGCCCCCAGTCCGGAGGCAGTGGAGGTTCCGGTGTGGATGGTGCCGCTGCTGCGGCGGCTGTCGGACAAGCTCGACGGCGCGGTCGCGTTCGTGAGCGGGCGGACCATCGCGGCCATCGATCATCTGTTCCGGCCGCTCATCTTCCCGGCGGTGGGCGTGCACGGTGGCGAGGTGCGCATGCCCAACGGCGAGATCGTGGTCGACCAGCAACTGACCGCGGAACTTCAGTCGGCCGAGCCGCTATTACAACAGGCGATCGCCAAAATCCGCGGCGTGCAGCTGGAGAACAAGCGCAGCGTCATCGCGCTGCACTATCGCAGCGTGCCGGAGCGCGGCCGCGAGGTACTAAAGGTCGCGGAGCTGGTGGCAGGCGGCCTGGGCGGCCAGTTCAGCGTGCTGATGGGCAAATGTGTGGTCGAGATCCGGCCGCGCCACCTGACCAAGGGCTCGGCGATGCGCCGGCTGATGGAGCGGGCACCGTTTAGCGACCGCATCCCGATATTCGCCGGCGACGACACTACCGATGAGGACGCCTTCGAAGTCGTGAATAGCCTCGGGGGCATCAGCGTACGGGTGGGCGAGGAGGTTCCGACCGCCGCGAAATTTCGCCTGGCCACTCCCGATCAGCTGCGCGGCTGGCTGCTGGAAGTGGTGGACGCCTGAACACCGCGGCCGTCCATCGTGTGAGAATCCGGCGCCTATGAGCACCGCAACTCTGGACCTGGGCATGACCGGCAATTGTCAGGTCGCCTCCCTGATCGACGGTGACGGCACCCACGTATGGACCTGCATGCCGCGCTTCGACGGCGATCCGGTGTTCAGCGACCTGATGTCGGGCTCGGACGCTCCCGCCCGGCACGGTCGCTGGGCCATCGAGCTGCTGGACCAGGCGAGCAGCTCGCAGACCTACGAGCGCAATACCGCCATCGTGGAGACTACACTGACCGACAGCCACGGCGCCGTCATGGCGATCACCGATTTCTGCCCGCGCTTTCGCCAGTACGATCGAAATTTTCGCCCCGCGATGCTGGTGCGAATCGTGCGCCGGCTGGCGGGACGGCCGCGGTTGCGCATGATTCTCGCGCCGGCCGAGAATTACGGCGAGCGCCCGCGTCCCAGCATCGCCGGCTCGCATCACATCCGCTACACCGGCCGCGACCACGACTTGCGGCTGACCACCAATGCCAGCATCGCCATGATCCGCGAACAGCGTGTGTTCGTGCTGGAAGACACGCTGGCGTTCATCTTCGGACCGGATGAAACCGTGCACGAATCGGTGACGTTGCTGTCACAGCGGCTGCTCGATGCCACCCGCGAATACTGGAACGACTGGGTACGGAGCCTGGCGGTGCCGTACGAATGGCAGGAGGCGGTGATCCGCGCGGCAATCACGCTCAAGCTGTGCAGTTACGAGGATACCGGGGCAATCATCGCCGCCATCACCACCTCGATTCCCGAGAGCGCCAACAGCGGCCGCAACTGGGATTACCGCTATTGCTGGATTCGCGACACCTATTTCACCGTCCAGGCGCTCAACCGGCTCGGCGCCACGCGCACCATGGAGGGCTACCTGCGCTTCATCCAGAACCTCACCGCCACACCGCCGCTGCGCCTGCAGCCGTGCTACGGCATCGATGGCGACAAAGAGCTGGTCGAGACTATCGTGCCGCATCTGGCCGGCTATCGCGGCATGGGCCCGGTGCGCGTGGGCAACGCGGCCTACGAGCAGGTACAGCACGATGTCTACGGTGCGGCCATCCTCGCGGTGACGCAGAGCTTCTTTGATGAGCGCCTGGTACGCCGCGGCACCGAGGCGCTGTTCACCGCGCTCGAGCCGCTGGGCGAGCAGTCGCTGGCCGAGTTTGGCCAGGCCGACGCGGGAATCTGGGAATATCGCGGTCACACCGCGGTGCACACCTTTTCGTCCGCCGTGTGCTGGGCGGCTGCCGATCGCCTGGCGCGCATCGCCGGCAGGTTGGGGCTCTCGGCGCGCGAGAAATACTGGCGCGAACGCGAGCGTGACATGGGTCTGCGTATACGCGAGGCGGCGTGGTCGAAATCCATGAAAAGCTTCACCACCACCTTCGATGGCGACAGCGTCGACGCCAGCCTGCTGTTGCTGGCGGAACTCGGCGTGGTCGATTGGGCCGATCCGATGTACGTCGCCACCGTGGAGCGCATCGGCAGGACTTTGCGCCGCGGCGCGTTCCTGGCGCGCTACGCCGAGCCCGATGATTTCGGCATGCCCGAGGTGGCTTTCAGCGTCTGCACTTTCTGGTACATCAATGCGCTGTGGAGCATCGGCCGCAAGGCGGAGGCGCGTGAGCTGTTCCAGGAGATGCTCCGGCGCCGCAACGGGGTCGGGCTGATGTCTGAGGATCTGGCTCCCGGCAGCGGCGAGATGTGGGGCAATTATCCGCAGACCTACAGCATGGTAGGTATCGTCAATTGCGCGATGCGGCTGTCGCGCTCCTGGGAGGACGCACTATGAGGCGGCGGCGCCGATTTACGCCAGACGTCGGTCCAGTGCCTCGGACAAATGCACCCGCAGGCGTTCCGCGGCCGCCTCATCCAGCGGCCGCTGCGCGCGGTCGGTCAGATAGAACACGTCTTCAGCGCGCTCGCCGAGCGTGCTGATCTTGGCCGCGTGCAGATCGACGCGCTCCTCCCACAGCACTTTGCCCACATCACACAGCAGCCCGGGCCGGTCGCCGGCGGTGAGTTCCAGCACCGAGCGGCGATTGCGCTCATCGAGTGTGATGGTGATCTGCGTCGGCGTCTTGAACACACGCATCTGGCGCGTGGCGCGGCGCGACACCGCCAGCGGCGCTTCCTCCGGGCGCTGCAGCGAGCCCCACAATGCCCGTTCGATCTCCATCAGCCGCTCCGGGTCGGTGATCGCGGAACCGTCGTCCTCCAGCACATGGTAGGAATCGAGTGAGAATCCGTTGCCCACCGGCGTGATGCGGGCATCGAGGATGTTGAGCCCGAGCTGGTCGAGCACCGCGGTGGCGCGGGCGAAGCCGTGACGCCGGTGCGGCGCGTAGATCATCACCGCCGTGGTGCCGCGTTCGGTCTGCGGCTCGACCGAGACCAGTGCTTCATCGGCGTTGGCGTCGCCGGCGGCCAGGGCGCGCGTGTGGCGCGCGATTTCCTCGGCGTCGTGCCGCATGAAATACGCGGTCGGCAGACGTGCCCAGGTACGCTCGATCGCCTGCGGCGACACGCCGGAGCCATGCAGCAAGGCGCGGGCCGAGGCCTGGATCTCGCGCACCAGCTCGTCCTGATCGACCGGGGTTTCCAGGCCGCGGCGCAGGGCCCGCTTCACCACCTGGTAGAATTCGTGAAACAGCGACGCCTTCCATGAATTCCACAGCTTCGGATTGGTGCCGCGCACATCGGCGCAGGTCAGCACGAACAGATAATCGAGGTGCGCCTCATCGCCGACGGTGCGCGAGAAGGCGGTGATCACCTCGGGATCGCCGATGTCCTGCTTCTGCGCGGTCATCGACAGCAGCAGGTGGTTCTTGACCAGCCAGGCCACCAGCCGCGCGTCGTAGCGCGACATGCCCTGCTCGAGGCAGAAAGCCTCGGCGTCGACCGCGCCCAGATCCGAATGATCGCCGCCGCGGCCCTTGGCAATATCGTGGAACAGCGCGCTCAGATACACGATCTCGGGCTTTGGCAATTGCTGCATGATCGCCGATACCCGCGGCAGTTCGTGGTCGAATTCGCTGATCGCCAGCCGGCGCAGGTTGCTGACCACGAACAGCGAATGGGCATCAACCGTGTAGGCATGGAACAGGTCGTACTGCATGCGGCCGATCACGCGGCCAAATGCCGGAATATAGCGGCCGAGCACGCCGTAATCGTTCATGCGCCGCAGCTCGTGGGTGACGCCGCGAGGCGCCCGCAGGATTTCGAGGAACAGCCGGTGATTGCGCGGGTTCTGGCGGAATTCCTCGTCGATCAGCCACAGGCTGCGCACCACGGCGCGGATGGTACCGGCGCGCACGCCGCGGATCTGCGGGTTCTGCTGCAGCAGCACGAACATCTCCAGCAGCGCCGACGGGTGGCGGCCGAACACGTCCTCATTGATCGCCTCGAGGTAATCGTTGTGCACCTGGAAGCGCGGATTGAGCGGCTGCGGTGGCTGATCGTCGCTCAGGATCGCTTCGCGGAACAGTTGCAGCAGCAGCTCGTTGAGCAGCGTGACGTCGATGATGGTGCGGTAGTAGCGCTGCATCAGCTGCTCGACCGCGAGCGTGTAGGAGGCATCCTCGTAGCCGAAACTGCGCGCGAGCTTGATCTGATAGTCGAACAGCAGCCGGTCCTCATGCCGACCGGTCAGCACGTGCAGACCGAAGCGCACCTTCCACAAAAATGCCTGGGCTGCCGTCAGCCGGCGCAACTCCGACGGCGTCAGGAAGCCGTGGGTGACGAGTTCATCGAGCGACTCGGCGCCGAATTGCCGCTTTGCCACCCAGGCGATGGTCTGTATGTCGCGCAGGCCCCCGGGGCCGGTCTTGACGTTGGGCTCGAGGTTGTAGGCGGTATCGTTGGCCTTGAGACGCCGCTCCTGCTGCTCGCGCACCTTGGCTTCGAAGAATTCGCGCACCGGCCAGACGCGATCGGGCGCGAGCGCCATCCGCATGGCGATAAGCAGCTCGGCCGAGCCGGCCAGGCGCCGCGATTCCATCAGCGTCGTCATGACGCCGACATCGGCGGCGCTTTCCTCGGCGCATTCAGCCACGGTGCGCACACTGTGGCCCACTTCCAGGCCGATGTCCCACAGGAATGAGACCAGTTGTTCGACGCTGGCACGTTCCGCATCTGCCAGCGGCGCCGGCACCAGCACCAGGAAATCGACATCCGAATAGGGATGCAGTTCGCCGCGGCCATAGCCCCCGACGGCGACCAGCGCCAGGCGGGCGGCCAGATCCGGACTCAGTCGCCCGCGCCACAGTGCACACAGCAGCAGGTCGGTAAAGCGCGAGCGGGCACGTACCAGGCCCTCGACCGGCTCTTCGGCGAAAAACCGCTCGCGCAGCTCGTCCTGCGCCTGCGCCAGCAGGCTGCGGCAGCTGTCGGCATCGCAGTTGGATTCGGCCAGCAGCCCCGGCAGGCGATTCAGCAGCGGCCAGTCCAGCGGTGCAGGTGTGCGCAGCGGAGCGTCATCGAGCACCGTGGAGTCGGATACCGACACGCCGTTCTCAGTGGGCCGCGCGTGGGCTCAAGGTCAGGACTTCATGCCCGTCGGGAGTTACCAGGACCATGTGTTCCCATTGCGCCGACAGCGAATGATCCTTGGTGACCACGGTCCAGCCATCGGGCAGCACGCGCACGTGGCGCTTGCCCGCATTGATCATCGGTTCGATCGTAAACACCATGCCGGCGCGAATCTCGAGCCCGGTGCCGGGCTCGCCATAATGCAGCACCTGCGGGTCTTCATGATACACGCGGCCAATACCGTGACCGCAGTATTCACGCACCACCGAGAAGCCCTCGGCTTCCGCCAGGCTCTGGATCGCGTGTCCGATGTCACCCAGGTGCGCACCGGGACGCACCAGCTCGATGGCGCTCCACATCGCATCCTTGCAGACCTCGGCCAGGCGCTGGGCGAAGGCCGGGGGTTTACCGACGAAGTACATGCGGCTGGTGTCGCCGTGGTAGCCGTCCTTGATTACCGCGATGTCGATGTTGACGATATCGCCGGCCTTGAGCTTGCGATCGTTCGGAATTCCGTGACACACCACGTGATTGACGGAGGTGCAGACGGTCTTTGGAAAGCCGCGGTAGCCGACATTGGCCGGAATGGTCTTCTGCACGTTGACGATATAGTCGTGGCAGATGCGATCGAGCTGCTCGGTACTGATGCCCGGCACCACGTGCTCGCCGATCATGTCGAGCACGTCGGCGGCCAATGCACCGGCGACGCGCAGTTTCTGCTGCTCTTCGGGCGTTTTCAGGGATATCTGGGAGCTGCGTAACATGTCCATTGGATCCGCTTAAAGCATTGTTCGGGCTGGGACTTCATGGTATAAAGCGCGGCCTTTTTTGGCAACGCAATCCACACGCGCATCGTGAACCTGTGACCGGGTGTCCGCCAAGTGGCGTTGGGGCTTGAGGCTTAGGCTCCCAGCGTCGTTTCAAGGATCGTCATCCAGGGATGCGCGGAGGCCACAACCCGACGTAAGGAGTTTTCGTATGCCCGGCGTGTCGATGCGACAGATGCTGGAGGCGGGTGTTCATTTCGGACATCAGACCCGCTTCTGGAACCCGAAGATGGAACCGTTTATTTTCGGCGAGCGCAACAAGATCCACATCATCAATCTGGAGAAGACGCAGCCGCTGTTTGCCGACGCGTCGAACTTCATCAAGCAGGTAGTCGCCGACGGCGGTACGGTGCTGTTTGTCGGCACCAAGCGTTCGGCGCGCGATGCGATTGAAAAGGAAGCGCTGCGCTGCGCCATGCCATTCGTCAACCAGCGCTGGCTGGGCGGCATGCTGACCAATTTCAAGACCATCCGCGGCTCGATCAAGCGTCTGGCGGAGCTGCAGGACATGGCCACTTCCGGCGCGCTCGACAAGCGCGGCAAGAAGGAGGCGACCCAGTTGCGCCGTGAGATGGTGAAGCTGGAGCGCAGCCTCGGTGGCATCAAGAGCATGGAGGCGTTGCCCGACGCGCTGTTCGTGGTCGATGTCGGCCATGAGCATATCGCGATCCACGAAGCCAAAAAGCTGGGCATCCCGGTGGTTGCGGTGGTGGATACCAATTGCTCCCCGGATGGCATCGATCACGTGATTCCGGGCAACGACGACGCCATGCGGGCGATCCAGCTGTATGCCGCGGCCATCGCCGACGCGGTGCTGGAGGGCAAGTCTTCGGTGCCGCAGGTGGCGGTGGGTGAGGACGAATTCGTGGAGCTCGACGAGGAAGGCAATCCGCGCCGCAAGAGCGCCAGGCCGGGGCGACCCAAGCCGGTTGCCACGGTGCGCCGCAAGGCCCCGCCGCGCCGGCGTCCGGCGGTCATTCCGCCGTCGGCGGTGGCCGCGGTACCGGACGATGCGGTGCTGGAGGCCGAGCTGGACGACCCCAGCGAGACCGCGGAACCTGCGGCGGCGCCGGCACCGATTGGCGTCAAGCGCCGCACCGGAGCCGGGGCCACGCGCCGGCCGCGTAGCGGTAACGGCGCCAGCTGATCGTCCCGGCGCTCGAGCGCCGGGACCGGACTGTGCTCCCGACAGCCAGCATTTTTTACCGACTTAGGATCATTAAAGTATGAGCGTAACAGCGGAAGCGGTCCGGCAACTGCGCGAACGCACCGGCGCCGGCATGATGGAGTGCAAGAAGGCGCTGGTTGACACCGGCGGCGATCTGGATGCCGCAGCCGAGCTGATGCGCAAGCAGGGCCTGGCGAAGGCCGACAAGAAGGCGGCGCGCATCGCGGCCGAGGGCGTCATCGTGATCGAGCGCTCGCCCGACGGCAGCGCCGCGGCCATGGTGGAGATCAATTGCGAGACCGATTTCGTGGCTCGCGAGCAGGATTTTCGCAATTTCGCGGCTGACGTGGCGCGGCTGACGCTCGCCGGGCGACTGGTCGACCTGCCGGCGCTGCTGGCGGCAGAGCTGGCTGCGGGCGAGAGCGTCGACGCACGGCGCCGCGCACTGGTGGCGAAGATCGGCGAGAACATCAGTGTGCGCCGCTGCGTGGTGCTCGAGAGCAGCGGGCCGCTCGGCGCCTACGCCCACGGTACCCGCATCGGTGTGCTGGTGGCGCTCGAAGGTGGCACGGCCGGACTGGCGCACGACCTGGCGATGCACGTGGCGGCCAGCAATCCGCGCTATCTGAGCGTGGCAGAAGTGCCGGCCGAGGTGCTGGCCAAGGAGCGCGAGATTCTCGGCGAGCAGGCCCTGAAGGACGGCAAAAGCCCGGAGATCACCGCCCGCATGGTCGAGGGTCGGTTGCGCAAGTCTCTGAATGAAATCAGCCTGCTCGGGCAGCCGTTCGTGAAGAACCCGGACCAGACCATCGAGCAGCTGCTCGCGGCTGCCGGTGCCCGTGTGCTGCGCTTCGAGCGCTTCGAGGTGGGCGCCGGCATCGAGAAAAAGCGCGAGGACTTTGTCGCCGAAGTCATGGCGCAGGTCAGTGCGGCAGGCGGCCGTTAATCGCCTGCCACAGCGACTCCTCGACGCGGACCTGGATCAAGGCCGCGACCCGGGTCATCGAGGGCAGATCATGCAATACCCCGCCCGTAGCGGGGTTTTTTTTGGCAGACTGAAGTGGTTGCAGTCCGGAATGGGCACATGAATCAAAACAGCACGCCTGCCTGGAGCCGCATCCTGGTCAAGCTCTCGGGCGAGGCCCTGCTCGGCGGCGCCGACTACGGCATCGATCCGGCGGTACTCAAACGCATCGCCGGGGATGTCGGCCAGGTGCAGGCGCTCGGTGTGCAGATTGCCATCGTCATCGGCGGCGGCAATCTGTTCCGCGGTGCGGGCCTGGCGCGCTCCGGCATGGATCGCGTCACGGCAGATCAGATGGGCATGCTGGCGACCGTGATGAATGCCCTGGCACTGCAGGACGCGCTGGAACAGCAGGGCATGCAGGCGCGGGTAATGTCGGCGATTCGCATCAATGAGGTGTGCGAAGACTTCATCCGCAGGCGAGCGGTACGGCACCTGGAAAAGGGGCGGGCGGTGATCTTCGCCGCCGGCACCGGCAACCCGTTCTTCACCACCGATACGGCGGCGAGTCTGCGTGCCATCGAGATCGAGGCGCAGCTGCTGCTCAAGGCCACCAAGGTCAACGGCATCTATTCGGACGATCCGGTGAAGAACCCTGCGGCGCTGCATTACCCGCGCTTGACCTATGATCGGGTGCTGGACGAACGTCTCAACGTCATGGACGCGACGGCCATCGTGATGTGCCGCGACTATCGCATGCCGTTGCGTGTGTTCAACCTGGGCACGCCGGGTGACCTGCTGCGCATCGTGCGCGGCGAGGACATCGGCACGCTCGTGACCAACGACTGAAGGGGCGGATGGCCATGCTCGACGATCTGAAGAAAGGCGCAGCGGGGCGCATGCAGAAATGCGTACAGGCATTCCAGGCCGACCTCAAAAAGCTGCGCACCGGGCGGGCGCATCCGAGCCTGATCGAACACCTGAAGGTCGACTACTACGGCTCGGACGTGCCATTGCAGCAGGTGGCGAATATCAGCGTCGAGGATGCGCGCACGCTGGTGGTGTCGCCGTGGGAGAAGAACATGGTCGGTCCGATCGAGAAAGCGATCCACAAGTCGGAGCTCGGTCTGACGCCGAACACTGCCGGCGCAGTGATCCGCATCCCGTTGCCGCCGTTGACCGAAGAACGCCGCCGCGACATCACCAAGATCGTACGCCAGGATGCCGAGAATGCGCGCGTGAGCGTGCGCAGCGTGCGCCGCGACGCGCTGGCCGACATCAAGGAAATGCTCAAGGAAAAGACCATCTCGCAGGACGATGAACGGCGCGGCCAGGACGAAATCCAGAAACTCACCGACCGGCACATTGCCGAGCTCGATCAGCTGCTGGCGGCCAAGGAAAAGGAAATTCTTCAGGTTTGAGCAGCGATTCCCCAGACCCCGAGTCCAGCCCGCTGCCCCGCCACGTGGCCATCGTCATGGATGGCAATGGGCGTTGGGCGCG
>DATAJH010000068.1:0-24543 GCA_036262215.1 Steroidobacteraceae bacterium
TCCTGCCCGCCACCGTGTTCGCCATCGTCGCCTCCACCGGCAACATCTACTCGGGCCTGTGGTACCCGATCGTGGTGGCCGCCGCAAGTCTGGTGATCGGCCTGCTGTTCCTGCCCGAAACGCGCAACGTAGACATCACCAGGGAGTGAAAGGGCGACCAGCGCGCAGGACATCGGCTGCAGCGCCGGGGCCTGCGATGTAGCCGCGTTGCACGCGGCCGGTATCGTTCCGCAAGGCGGTGTGAATTTTGCGTCAGAGGCAACCAGACGAGCAGCGCGCCGACAGCGAGACCGATCGCTTCGTGCGCACCATGGGCGGCAAGGCATCGACGATCGGCCGTGAAGCGGCAGAAGTGCGCGGCGTCATCGACGACACGCAGAAGCTGTCGGTACGCCAGGCGCAGGCCGTGGCGGCACTGGCCACGCAGCTGCGTGACATTACGCAGGCGCAGGACCGCATCGGACTGCACTCACGCAGCAGCCTGTCGGCCGTGGCGCAAGCCCGCGATGCGGTGGAAACCGTTGGCCGCGAAGTCAGCGAAGTCGTCCAGACCCTGCGTCAGGTGGCGGAAGGCGCCGGCAGGATCGCCAAAATCGCGCTCCAGACGCGGCTGGTGGCGCTCAATGCGTCGGTTGAAGCCGCCCATGCGGGGGAAGCCGGCCGCGGCTTCAGCGTGGTGGCAGAGGCCGTGAAGGAGCTGGCCGCCCAGGTCGAGGCCACTTCCAAGAGCATCATGAGCACTGTCGCTGAACTCGACCAACGGGTGGATCTGCTGGCCCAGGAAATCCAGGCGCGTTCCGCCATGCAGAAGCCGGGCAGGTTCCATCAGACGCTGGCCGAGGTCGAGTCCAGTGTCAGCGCCATCGGCGTTGCGGCGATCGCCAGCCGCGACATCAGCGATGGACTGGATCGTCAGTTGGCCGCGATCGAGTCGGAGATGCACGCCACCGCGCGTGCGTTGGATACGGCGATGCACCGAAGCGAATCATTTCTCACGCTGTCGGAGGACATGATCGAGGCGGTCGCCGACAGCGGCGTTGAAACCGCGGACACGCCGTATATCCGCGCCGCCCAGCAGGCCGCGGACGAGATCGGCCGGCTGCTCGAAGCCGCACTCAAGTCGGGCGACATTACGCCTGCCGACCTGTTTGACGAGGACTACCGGCCAATCCCCAATACCAACCCGGCACAGCACCTCACGCGGTTCGTAGAGCTCGCCGACCGCCTGTTTCCGCAGGTGCAGGAACCGCTGCTGGGCCTGAGTGAGCGGGTCATCTTCTGCATCGCCGTCGACCGCAACGGCTATGTGGCCACGCACAACAAGACATATAGCCACCCACGCCGCGGAGATGTCGCGTGGGACACGGCCAACAGCCGCTACCGGCGCATCTTTAACGACCGTGCGGGCCTGGCCGCCGGCCGCAATCAGCGACCGTTCCTACTGCAGACCTACCGCCGTGACATGGGATCGGGCCACTTCGTCGTCGCCAAGGAGGCCGACGCTCCGATCACGGTGCAGGGTAAGCACTGGGGCGGCTTGCGCCTGGCGTACAAGTTCTGAGAGCCAGCTGGCGCCGCGGCCGCTCGCGGGCCGTCATTTGCGCAGCACGATGAACAAGCGCCGGAACGGGAACAGTGTGGTGCCGTCGGCCAGCTGCGGATAGGCGGCGCGCAGACGCCGTGCATAATCGGCTTCAAAATCCGCGCGCTGTTGCGGATCCAGGCGCTCGAGAAACTGCATCAGCCAGGTGCCTTTGGTCCATTCCTTGACCGGGTCCTCGCCCGAGAGCAGCTGCAGATACTCGCTCTCCCAGATGTCCAGGCTCGCGGCCAGCGGGGCGAGCAGCGAGTAATAGAATTGCGGCTCCCCCACCGGGGCTGCTCCCAGCAATGGCTGCAGCTTGGCGAGCCAGGGACCGGCGCGTGCCGCGGCTTCGATCAGCGTGTGCGACGGCGCCGAGAAGTTGCGCGGCATCTGCACCGCAAGCACGCCGCCGGGCGACAGCATCGCCAGCAGCGCAGGAAACAGCCGCCGGTGATCGGGTAACCAATGCAAGGCGGCGTTCGAGTAGATGACATCGGCCGGGCGCGGCGGCTGCCAGTCGGCCAGACCGTGATGCACCCACTGCACCTGGGGCAACGCCCTGGCCGCCTGCGCCAGCATGGCCGTGGAAGCGTCCACGCCGGTGATCCTGGCACGCGGCCAGCGATCCACCAGCGCGGCGGTGACGTTGCCGGCCCCGCAGCCTAGGTCGTACACCACAGCCGGCTCGGCGCTCGGGATGCGCGCCAGCAGGTCCATTGCCGGCCGCAGCCGCGGCTGGGAGAATTTCAGGTACTGTTGCGGGCTCCAGTTCATGGCCGCGAATAGCATAGCGGGATTGGCGCCTACAGACGCGCGCCTGCCGCCGCGCCGAGACTGCGGCGTTCACCTGCAGGGAAAAGGATCGGCAGTGCCCGGGAATAAATTAGCCCGCTATCGCTCCAAACGCGACTTCGGGCAGACGGCCGAACCCAGCGGCGTGGTGCCGGTGGCGAAGTCGAAGCGGCTGCGATTCGTGATCCAGAAACACGACGCGCGCAGGCTCCACTACGACCTGCGCCTGGAGCTGGACGGGGTGTTCAAATCCTGGGCGGTCACGCGCGGACCGTCGCTGGATCCAGCCGACAAGCGCCTGGCGGTCGAAGTCGAGGACCACCCGCTCGACTACGGCGACTTCGAAGGCACGATCGCGCACGGGCAGTACGGCGGCGGCACGGTGCAGTTATGGGACCGCGGCTACTGGCAGCCGTTGCCGGGAACCGATCCCGCGGCAGCACTAAAGGCGGGCCAGCTCAAGTTCCAGCTGCAGGGCGAGCGGCTGCACGGCGAGTGGGTACTGGTGCGCATGCGCCGCGATCGCGACCGGGGCAAGCGCAGCAACTGGCTGCTGATCAAGCATCGCGACGATGCCGCGGATCCGGCACACGCAGATGCTCTGTTGCTGCAGGATCGCTCGGTAGCGTCCGGTCGCAGTATGGCGCAGATCGCCGCCGGTCGCGGGAGAGGCCCGAAGCCGTTCATGCTCACCGCAGGCCAGGGCGCCGCGCCCGATGCCGTGTGGCCATCGAAACACGCAGCACCGTCCGCGCCATCAAGCCGCGCCGCCGCGCGCGGCGCCAGGGACTCGACCAAACCGATGCCGCGCTTCATCGAACCGCAGCTGGCGACGCTGGTGGAGCGGCCGCCGGATTCGGCGGCCTGGGTGCACGAGGTCAAGTTCGACGGCTACCGAATACAGCTGCGCGTGGCGGCTGGCAAGGCGGTGCTGCGCACCCGCAAGGGCCTGGACTGGAGCGGCAAGTTTCCCGAGATCGCGCGCGAAGCGGCTGCTCTTCCGGACTGCATCGTCGATGGTGAGATCGTCGCGCTCGACGCCCACCGGGTGCCGGATTTTGCGGCGCTGCAGGCGGCACTGTCGCAACAGCAGACGGCGAAACTGACTTATTTTGTCTTCGACCTGTTGTACCTGGAGGGCGAAGATCTCAGATCGTTGCCGCTGACGCAGCGCAAGCAGCGCCTGCGCAGACTGCTGCCGGACAGACGCGCCGGGCTCATCCGCTACGTGGATCACTTTGCGGCCAAGGCTGATGCAGTACTGGCGTCCGCCTGCCGCATGTCGCTCGAGGGCATCGTCTCCAAGCGCATCGATGCACCCTACACATCCGGGCGTGTCGGCGCCTGGACCAAGAGCAAATGCCGCGCCGGACACGAAGTGGTCATCGGCGGTTATAGCTTTCGTGCCGGGGCACCGCGATCGCTGCTGGTTGGCGTGCACCGCGGCGATCAGCTGGTGTATGTCGGCCGCGTCGGCACCGGCTTCGGCCAGCAGGCGGTGCGTACGCTGCTGCCGCGTCTGAAGGCGATGAGCGCCGCGCGCAGCCCGTTCACCGGAGCCGAGGCCCCGCCATCGCAGCCCGGCGTGCGCTGGGTGAAACCCAGGCTGGTGGCCGAGATCGAGTTCGCCGGCTGGACCGCATCGGGCATGGTGCGCCAGGCCGCGTTCAAGGGCCTGCGCGAAGACAAGCCCGCAGCCGAAGTGCAGGCGGAGAAGCCGTCCAGACTTGCCCGGGGCGACGTCAGGCCATTGCTGGCGGCAAAGACTGCCATCGCAGCGCGCCGGCGCACGCCGGCCTCGCCGAGCGCCGGCGGCGCCGATGTAGTCATGGGCGTGACCATCTCCACACCAGGCAAGAGCCTGTGGCCCGATGCCGGCGACGGCCGTCCGGTCAGCAAGCTCGAGCTGGCGCACTACTATGCGGCCGTCGGCGACTGGATGATGCCGCATGTGATGGCACGTCCATGCTCGCTGGTTCGAGCGCCGGATGGTATCGGGCGCGGGAAATTCTTCCAGCGCCACGCGATGCCCGGCCTGTCGAGTCTGCTGGAGCTGGTCACGGTGCGCGGGGATCGCAAGCCGTACCTGGTGATCGGGCGCGTCGAAGGCCTGGTGGCTGCCGCACAGATCGCGGCGCTGGAATTGCACCCGTGGAACTGCGCCCCGAACAAGCCCGAGGTGCCAGGCCGGCTGGTGTTCGATCTGGATCCGGCGCCCGAGCTTGCGTTCAGCGCGGTAGTCACGGCGGCGACCGAGCTGCGCGAACGCCTGGAAGCCCTCGGCCTGCGCGCTTTCTGCAAGACTACCGGTGGCAAGGGCCTGCACGTGGTGACGCCACTGGCGAGCGAACGTCAGGCGCTGGACTGGCCCACCGCCAAAAGCTTCGCCCAGGCGCTGTGCGTGCAGATGGCCGCCGACAGTCCTGAGCGCTTTCTGACCACGATGGCAAAAAAGCAGCGCAGCGGCCGGATCTTTCTCGATTACCTGCGCAATGATCGCATGGCGACCGCAGTGGCGCCGTTGTCACCGCGCGCGCGGGAGGGCGCCACGGTATCGATGCCGCTGCTGTGGCCGCAGCTGCGATCGAGCCTCGACCCCAAACGCTTCACGGTGCGCACCGCAGCGGCGCTACTGGCAAGCGATAAACCGTGGGCTGACTATGCGAAGGCGGCGCAGTCGCTGCGCTCGGCGATCAGGCGATTTACCAGGACTGAAAAGCGCCCGGGCTAGTTCAGCGATTCGATGTCAGGCTGCTCAACAATTTTTCCAGGCGAACAGGCAGCTCGCGCACCCGCACACCGGTGGCATGAAACACCGCGTTCGCGACCGCTGCGTTCATCCCGACGTTGCCAAGTTCCCCGACACCCTTGATGCCCAGCTTGTTCACCTGGGTATCGATTTCGGGCAGCATGATGGTCTGCACATCGATGATGTCTGCGTTGACCGGAATCAGATATTCGGCAAGATCGTCGTTATAGTAACGTGCCCGCAGCTGATCGATCTCAGTCGCCTCATGCAACGCGGCCGAGATCCCCCAGATCTGTCCGCCCATGAGCTGGCTGCGGGCCGTTATCGGGTTGACGATACGGCCGAATGCGAACGCGCCCACGGCGCGCGGCGCGCGGATCTCTCCGGTACGCGCATGCACGCGCACTTCAACGAAGTGCGCGCCAAAAGCGAACTGCATCCGGTCCTTGAGACCGGCGCCGCCGGCGAGCCTGGCGTGTCCGGCATACAGGGCAGATGACGCGTCGGGTTCGGCGCCGGCGGGATTGTTCTCGATATACACTTCGATGGCGCCCTGCTGCAGACGGCTGGCGGCTTTTTCAAGCGATTCGCTTCGATTATCCGGGCCGGAGAGCTGCCCGTCGTGCAGCCTCAATGTGGCCGGGTCGACGCCTGCAAACGGGCTGGCAGTATCTGCGACCGCGGCGCGGGCGATGCGTTCGCGGATCTCCTCGCAAGCCCTGGCGACGGCATTGCAGACGCTGGCGGTGGAATTCGATCCGCCCGACACCGGCGCCGGCGGCAGCAGCGTGTCGCCGGTCTCGACCTCGATGTGCGACACCGGAACGCCAAGCGCTTCCGCAGCGGTGATGGCCATGACCGTGCGCACGCCATTGCCGATCTCGTGGGTAGCGCTTTGCACGCGTACCGAGCCGTTGGGGGTGAGCCGCACCCGCACCGCGGCCGGTGCCACCTGCGTCGGATACATCGTGGCGGCCGTGCCCCACCCCACCAGCCAGTCACCATCGCGCATCGAACCAGGCGCCGCCGTGCGTCGCGACCAGCCGAAGGCGCTGGCCGCGGCCTCGAGGCATTCGCGCAGATGACGGCTGCTGTAGGGCAGACCATTGATGGGCTCGGTCTGCGTGTCATTGGTCAACCGCAATTGCACCGGGTCCATGTTCAGTGCATATGCAAGCTCGTCGATGGCCGATTCGAGCGCAAACAGGTATGGCGTCTCCGCCGGCGCGCGCATGAAGCCGGGCGTATTGCGATCGGCGTGCACGATCGAGACTTTCGAGGCGACGTTGGGACAGGCGTACAGCCGCGTGCTGGCGTCGGTTCCCGCCACCGAGTAGTCGTCCGGCCGCGAGGTGAGCTCCCAGGCCTCATGACTGAGCGCCGTGAGCCGGCCGTCGGCAGACGCGCCGAGCTGGATGCGGTGCCGCGTCTCGGCACGGTAGGTGGCAATGGTAAATCCCTGGTCGCGGGTCGCCACCAGTTTGACCGGCCGCCCGATCCTGCGGGCGGCGAAAGCGATCAGTGCGGTGCGCTGCGTCAGCGAGCCGCGCGAGCCAAATGCCCCGCCGACAAACGGCGACACCACCCGGATGTCATCCGGCGATATATTCAACTGTTCGGCCAGGCCGTTCTTGAAACCCCAGACATTCTGGCTCGATTCCCATATGGTCAGCTTGCCGGCGTCCCAGGCCGCGACCGTGCTGAACAGTTCGATCGGGTTGTGATGCTGGGTCGGCGTCGCGTAGCGGGCATCGAGCTTGACCGGCGCCTGGGTAAACGCCGCTGCAAAATCCCCGACCTTTGGATCTTTTTTTCCGGCCGACTCGCTACTCGCCGCCGGATCATCAAATCCGGCTGTCGCCGGCTCTGCGGCATAGCGCAGGTGCAGCCGTCGCGCCGCTTCGCGCGCGCCTTCGAAGGTCTCAGCGACCACGACGGCGACTATCTGCCCGGCGTACAGGACCTGATCATTGCGCAGCGGCTGCATGCTGCTGCCCATGTAGCCCTTCTGCACCAGCTTCCCGGGGCGCACCTGCTCGCCGACGTTGCGGTAGCTCAGCACCTCCAGCACACCGGGCACGGCGCGCGCCGGGCGCTCATCGAGCTCGACGATCCGGCCCCTGGCAATGTCGCTGGTTTTGAGAAACGCCCACGCCAGCGCTCCGGGCGCGAAATCCGAGCCGAAGCGGGCATCGCCGGTCACCTTCTGCCTGCCATCGATTCGCGCTGCGCCGGCGCTCATGACCTGAGGTCCATCGCCTGCGCCTGAAGAAGGGCACGCACCAGCGTGCGTCGCCCCAGATCGGCCTTGAACGCGTTGCCTTCGCGGGTTACCGCCGCACCGAATGCAGCGTGCGCGGCCGCTTGGGCACTGGTCTCATCGAGCGTGCGGCCGATCAGCGCCGCCTCCGCTTCATGCGCCCGCCACGGCTTGTAGGCCACACCTCCGAGGCCGATGCGCGCCGCCAGCACGTGCGCCCCCTGCATATGCAGCGCAACGGCAGCACTCGCCAGCGCAAACTCATAACTCTCACGGTCGCGCACTTTCACGTAGGTCGAGCGCTGCGTCCAGGGTCCGGCCGGCACGACAAAGCCGGTAATGATCTCGCCGGGCAGCAGTGCCGTCTCCAGCTCCGGGCGCTCGGGCCCCAGGTGCAGAGATTCGAACCGCAGCGCGCGTGCGCCGCCGGCAGCCACAATCTCCACCGTCGCGTCCAGTGCCACCAGCGCCTGCGCGAAGTCGCCCGGGTACGCGCTGATGCAATGCTCACCGACGCCGAGCACGGCGTGTTTGCGATTGACGCCGTCGATGGCCGAACAGCCGGAGCCAGGATCGCGTTTGTTGCACTTGGCCCAGCCGGTGTTGCGGAAATAGTTGCAGCGCGAACGTTGCAGAACGTTTCCGGCCAGCGTGGCCATATTGCGGATCTGCGGACTGGCTGCGAGTCGCATCGTCTCGGCGATGACCGGATAGAGGCGGTTGATCATCGGGTCCTCGGCGACTCTTTGCATGCGTGTCAGCGCGCCCAGATGCAGGCCGTGATCATCAATCCTGATGTAGTCGAAGCGGCTGCGCAGATCGCCGATGTCAATGAGTTCCTGTGGCTGCACCGTGTCCAGTTTCATCAGATCGAGCATGGTGGTGCCACCGGCGATGAACTGCACCGCGGCCGCGGTCGCCGACCGGCCGCCTTGACCTGCAGCCGCATGCGCCGCCTCGGTCGCATCGTGCGCGCGGCGATAGGAGAATGCGCGCACCCTCAGCCCGCCGAAGATGCCAGCGGCATCTGGGATCTGGCGAGCTTGATCGCCGCCACGATGTGCGGATAGGCAGCGCAGCGGCATAGGTTGCCGCTCATGTATTCACGAATCTGTGCATCATCGGCCGCATGGCCCTCATGCACGCAGGCCACGGCGCTCATGATCTGGCCCGGCGTACAGAAGCCGCACTGAAAGGCGTCCTCGTCGATGAATGCCTGCTGCATCGGGTGCAGGGTGCCATCCGCTGCCGCCAGCCCTTCAATCGTGGTGACCGGGTCACGCACGCCCACAGCCAGGCTCAGGCATGCGAGCACTCGCCGTCCGCCGACCAACACGGTGCAGGCACCGCACTGACCATGGTCGCAGCCTTTTTTTGAGCCAGTGAGTCGCAGGTGATCACGCAGCGCGTCCAACAGAGTCGTTCTGGGGTCAAGCGACAGGCTCCGGGTTTGCCCGTTGACCGTCAGCACCACCGGCAGCGCAGCGCCGGGGCCGCCCGCTGTGGGTATCGGCGCTGCAAGCGCAGCCGCGGCCGCAAATGCCGGCGCAGCGATGCCCGCCGCGCCGGCACTCAACAAGAACCGGCGTCGGTTGACCAGGTCGTCCGCGTGCATGGTCACAATTCTAGAAGGCCACGGGCCCGTTGCCTGTGGGACGGCGGCCAGCCCGGTTGTACGTTTCATCCGACAGTGCCGCTGGCTCAGGCCCGCTACGCTGTATCCTTAGCACCTCCGGCTGCTATCTGGGGATACCATGGCTAGACCTGTCTGGAACGGCACGATTTCGTTCGGGCTACTCAATGTACCGGTGCAGATCTACTCCGGAGAGCGTTCGGTCGATCTGCATTTTCGCCTGCTGGACAGCCGCGATAAAAAGCCCATCCGCTACGAGCGCATCAATTCCGACACCGGAGCAGAGGTGGCTTGGAAGGACATCGTCAAGGCCTTTGAATATGAGAAAGGCAACTATGTCGTCATTCCGGAACAGGAGCTGCGCGCGGCCGCACCCGAGATCACGGAAACGGTCGAGATCGAAGCTTTCGTCGAGCGTGACGCCATCAGTCCGATGTATTTCGAGAAACCGTATTTCCTGGTGCCGGGCAAGAAGGCCGAGAAGGGCTACGTGCTGCTGCGCGAAACCCTGAAGAAAACCGGACGCATCGGCATCGGCAAGGTCGTGATCCGCACCCGCCAGTATCTGTCGGCGCTGATGCCGCTGGGCGATGCCCTGCTGCTGAACCTGATGCGATTCCCGCAGGAACTGGTCCAGCCCGATCAGTTCGAGCTGCCGACCGGAAAACTATCCGACTACCGCATCTCGGCGCTCGAGCTCAAGATGGCGGTGCAACTGATCGACTCCATGACGACCAGCTGGAAGCCGGCGGATTATCGCGATGACTTTCGCGACAAGCTGCACAAGTATATTCAGCGGCGTATCGCCCGAACCGGCGGCTCCAGTCGGCACGGAAAAGACGAGCCGACGCCGATACCCAAAGGGGCCACCAATGTGGTGGACTTCATGGCGCTGCTCAAAAAGAGTCTGGCCGCCAAGGGCGGCAAGACGACGTCACCGCGGCCGCGCGAGGCGCGGCATCACAAGCCTCGCACGTCATCCCGGCGCGCCGGTTGACCGTGGGGACGATGACCTGCGGCAACTGCTATAGCAGGTTGTGGCGCAGGGCCAGCAGCACCAGCTCGACATCGCTGCCGATGTGCAGCTTCTGCTTGATCAGGGTGTGGTAGTTGGCGACGGTCTTGGCACTGAGGTTGAGTATCCTGGCAATCTCCGCCGCCGGGCGCCCCGTGACCAGCAGGCGAAAGATCTCAAATTCGCGCGCGCTCAGGGCTTTGACCGGATTGTCGTCGCCGGTGAGCTGCAGCACGGCGATTGATTTGGAGACATCATCACTCAGAAACAGCTTGCCGGCAGCCACGGCAGTCACCGCAGTGGCGAGCACTTCCGGCGCGTTACTCTTGGTGACGTAGCCGCGTGCCCCAAGCTGTATCGCGCGCACCGCGAGCGAGGCATCCTCGTGCATGCTGAACACCAGGATCTTTGCATCCGCTTGCCGCTCGATAATGCGGCGGATGATCTCGAATCCGCTCACGCCGGGCATGGAGAGATCCAGCACCAGCACGTCCGGTGTGTGCTCCACGTACAGCAGGTAGGCCCGCTCGCCGCTATCGGCCTCCGCCACCACGCGGATGTCCGCCTCCTGCTCGAGCAGGCGACGAAAGCCGGCGCGCACCACCGCGTGGTCGTCCACCAGCATGATCCTGATCGGCCCGGAGTTCACGTGGCGCCTTCGCCCGGCGCCGGCAGGGGAATCCCGACCTCGATGCGCGTGCCCTGCCCGCGCGCGCTCTGGATGCGGCACGTGCCGTCGAGTACTTTGACTCGCTCGCGCATTCCCATCAAGCCGAAGCCCGGATGTGCCGCGTCGAGGTCGAAGCCGCGGCCGTCGTCCGTCACGGCAATCAGCAGCAGCACCCCGGGGTTCGTCACAGCGTCCGCGCCCAGCCCGACCTCAATATCCACATGTCGCGCCCGAGCGTGCCGCGCGACATTCGTCAGGCACTCCTGCACCACCCGGTACCCGGCCGTGCTCACCTCCGGCTGCAGCGCGCCCAATCCGTCCTGCACCTTGAACGTGACGCTGAGTTGCGGGTTACGCTGCTGAAAGGCGGAGACCAGCTCGCGCAGAGCGGCCTCCAGTCCGAGACCTTCCAGCTCCGCCGGCCGCAGGCGTTGCAGCATGCCGCGTACCATGTCCTTGATCTGCGCGGTCACGGTCACGATCGCCTCGGCGCTCTCGCGCACCGAGACGCCGCCGCGATTGCGAATTGCCGCGGCATCGGCGTGAATCGCGCTCAGGCACTGGCCTATCTCATCGTGCAGCTCGCGCGCCAGACTGCGACGTTCGTCTTCCTGCATCTGCAGCAGGCGCCGGGTGAGACGCTGATTCTCCGCCACGCTTTGTTCCAGCGTCTCGGCCATATGGTTGAATCCCACGCTGATGCGAGACAATTCCGGCAGGCCGAAACGCGGCAGGCGCGCGCCCAGGTGGCCGCGCTGCACCGCGCCGAGCGCCGCCAGGATGCGCTCGATCGGTTTGAGCGCGTGTGCCACCGCCCACCACACCAGCACATTCACCAGCACGAAGAACAGCAGCAGTAATTCAAGCAGGCCGCGCGAGGTGGTCCAGATCTCATCCATCTCGTAGGTCGGATCGGCGGCGATAATCAGCTCACCCAGCACCGTGCCGTTGTAGCTGACGCTGCGCGTAGCCGGTGGGATCGGCGTCGAGGCCGCGCGCACCAGCCGCACGAACCAGCGCGGCGCAACCGATGCGCGATCGCGGCCGCCCTCGTTGCTGTCGAGCAGCCGGCCCTGGCTGTCGTAGAATCTCACCGACAGGTGGCGCACATCGCCGAGTTCGCGCAGCTGGAACAGCGGCGCGACGAATCCGGTCTCGGACCATCGATCACGCATCACCGCCAGCTGCGCATCGAGGAAATGGCCGGTCAGATTCAGTGTCGACAGCACCTCGTCCCGGATGTCGTCACGCGCCTCGCGCACCACATACGCGCCGCCGGCCAGCGTGAGCAGCGCGATCAGTGCGGTGATCAGCAGGCTCAGCCGCAGCTTGAGCGTGCCCCCTACTGCCGGCATTCGATCTCGACGAAGACGCGTGAGCACCTGGGTGTTCGGTCCGGCTGCAATGCGGGTCACACTATACGCGTGCGCAAATTCAATGGACTGCCGGACCAAGGAACAATATAGTACTTACATTCAATACCTTATAGCTCATACATCATGTCATTTCTTGTAAGATGAAGCCGTCGGGCCGCGCCGCTGAACGGCATTCTAACGGTGATGCGGTCGGGAAAATTTCCCGAGCACCTCGGGATATGCTCCGTGGTCGGTCGCGCAGTCCTGACCAATACTGCGGCCATTCGTAGACGCACGGCGGGCAGTCGCAGCAAACCCGAGGTGCGCGCAGGTTGAGAACATCCGCAGGAGAAAATGATTGGCGCATTCGATGAGTTTGCTGGTGCGCTTCGGTGTGGTGGGCATGGTCGCTTGCGCGGTGCCGGTTGCCGCAACGGCGGCAGACGCAGGCGCCGGCGCGATCCCCAGCAATGCGGCCGCGGTTCAGGAGCTGCCGCAGGTACTGGTCATCGGCAACGCGCCATTGCCGGGATTCGGCCTGCCGTTGAACCAGATCCCTGCCGACGTGCAGACCGCTACCAGCGCGGACATGCAGCGCCAGCAGACCACCGATATGGCCGACTATCTCAACAGGAATTTCAGCGGCGTCAACGTCAGCGAGAGCGCGGGCAACCCGTTCCAGCTCGACATCTACTACCACGGTTTTACCGCCTCGCCGCTGCTCGGCACGCCCGAAGGTCTTTCAGTCTACGTCGACGGCGTGCGCGTCAATGAATCGTTCGGCGACACGGTCAACTGGGACCTGATCCCGGAGTCGGCGATTTCCACCGTGTCCCTGATATCGGGCTCGAATCCGGTATTCGGCCTCAATACGCTAGGCGGCGCGCTGTCGGTCCAGACCAAGAGCGGCCACGCTGACCCAGGCACGGAACTTGAAGCTTACGGCGGCTCCTTCGGCCGTCATGCCTTCCAGGGTGAGACCGGCGGCGAGTTCGGCGCGTTCGATTACTTTTTCACCGGCACTTTCTTCGGTGAGAGCGGCTGGCGCGATACGTCCTCGACGCGCGTCTGGCAGGGCTTCGGCAAGATTGGCTGGCAGACCGACAGCACGGATATCGATCTGAGCTACACCTATGCCGACACACGCCTCTACGGCGACGGATCTACTCCGCTGAGCATGCTCTACTATCGTCGCGAGCAGACCTACACGCCCGACTTCACGCACAATCTCATGAACTTCGTGAACCTGACCGGCACGCAGTCGATAACCCCGCATCTGCTGCTCACGGGCAATGCGTTCTATCGCCACCTGAACACCGATGTCAGCAACGGGAACATCAACGACTACTATCTGGAGAGCAACTACGCGGGTCCGCCGACCGATTGCACCGACTCAAGCGGTAATGCTGCCACACTCGCCTATTGCACGCCGGGCCAGGATGCCACCTCGACCCTGACCCAGCGCTCTGAAGGGTTCGGGCTGCAGCTCACCGATTCCGATGATCTCATCGGCTGGAAGAATCAGGCCATCGTCGGCGTCGACTACGACGATACTCAGGACGCCTTCGTCGAGGCGTTTCAGTTCGGCGGCATCGCCGCCAACCATTTTCTGGTGTACCAACCCAGTCCCTACAACAACCAGACCGTCATCGCAATCGCCGGCAGCAACAGGATCTTCGGCGCCTACTTCACCGACACGATCTCGCCGAGCGAGCTGGTCCACATCACGGCCGCCCTGCGCTACAACAACAACACCGAGACGATCAACGGCTACTCGGTAGACACCGACCCGGCAGACTACGGCAACGGGTTCGGCACGCCAACTTCGGTCAGCGGCGATCACTCCTTCGCACGCGTCAATCCGTCAATCGGCTTCACGATCACGCCCACCAACACGATGACCTATTACGCCACCTACAACGAGGCGAGTCGCGCGCCAAGCGTGATCGAGCTCGGCTGCGCGGACCCGACCGTGCCCTGCGGGCTACCGAACGACTTCGCGAGCGACCCGGACCTCAAGCAGGTGGTGGCACGCACGTTCGAGATCGGCTTGCGCGGCAATCTGGCTGATCAGCGCTTCAACTGGTCGGCGGACCTGTTCCACACTGCCAATAGCAACGACATCCAGTTCATCGCCACCAGCACCAACGCCGGGTACTTCGACAATGTCGGCAGCACGCGCCGCGAGGGACTCGATCTGGCCATCGGCGGCAAGCAAGGCGGCTTGACCTGGAAGCTCGCCTACAGCTACGTGGATGCGACCTTCCAGTCGACCTTTGTCGTCAACGCCTCGTCCAACAGTCTAGCCGACGCCAACGGCAACATCCTGGTGCAGCCGGGCGATCGCATCCCGCTGGTGCCACAGAACACCGGACGGCTCGTCCTGGACTACGACTTCAACAAGCACCTCGACCTCGGTGCGAACCTGATCGTCGTGTCCGGCTCCTACCTGCACGGGAACGAGAACAACGCCAACGTCGCCGGGACAACCGATGCCGCGTCCGGTGCCTACATCTCCCCTACCGGGACGGGCTGGATTCCGAGCTATGCGCTGCTGAACTTCAATGGCACCTATCGCTTCACCAAGAACTTCGAAATCTTCGCGCGGATCGTGAATGCGCTGAACAAGCAATACTACACCGCCGGGTTTCTGACGTCGGACGCATATAACCCAAACGGCACTTTCCGCGTCAATCCGAATGACTGGACCAATGAGAATGGCGTGGTGCCAGGCGCACCGCGCGCGATCTGGGCCGGAGTGCGCATACGCTTCAATTGAGTCGATTGCCGAGGCCCGGGCCCACCAGCACCGGTTGATCGCGATACATGCGTGGATACAGTCGCTTCAGATTCGCGATTTTCGGCAGGTCGTTCTGCACGATGTAGCCGTAATCGGTGTTGCGGATCAGGAAGTCCTGGTGATAGTCCTCGGCCGCATAGAAGCCCGTCAGCGGGTCGAGGCGCGTAACGATCGGTTGCGGGAAAATTCGTGCCTGCTGCAGTTGCGCGATGTAAGCCTGCGCTATCGCCTGCTGGCGGGCATCGGCGTAGAAAATCTCCGAACGATAGCGCACACCCTGATCCGGACCCTGACGGTTCAGCTCGGTCGGATCGTGCGCCACCGAAAAGTACACGCGCAGGATGTCGCCATACGACAGCTCGCCGGGATCAAAGCTGATCTGAACCGATTCGGCGTGGCCGGTGGTGCCGCCGCCAACCAGCGCATAGTGCGCCGTGGCCGCACTGCCTCCTGAGTAGCCTGCCAGCACGCGGCGAACACCCTTGAGGTGCTCGAACACACCCTGCATGCCCCAGAAGCAGCCCCCGGCGAGCACCGCCGTCTGCGGCTTCCCGGCCAGCCTGGCGTCGTCGAGCAATGGCGCTGGAATCGATACCGCGTTGCCCGCCGCATACGCGCTGGCCGGGACGATGGGAAACACCGCCGGCGCCCACGCCAGCAGCGTGCCGCAGATCCTGCCACGCCATCGATCGCATTGGACCGGCCGCGCCATGGCCTTGGTTATCAGGACCTGGCCACGAACAGCATCGAGGCCGAATTCATGCAGTAGCGCAACCCCGTGGGTTTCGGGCCGTCGTCGAACACATGGCCCAGGTGCGCGTCACAGCGCCGACAGGACACCGCGCTGCGCGTCATGCCGAGGCTGTTGTCCCCGCCCTCCGCAACATTATATTTCGAGATCGGCTGCCAGAAACTGGGCCAGCCGGTGCCGGATTCGAATTTGGTGCCCGAGTCGAACAGCACGGTGTCACAGCAGATGCAGTGATACAGGCCGCTGGCATGCAGGTTCCAGGTCGCCCCGGTAAATGCCTGCTCGGTGCCCTGCCGACGAGTGACCTGGTAGGAGAGCGCAGACAACTGCTGCCGCCATTGCGCGTCGCTTTTGACGACCTTGGGCACGCGTGCGGTTCCCAGACTGGCGCCGGCGGGCGAGAAGGTCTCGATCAGCACCTGCACGGCGCCGTCGGTCGGCGCGGTCGTGTCGAGCGGCGCTGCAGCCGCCCCGGTTTTCCTCAAAACCAGCAACGCCGCGATGGCGCCGCAGCAAGCCGCGCCATGCTTGAGCACGCGGCGGCGACTCATATCGGGGCGTGGCCGTTGCATCACGGCGCGCTCGCTCACCTCTAGGGCTGGGCGACGGCTGCCGCGGCCACGATGCCCCACGGGCTGCCACCGACGGTAATACGGTTTTCCACCCGCCCGGATGCGAGGTCGACCACCGAGACATCGCCGCCCGGCCCGTTTGCGGTGTACGCACGGCGCCCGTCACGGCTGAGCGCCACGCCCCAGGGACGCTTGCCGACATCATTCACGGTTCTGAGAATCTGGCCCGAGTCGGGGTCGATCTCGAGCAGTGTGCCGGCGCGCCCGGTGGTCACATAGAGCAGCTTCGCATCCGCGGAGGCAACCACGCCCATCGGACGCACCAGCTTCGGATCGCCGAGGGAAATGGTCTTGAGAACCTTATAGTCGTCGGTACTGAAAACTGTAATCGAACCGCCGAACTCGTCGGTGACATAGCCGGTGTGACTCCTGGTCGACAGCAGCACGGCACGCGGACGGGGCTGAGTCGGAATGGAAGCCAGTACCTTCATGGTCCTGGTGTCGACGGCGTCGACCCGATTCGAGGTCTCGCAGGCGGTGTAGACGATGCGATCGTCCTGGCTCACCGCGACCCCCTCGGGCTCCGACCCCACAGTGGCCGCGGCACGTATGGTACCGCCGACCAGATCGATGGCGGACAGCATGCCGGTGTCCTCGTTGGACGCGTACAGCGTCTTGCCATCATGGGATATGGCAAAGGTCTCGGGATCGGCATTGCTCGGGTAGGTGTTGATCAGCTTGTGCGAATGCAGGTCAACCACCCCGATGCCGTCGAAGCGCCGATCGGGTGGCGGCAGCTTCGACTCGTCGACATTCGGGCCACCGTTGGGAGAGCCCGACAGCGCCACATACAGCCGCGAGCCGTCTGCCGACACCGCGATGCCGCGCGGACGTCGGCCGACCGCTATGGTCGCGATAACCTTGGCGGCCACCGGATCCACCACCACGACGTTGCCGCCGCTCTCATCGGAGACATACAGGCGTTCAGCGGCGCTGTCGCTGGCATAAGCAGGCAGGCCGAAACACAGCAGGCCCAACAGCGCCGCGGACGCAGCGGCACGGCGCCGGGCGGCTGACAGTTCAATGCTCATGAGTATTCCTGTGATGGCAGCGGCGAGCGATACCATACGCGATCAGCAATCCGACGCGGTAGTAGCCGTTCGACCGCGCACCGGCACAGGAAGTTCGGTGCCGCTGTAAAACTTACCGGTGATCAGTAGACCACGACACTGCGAATCGACTCGCCGGAATGCATCAGGTCGAACGCGTCGTTGATCTTATCCAGCGGCATCTTGTGCGTAATCAGCGGATCGATCGAAATCTTACCATCCATGTACCAGTCAACGATCTTCGGTACGTCGGTACGGCCACGCGCGCCGCCAAAGGCCGTGCCTTTCCACACGCGCCCGGTGACCAGCTGGAACGGCCGGGTCGCAATTTCCTGGCCGGCCCCGGCCACGCCGATGACGACCGACACGCCCCACCCGCGGTGGCAGCATTCCAGCGCCTGGCGCATCAGCTTCACATTGCCGATGCACTCGAAGCTGTAGTCGGCGCCGCCATCGGTGAGCGCCACCAGGTGCGCCACCAGGTCGCCCTCGACTTCCTTCGGGTTCACGAAATGCGTCAGGCCGAATTGCTCCGCCAGCGCCTTGCGCTTGGGATTCAGGTCGACACCGACGATCTTGTTGGCGCCCGCAAGTCTGGCACCTTGAACCACGTTGAGGCCGATGCCGCCAAGTCCGAACACCACCACGTTGGCACCGGGCTCAACCTTGGCGGTATTGATGACTGCGCCAACGCCGGTGGTCACGCCGCAGCCGATGTAGCACACCTTGTCGAACGGCGCGTCCTCGCGGATCTTTGCCAGTGCGATCTCCGGCAGCACGGTGAAGTTCGAAAAGGTCGAACAGCCCATGTAGTGGTACACCTTCTCGCCGCCGATCGAAAAGCGGCTGGTACCGTCCGGCATCACGCCCTTGCCCTGGGTGGCGCGGATCGCGGTGCACAGGTTGGTCTTGCGCGACAGGCAACTCTTGCACTGCCGGCATTCAGGCGTGTAGAGCGGGATCACGTGATCGCCTTTCTTGAGGGTGGTGACGCCCGGCCCCACGTCGACTACGATCCCGGCGCCTTCATGGCCGAGAATGCACGGGAACAGGCCTTCCGGATCGCCGCCGGAGCGCGTGAACTCGTCTGTGTGGCAGATCCCGGTCGCCTTGTTTTCCACCAGCACCTCGCCGGCTTTGGGGCCCTCGAGGTCCAGCGTTACGATTTCGAGCGGCTTACCGGCTGCGTAGGCAATGGCTGCGCGTGTTTTCATGGCTCATCGTTCCCTTAAGATGCGTAGCAGATGTGGTCAGTTTTGCAAATTTCAAGCCAACGGATGAACGGCCTCGTCGGCCGTATCAGCTCTCCCGCGCCGGCTTCCATGCTCGCACGCGCAGTCGACCGGGCTCCCCGCCACTCGGGGAGCCCGGCGGACCGCAGCAAGTGCTAGGCCGCGAGGACGCCCTTCGCCTTGGCTGTATGGGTCGCAATCAGATCCATCAGCTGTGGCGTCAGGCAATCGTAGGGCTCGAGGCCGAGTTCCTTCAGCCGCGCACGAATCGCCGGCATCTGGTCGGGTTTGGTCCCGGACTCTATGACGGACGAGACGAAGGCGGCGAACTTGGGCTCCTCCCAGCCGACTTCCTTCGACAGCTCGACGTGGATGAAATCAAATCCATACAGCGGGTGATTCTTGTTCTCGATCCGGCCATACATGTGCACGCCGCAGCCGGTGCAGGCATGACGCTGGATCGCCGCGCTGGGGTCCACGACCTTGAGCTTCTGCGCATTGGCCGTGACGCTGAGTTTGTCCCGCGGCACGACGCCGACAACCGAAAATGTCGCGCCCTGGGGCTTCCAGCACTTGGTGCAGCCGCAGGCATGATTGAAAGCGACGTTGCCCGTGATCTTGACCGTCACTTGCTGCTGCGCACATTTGCAGGTCAGCGTGCCGCCGGCGAAACTCGGATTGCCGTGCTTGACTCCCTGATCAACGGAAGGGTGAATTGACACTGTAGCCATGATTGTTTTGCCTCGCTTTACGAATTAAACACGACGACCATTATTCTCAATTCTCAAACAAGCTCGCGACTGCCCGGCGCGCCGTTGAATCCGTGGCGCACGAGTCCGTGCCGATGCATCTTGCGGTACATCGTACGGCGACTGATATGCAAACGCGCCGCGGCAGCGCTGACATTCCATCGACATCCCTCGAGTGTGCGTCGCAGCGCGTCGCGTTCCGCGCCGCTCAGTACGCTTTCCCCGTCCGCATCGACTTCGGCGTGCCGCATCTCACTGCCGGGCGACGGCGCAGCGCTGCCGCCCGACAGCCAATCGTCGCTGAAGTCGGCCAGCGTCAGGCGATCAGAGGCCCGCAGCGCCAGCATGGTGCGCACGACGTTGCGCACCTGGCGGACATTTCCCGGCCACGAATGACGCACCAGCCGCTCGAGCAGCGCCGGTTCGATGTCGACCGCCGGACCGGCGCCGGTCTCGCTCTGCAGCAGCTTTCGAATCAGATCGGCACGATCGGTGCGTTGCCGCAGCGGCGGCATTCGCACCGTGATGCCGTTGAGCCGGTAATAGAGATCCTCGCGAAACAGGCCCTTGGCGATCAGATCCACCGGATCACGCTGCGTTGCGCTCAGAATGCGCACATCCACGCTGACGACCTTGTTGCCGCCCAGCGGCATCACTTCGCGATCTTCGATCACATTGAGCAGCCGCGCCTGCAGCGGCAGTGGCATGTCGCCGATTTCGTCGAGAAACAGCGTACCGCCGTTGGCCTGCAGGATTCTTCCCATGCTGCCTTCACGGGTGGCACCGGTGAAGGCGCCTGGCTTGTGACCGAACAGTTCGCTCTCGATCAGATTCTCCGGGATGGCCGCGCAGTTGACCGCGACGAACGGTTTATCGGCGCGCCGGCTGGCGTTATGGATGGCACGAGCGCAGTAGCCCTTGCCGGTGCCGGTTTCGCCCAGCAGCAGCACCGAGATGTCCCGATCCACCACGCGGCGCAGGATGTCGACGTTGTGCATCATCGCCGCATCGGCGGAATGCAGGCAGTCGAGCGAGCCACGGGTCTCCGGTGCCGTGGTGGTCGCGGCGGCCGCAGCGGTCGCAGACGCTGGGACGCTGGCGCGTCGCGCCAGTTCCGCCGGCGCGTGCACGGTTGCAAACCAGCGCCGCGCACCGAGCGTGGCCGACAGCGCCTCCGGCCGAAAGCCCTGACGCCCGGACAGCTGCATCAGTGCGCCGAGGCTGGTATCGAGCACGCGATCGACGCGCTGGCCGCACAGCGACTCGTGGTCGCGCAGTCCGAGCAGCTTGAGTGCGCCACGATTGGCGCCTTTGATGATTCCCTGGTCGTCGAAGGCCACGACCCCCTCGCCCGGCGTGCTGACGAATTCCGCGCAACGGTGGAATCGCAGCAGATGGAACTCTTTGCAGGCGCCGAGGAACGTGCGGTTTTCCACGTTCTGAGCCGCCATGTCGACCAACGCCAGCGTATGGGTCTGGGTGTTGGAGGAGGCGCCCGAGATGTCGAGCGCGGCGAGCAGCTGACCACGCATGTCGAATATGGGCGCTGCGGAGCACGTGAGCTGGGTATTTTGCGCCAGAAAATGATCGGTGCGGTGAATGACGACGGAACGCTGGGTCATCAGGCACGTTCCCATGCCGTTGGTGCCCATCTCGCGCTCGCTCCACATCACGCCTTCGCGAAAGCCGCAGCGACGCGCGATCGCCGAGAACCCGGGGTCGCCGACGTAGCTCAGGATGACGCCATCGCGATCGGTCAGCATGATGCTGTACTCGGAATGCTCCATCAGCTTCCCCAGGCCTTCCATTTCGATGCGTGCGATGGCGAGCACCACACCCAGGCGCTCTCTGCGGGCCTGCAGGTCGGCGCGCTCGACCATAGTCGGCCGCCTGGTTTCCTGCGGGTCGAGCGAATAGGTGTTGATGCAGCGATTCCATGACGCCCGCACGACCTCATCGACCGGGAGTCCCGCCCCATGTCTTCGCACCGCGTTGCCTACAGGATCGGTGTGACCCTGGATGGCCGGTCTGGTTCGCATCATGGTGAACTTCCCCCCCGGGTCAATTATGGATTGCTGGGCTCCGCAGGCGGCGGCGGACAGCCGAACTTGCACTCAGGTGCACCGTGATAATTGGAACGCACAAACGCCAGTATGTGCCATAGATCGTCGTCCGTTGGCACAATGGCGCCCATCGGCGGCATCGGACCTACCACGTTCTCGTGGCCCTTGCGCGTGTAGCCCTTGCTCTGCAGTTCTTCCGTACCCAGCGACACCAGCCGGAACAATGTATCGTCGTCGCCGCCGTACACCCACGTGTCGTTGGTCAGCGGGGGACACATGCCGCCGCCGCCATTGCCACCGTGGCAGCCGTTGCAGCCAGCCCGAAAATACACCTTACGCCCGGCCTCGACAGCGGCCGCGTCATCGTCCTTGTAAGGGTTCTTGAGCTCCCCCTTAGGGGTAGCGTTGACGCGTTGCACAGGAGTCATCGCGCCGGCGGGAGCCGCCGCCGGAGTCGCGGCCGGCGACTGCGGGGCTGCTGCCTGTCCCGCGCCCACGGCCGAAATAGCCAGCAATGCCAGACAACCGAACACCATGCTCTTGAACACTACTCACCCCTGTGGCTCTATTGTTGATCCGTTGCCTGCAAAATCTAGGCCCCGGGATGTCCCGGGACCGGCGATCCCTGCTGCGGCTCGTCCAGCAGCTTGATCACCGCCTCATGGCCCTTGGCGCGTGCGATCGACAGCGCCGTGTCGCCGCGCTCACTCCGCGCCGCGACGTTCGCACCCGAGCGCACCAGCAGCGCTACCAGGTTGGTCCGGCCGTCGGCCGCCGCAATCATGAGTGCCGTGACGCCGCCCGCATTGGTGGCATTGACGTCGGCGCCCTTCTGAATCAGGGACTGCGCCGCCGCCTCAGAATGTCCCGCTACGGCCAGCATCAGTGGAGTGTAGCCCGCGTCCCCCATGGGGTGTCTGTAGTCCGCTCCCGACTCCACCAGCGCCACCGCCGCCGCGTCTTTGCCATATTCCAGGGCGATCGCCAGCGGCGTCAGGTTCCCCGGGCCGGCGAAATTCGGGTCGGCCTTGTGCGCCGCGAGTAATTTGATCGCCACCGCATCGTCGGTCCAGGCGGCGGTCATCATCGCCGACCAGCCGTCGCGATCTGTCGCGCTGACGCTGGCGCCGTGCTCGAGCAGATACTGCACCATCGGCTCGGACCGCCTGATCAGCGCATGGTGCAACGGCGTCTCGCCCTGCAGATCCTGGGCGTCGATCGAGGCGTGCTTCTTGTCGAGCAGGTAGGCGACACGGACCAGGTCATCGGCCAGCACCGCGTTGTTGAGTTCCACATTGACGTTGGCGCCGTGAGCGAGCCAGTCGTTCAGCATGGCGATGGTGACGGTCTGTTTCTCGTGGCCGGACGGCTGCGGCGGCGCTGCTGCCGGCTTGTAAGGCCCGTGTGACGGCAGATCGCCGCTGATCAGGCAGGTGTCGCAATGCACCAACGGCACGCCAAATTCGGTCAGGATTGCATGAATCGCGTCACGCTGATCGTGCAGCGCCTGTTCAAGCCGCGCCAGCAACTCGCGGTCGCTGGTACGCACCGCGAGTGCCATGTCGAATTCCATCGGCACCGCATCTTCCATCAGATTGACCGGCTGGATGGTCAGCGGCGCATGTTTCATCGCCTTGTAATATCCGGCAAAGGGTCCCCAGGTCGCTGCGACATCGAGGTGTCCATCGATCACCTGCTGCACCTGGTAGCTCGGCTGATGCTCTGGGACCAGATCGGCGTCGTGACTCAGATAGTGAATCACCGTGTTGCCAATAACATTGTGCTCGGCGAGCGCTTCGCGGATCGCCGAGGTCTGGTAGACACCTACCTTCAGAGTTTGCAGGCGCGGATCATCTAGATTCTTGATGGCGATGCCGCGATCATTGCGGTACGCCAACACAAAGGTGGTGCGATACACCGGCGTGCTGGTGAGCACGCGCTCCGAATCGACCGGCATGTCGAGCATCAGGTCGCATTCGTCCGCATCCAGTGTCGTTCGGGTCAGGCCGCGCTCGATCCCCGGCCGGAAGTAATACTCGACTTTGGTGTTCAGGGCCTGGCCAAGTACCAGCGCAATCTTGTTCTCAAAACCCTCGCCCGCCTCGTTGGAGAAAGGCATATTGCCCGGATCGGCGCATACCCTTAAAGCTGCTTGAGCCGCACCAGGTGCGGCAATTGCCAGTGCACCGATGATCAACGCGCCGGCCACTGCCGGTCCAGTTCGAGTCCACATAAGTCAACTGCCCCGCTACGCCATAGTGCGGCGCATTACCGTTCAGACATAACTCTTAGGGCGTAACCCTCAAAAGGACGCGCCCGGTGAAGTCACCGGGCGCGTCCCGAATCACCTCAGCTGTATCCTAGTCCTTATTCGACTCGGAAGGTGTACAGCGTCCCTCCCATCGGGATCTTGTCGAGGTTCGCCGCCTTGGTCATGGCGGTGGCGCCAATCGCGCCGAACTTGTCACTCAGATCCAGGCCCGCAGTCACCGGCAGGCCGATCCAGCCGCCGATGCCGCTCCACACAGAAACGTACTGCTTGCCGGCAACTTTGTAGGTGATCGGGTTTCCGATGATTCCCGAACCCAGCCGACGCTGCCACAGCACTTTTCCGCTGGCGCGGTCCACGGCTCTGAAGTCGCCGTTCAGGCTGCCATAGAAAGCCAGCCCGCCGTCCGTCACGAGCGCACCGCCCCAGTTCGGGTAGGCATCCGGGATTTCCCAGACGGTCTCGCCGGTCAGGACGTTGAACTTCTTGAACTTGCCAGTGACGCCCGGCTTCTCCGGATACATGTAGACGTTGGCAAACACGTACACGGTGCCCTGCTGGGTGTGTGAGCGCTCTTGCGGCTCATCTTCCATGCACCAGTTGTTGGTCGGGCAGTACGCCATGCCGGGCTCGCTCGGATCGATCGCACAGGGCTGCTGATCCTTGCCACCCATCGCTGACGGACACGCCTGCGTGTTGCCACCAGCCGCGAACGGTGAATGCTCCTTCACCTTGATCGGACGGCCGGTCTTCATGTCGACCTTTTCCGCCCAGTTCGTGGTGACGTACTTGTTGGCCCGCAGCAGCGTGCCGTCGGTACGATCGAGCACATAGGCAAAGCCGTTACGATCGAAGTGGATCAGCACTTTGCGAGCCTTGCCGTCGACCGTCAGGTCTTCCAGCATGTTCTCGTTGATGCCGTCGTAGTCCCACTGGTCG
>DATAJH010000069.1:0-17340 GCA_036262215.1 Steroidobacteraceae bacterium
CCCCCAGCGGCCCTCACCGGCGGCGGCCGTGCGCGCCATCGCCGGACCGCCGGCGTGGATAATGCAAAGCCGGTCACGTTCCTCAGCATCTGACGCCGCGGCGGCGGCGCCAGACTGTGAACTGCGGCGTCGCGAGCCGCACGGCACTGAGCAACCCTAATCGGGTCGTGCACCAGTGAATCGGCACCCGCCGCTCCGGACCTGAGAATATGCGCATCAACGCAGCTGCTCACCTGGCCTGCCGTGCCGGATTCGGTGCGTCGGCCGCACTGGCAGCGGCAGCGCTGTGCACGGTGATGGTTGCCTGGAGCGGCCGCGCTACAGCGGCCGACATCAGCGTGTCGGTGCTCGACAGCGCCGGCCACGGCGTAGCCGGTATGGTCATCATCGCCGAATCCGACTCCACCCGGCCCGAAAAGCACGTGGCGCGCACCGCCATCATGGATCAGCAGCACATGCAGTTCGTGCCGAGAGTCCTGGTGATCCAGACCGGAACCGCAGTGGACTTCCCCAACAGCGACCAGATTCAGCACCAGGTGTATTCATTTTCGGCGCCCAAGACCTTCAAGCTGTCGCTCTATGCCGGGCACAAATATCCGCCGATCGTATTCGATCGCCCGGGGCTGGTGACGCTCGGCTGCAATATTCACGACGGCATGATCGGCTACATCTACGTCACCGACTCGCCGTTTTTCGGCCGCAGTGACGGCTCCGGCCAGCTGCAGCTGCATGGCTTGCCGGCTGGCAACTACACGCTGACGGCATGGCATCCGCAGCTGCAGGAACCCGCCGGCAGTTCGCTGCAGCTGCAGGTCACAGTCGCCGACAGCGGCGCGGTGCCTGCGGTGTTGCATTTGACCCGTCCATTGCGAGTGGAAACGACACACTCGGGGGACACCCGGTGGACCGACTACTGATCGGTGGCGCGCTGCCGGCCGCGCTGCTGGCGACGCTGCAGGCCACGCTGGTGGCTGCAACGCCGGTGGCGGCTGACGATTTCTACGCGGTGGCCGACCTGCGCGCCGTCGCATCGGACGGCGAGCGGTCATTTCTCAACGGCGGCCTCGGCGAGCTGCGATTCGACCAGCAGCACGACGGCCTGCGCCTGGGCAGCCTGTCGCTTGGGTATCATCACGACTTCCTCGAGATCATTCACTTCAACGCCGACGCGGTCGCTTATGGCGACCACGACCGCAGCCCGCTGGACCTCACCGAGTTCTATGCCGAAGTGCGGCCATACCCGTGGAACCGCTGGCGCTCGCGCCTGAAACTCGGCGTGTTCTACGCGCCGATTTCGCTCGAGAACCGCCTTCCGGGCTGGCGCAGCGCGTATTCGCTGTCGCCTTCGGCCATCAACACCTGGATCGGGGAGGAATTGCGCACCATCGGGGCCGAGTACGATCTCGACTGGCTCGGGCGCCAGCGCGGGCATGACTGGGAACTCGGCCTGACAGCCGCCGGTTACGGCTGGAATGATTACTCCGGGGTGGTGCTCGCCAACAGTGGCTGGTCGATACACGACCGCCAGACCACGCTGTTCGGACGTATCGGTGAACCCGATGTGGGTCCGGTCCCAGGTGTGCGCGAGTTTCATCGTGACGCCGATCAGCGCCTCGGCTATTACATTGGCGGCAACGCCAAGTATCTAGACGCGCTCGAATTGCGCATTCTGCATTACGACAACCGCGCCAACCCGAATACGTTCTCATACGGACTGAATGATTTTGCCTGGCGCACCAAGTTCAACAGCGCCGGATTGCGCTGGACACCGACCGATCGATGGACCGTGATAGCGCAATGGCTTGGCGGTACCACGCTCAACGGTGATTCCGGATTCAATACCGCGCAATTGACCGACTATTACGCATACGAATACCACGCGGCCTTCGTGCTGGTCAGCTGGCAACGCGCAGCCGACCGACTGTCGGCACGCTACGATAGCTTCGAGATGCACCAGACCCTGTCGGATGACTTCTTCAACAACGATCGCGGCCACGCCTGGACCCTCGCGTACCAGCGCGAGTTGAGCAAATCCTGGAGTGTGGTGGTGGAAGCGCTGCAGATCGACAGCAGCCTTGCGGCTCGCGCGCAGATCGGCGAGCCGGTGGCGGCGGTCGAACGCGAGCTGCAGCTCGCGGTGCGGCTGCAGCTCTAGCTGAGGGAGCTGTCCGGCCCCGAGATCATGCGCGGCTCGGTCGGCGTCCTGATCTCAACACGCACTTCCCCGCAGGGCCGCGACGGCGATCCGTCGCGTGGCGGGGATCGCAGCTTGACCTGGCGCGCCCAGGTCACCGCCAGGTCGTCAAAGCGCCGATCGCCCGAGGACTCCATGACAGCGGCACTGAGGACGCTGCGGTCCGGAGCGAGGCAGACTTTGACGATGGCCACTTCACCGGGCGTGAAGCGAGGCGCCGCGACCACGAATGATATCGGCGCATCGTCGAAAGGCGGCTGCGCAACTTTCGTCACCGGGCGCTGCGCCACGGCACGCGGCCGGGCGCTCTCACAGCCGGCCACGACGGCGATGCACACTGCGATGACGATAGCGACCCGCATCGATATCCTGCGCTTAAGCTGCAGTATCGGCCCAATCCGACCGCATAATCATACGCCGCTCAGCGCTTGCGCAGGCTGAGAATATAGCGTGCCACGGCTGTCTGCTGGTCGTCGGTAAGCGATTGATCCGGCATAGTCATCGGCGCGCTCTTCATGTCCCAGTGGGTGGTGGCGATGAAATGCCGCAGCGACTTTTCGCTGGTGTTCGGCCGTTGGGCGATGACGTAGAAACTAGGCGTCGGCTGCTTGCGTAGCGGCGACAGCTGCTGGTCGTTGGCCACCAGGTGGCACGCCGAGCACTGCGAGCGCGCGAGTTGCTCGCCGCGTGCGATCACCGGATCGGGCGCAACCTCCCCGGCGTGGCTTTGCGGGCTGAACCATCCAAGCAACGCCGCGCACGCCGCGCGGCCCGCAACTTTCCGCAGGCCGCTGCCGGCATGCGCCGTGTTCGATCCCATGACCGGCATAGTACGCTGAGACGACGGGCTGCTCGAATTTTGGTCCATTCCGATATCGGCACTCGGTATTCGGTACATTCCAATTGTTGAGACGACAGCCCGGTTGCGGCTCGACGCTGCGCCCGGGCGCGAGGTGCGCGCCTTTGCCATGCTGGATGGCTAACGACTATCGTTCCCCCTTGCAGAAACGGCACGGCGGCCTTATTGAGAGAGTCGGGCAAAGCGTATAGCGGTGCATCGATGTCGATTGGCGAATTCAGGACTGGTTGCAGATGAATACAGCGCTGCACATCGTGTGCCCGCATTGCAGTGCGGTGAATCGGCTCCCGGACGAGCGCCTCGCGCAGGGGCCGAAGTGCGGCAAGTGCCATCAGGTCCTGTTCACCGGACATCCGGTTGCACTCACCTCTGCCAGCTTCCACACCCATGTCAATCGTAACGACGTTCCACTGCTGGTCGATTTCTGGGCGCCCTGGTGCGGTCCGTGCCTGGCGATGGCACCGCAGTATACGCAGGCGGCGGCAACGCTGGAACCGCGGGTGCGACTGGCCAAGGTGGACACCCAGAGCGAGCCGCAACTCGGTGCGCAGTTCGGTATCCGCAGCATCCCGACGATGGTGTTATTCACAGCCGGCCGTGAAGTGGCCCGCCAGTCCGGTGCCATCGGGACCGCGGACATCGTGCGCTGGGTGCAAAGCCGGGTTTGAGGCGGTATAAGCCCGCATGACCCGATCGTTGCGCATGCCGGCCATTTTCATCGGCCACGGCAATCCGATGAATGCGCTGGCCCGCAACCAGTACACCGACGGCTGGCGACAACTTGGCCTCAGCGTACCGAAACCGCGCGCCATTCTGTGTATCTCGGCGCACTGGTACCTGCCCCATGTCGCCGTGACGGCCATGCGCCAGCCGCGCACCATCCACGACTTCGGCGGCTTTCCGCGCGAGCTGTATGCGGTCGACTATCCGGCGCCGGGCTCGCCCGAACTGGCGCAACGCGTGGTGCAACTGCTGGCGCCGCTTGCGGTCGAGCTTGACCACAGTTGGGGACTGGATCACGGCACCTGGTCGGTGCTGACGCATCTCTATCCTGACGCGGCAATCCCGGTGGTCCAACTGAGCATCGACGAGACCAGGGAAGCGGCCGCTCACTACCAGATGGCCGGGCACCTGGCCGCATTGCGCGACGAAGGCGTGCTCATTCTCGGCAGCGGCAATATCGTGCACAACCTGCATGCCTATGCCTGGGGCAATCACACCGCAGCGGCCTACGAATGGGCGCAAAGATTCGAAGGCCTGGCGCGCAAATTGCTGGCTCAAGGGGATTTCGCGCCGTTGGTGGACTACGAGTCACTGGGGCCCGATGCGCTGCTGTCCGCTCCGACGCCCGATCACTACCTGCCGTTGCTCTATGTCATCGCGCAGCGGCAGCAGGATGAGCCGGTAAGCTTTCCGGTGGCAGGATTCGACGGCGGCTCGATCTCGATGCTGTCGGTGCGGGTCGGATGAGGCCAACGGCGCGCCGTATTGCGCTGGTGGTACTTGCAGCGCTGCTGGTCGCCGTGCACTACGCTCGCCGGCTGCCGGCGCATCGGCCGCTGTCTACGCCTCGGCCAGCGGCCGCAACCGCGCCGCTGGATCAGCTACGCATCGGCACATTGCAGCTGCGCCGTTGTGAACTCGGCCGCCGCGGTGCCGGCGGCGTCGGCACCGCAGATGCGTTCTGCACCGCCTTCGACGTGCCCGAGGACTGGGATGCACCTTCCGGCCGGCATATCCAGCTGCGGGTGGCCATCGTCAGAAGCGCCGCGGCGCGCGCCGAACCTGACCTGGTGGCATTTCTGGACGGCGGCCCGGGCGGCGCCGCGACCGAGGATTACCCGCAGATCGCGCCCGCCCTGGCAGAGCTGCGCCAGCGGCGCGATATCCTGCTGGTCGACCAGCGTGGAACCGGCGGATCCAATGCGCTTGCCTGCGCCGGCAGCGATGAAGCCGGCCGCGGGTCGCTGGCGCTTGCCAAGCCGCAGGACATGGCCGCCATCCAGCGGCTGGTGCAGCAATGTCTGGCGGCGGTTCGCGGTCACGCGGCGCCCGAGCACTACACCACCACCGATGCCATTCGCGATCTGGAGGCGATCCGAGTGGCGCTCGGCGCACCGCAGCTCGACCTGCTCGGAATCTCCTACGGCACGCGCGTCGCGCAGCAATTCGCCGCACGCTACCCGCGCTCGGTGCGCAGTGTCGTCCTGGACAGCGTGGCCCCCAATTCCCTCGTGCTGGGCAGCGAGCACGCGCGCAATCTCGAGCAGGTGCTGCAGTCGCTGTTCGCGCGCTGTAGTGCCGATGAGCGCTGCAAGCACAGTTTCGGCGACTCCTATGCGACGCTGTACCGCGTGCGCGATCGGTTGCGCGCACAGCCGCAGGCACTGTCGCTTCGTGATCCGTCCACCTTTGAGCCGCTGCATCTGAACTTCAGCGCCGCGGATCTGGCAACCATCGTGCGCATCAATACCTACAGCCCGGTGAGCGCCGCATTGCTGCCATTGACGCTGCACGAGGCCGACCAAGGCAATTACGCGCCGCTCGCCGGGCAGAAGAAATGGATCGCGGACGACCTTGGCAGCCAGATCGATGACGGCATGGAGCTGTCGGTGATCTGCGCTGAAGACGCGGATCTGCTGGTGGCGCGACCGGAGGATGCCGCGACGCTGCTGGGCAACGATCAGATCGCGAAGATTCAGTCGGCATGCACCGTCTGGCCCCGTGGCTATCGGCCGGCGGATTTCCACCAGCCATTTGCATCGACGCTGCCGGTGCTGCTGTTGGCAGGTCAGCGCGATCCGGTGACTCCCGCCGCCTACGCGAAGCAGATGCTACCCACGCTGCCGAATGCGCGACTGCTGCTGGCGCCCGGGCAGGGACACGGCGTCATCGGGGCCGGCTGCATGCCGCGCCTGGTCGGAGAATTCGTCCAGGAGCTGAAGCCGCAAGCGCTCGACGATCGGTGCCTGCTGCAGCTCGGCGATATTCCGGCCTTCATCGACTTCAACGGTGCAGAGCCGTGATCGACGTCGAACAGCTGCATAAATCGTTTGGCGCCAAGGTCGCGGTGCAAGAGGTGACGTTCAGCGCGCTCGACGGGCAGATCACCGGGCTGCTCGGGCCCAACGGCGCCGGCAAGACCACCACGCTGCGCATGCTCTATACGTTGCTGAAACCTGACCGCGGGCGCATCAGCGTCGACGGCGTGGACGCGGCATCGCAGCCGCTCGAGGTGCGCCGCCGCCTGGGTGTTCTGCCGGACGCACGCGGACTGTACAAACGACTCACCGCCCGCGAGAACATCGCCTATTTCGCACAGCTGCACGGCATGGACGCGGCCCTGATTCGCCAGCGCACGGATGCCCTGATCGGCACGCTGGGGATGCACGACATCGCCGAGCGACGCGTCGAGGGCTTCTCGCAGGGCGAGCGCGTCAAGACCGCCATCGCGCGCGCCCTGGTGCACGATCCGCGCCATATCGTGCTCGATGAACCCAGCAACGGCCTGGACGTCATCGCCACGCGCAGCCTGCGCGACTTCTTGCGCCAGCTCAAGGCCGAGGGCCGATGCGTGCTGTTCTCGACCCACATCATGCAGGAGGTGGCGGCACTGTGCGACCGCATCGTCATTATCGCCGCGGGTCGGGTGGTGGCGGATGGCTCACCCGAAGCGTTGCGGGAGCAGGCCAGGGAGCACAGCCTGGAAGAGGCGTTTGTAAAGATCATCGGCGCCGCCACTGTCGAGGGACTGGCATGAGTCCGACGCTGGCGGTGTTCGTGAAGGAGTGCCGCGAAAGCCTGCGCGACAAACGCGTGCTGCTCAATGCGCTGGTGTTGGGCCCACTGCTCGCTCCGGTGTTGTTCGTCGGGTTGCTGCGCTTCACCATCGGCCGCCAACTCGAGCAGGCTGACAAACCCCTGCCGGTGGTCGTGATCGGCGCCGAACGCGCCCCCGAGCTGGTGACAGCGCTCAAGCAGCAGGGCATGGAGCCGCTGCCCGCGCTCGCCGACATCGAGACGGCGGTGCGCGAACAGCGGGTCGCGCTGGCTCTACGCATCACCGACAGCTTCGCCGAAGACTGGCGGGCGGGCCGGCCGGCGCAGATCGACATCATCTACGACTCCTCGCAACGCGAGGCTGGGGGCCAGGTTCAGCGCCTGCGCGCCATGCTGCAGAACTATTCCTGGCGCACCGGCGCCATGCGGCTGATCGCACGCGGCCTGGTGCCGACGTCGGCCAACGGCTTGTTGATCGCGGCGCGCGATCAGGCCACGCCACAGGCGCGCGGTGCGCTGCTGTTCGCCATGCTGCCCTATTTTCTGATTCTGTCCAGCTTCCTCGGCGGCATGTGGCTCGCGATCGATTCAACCGCCGGTGAACGCGAGCGGCTGTCGCTCGAGCCGCTGCTGATAAATCCGGTACCGCGCGCACAGATCCTGCTGGGCAAGCTGTGCGCCGCCGCCGCATTCAGCTTTATCAGCCTGACGCTCGGGCTCGCGGCATTCGCGCTGGCGGCGCGGCTGCTGCCGTCGCGGCAGTTCGAGATGAGCCTGAACCTCGAGCCCCGGGTCATCGGCACCATCCTGCTGCTGATGCTGCCGCTGGTATTTTTGATCGTCATATCGCAGATGGTGGTGGCAGCGTTCGCCAGAAGCTACCGCGAAGCGCAAACCTACGTCGGCCTGCTGCAGCTGCTGCCGCTGATTCCCTCGGTCGCATTGAGCGTCGCGCCGGTGACGCCGCAGCTCTGGATGTATGGGCTGCCGCTGATCGGCCAGCAGCTGACGGTGCTGCGCCTGCTGCGAGGCGAGGCGGTGACGGCGCTGCAGCCGGCGCTGTGCAGCCTGGCCACGCTGCTGGCGGCAATTGCGGCATTCCTGGTCGCCAGGCGGATCTACGAATCCGAGCGGCTGGCGGTCAACGCCTAGTACGCCGCTCCATAGCCAGCGCCACCCTGCTGCCCGGCACGGTACCGTCGGTGCTATGTTGCACGCTCCATGGACGATCGTCGGCTCAGCCAGTTCATCGAGCGCCATTCGCGCCTGTTCATTCTGACCGGCGCCGGCTGCAGCACTGAATCCGGGATCCCTGACTACCGCGACGCCGACGGTGGCTGGAAGCGTGCCGCGCCAGTCATGTTTCAGGCATTCGTGGGCGAGGCTGCCACCCGACAGCGCTATTGGGCGCGCAGCCTGGTCGGATGGCGCCGTCTGTGTGCGGCGCGGCCCAACGACGCGCATCGGGCGCTGGCGTATCTGGAGCAGCAGCATCGTGTCGGACAACTGGTCACGCAAAACGTCGATCGGCTGCACCAGGCTGCCGGCAGCCGCGAGGTGATCGACCTGCACGGCCGGATCGACCTGGTGCGCTGCATGGATTGCCAGCGACGCCAGCCACGCGATGATTTGCAGGCCGATCTTCTGCGGCTCAATCCGGACTGGGCCGAGGTCGATGCGCTGCAGGCCCCGGATGGCGACGCCGACGTCGAGCGCCAGGATTTCTCGCGCTTTCAGGTCCCTGCCTGCACGCAGTGCGGCGGTGTACTGAAGCCGGATGTGGTGTTCTTCGGCGAGAACGTTCCGCCGGATCGGGTGCGCACGTCGATGTCGCAGCTGATGCAGGCCGATGCGATGCTGGTGATCGGCTCGTCGCTGATGGTGTATTCCGGCTACCGTTTCGCACAGGCAGCGGCGCTGGCCGGCAAGCCTGTCGCCGCGGTGAATCTCGGCCGCACGCGAGCCGACGCGTTACTGGCGCTGAAAGTGACACTGCCCTGCTCGGCGGCGCTGGCCTTCCTGCTGCCATCCCCAGGCGACGTGAGATACCCGCGAGCGGCGTACATCACATCAAAGCGTTGACGGCGGCAAGTTCGCCGTCATCCAGCCGGAACTCGAAGATCTGCAGATCTTCACGCATATGCGCTACCGACGTGGTACCGGTCAGCGGCACGACGTCGCTCTGGGTCAGGTAGCGGAACAGTATCTGCGCCGGTGTGCGCGCGTATTTCGATGCCAGCGCGGTCACGCTGGCATCTGCCAGCAGCCGTGGATTGGCGGTCAGCGTCCAGAAGCTCTGGTAGATGATTTCGTGCTGCCGGCAGAACTCACGGATCTCGCGATCGTAGCCGGTCTGGGCGTAAAAGCGGTTCTGCACCACCGCCGGTTTCACCTTGGCCGCCTGGTACAGCACTTCCAGGCTCGCCGGGTCATAGCAGTTGCTGATGCCGAGCAGCCTGGCGCCGCCGGCGTGGAATATCTGTTCCATCGCATCCCAGACCTGCGCCATCTGGCTTCGATCGGGGAGCGCGGAATGCAGGATCAGGCAATCGACATAGTCGGTCTGTAGATTACGCAGCGATGTCGCGAACGACTGCGCCACCTGCTGCGCCAACGGTGCGCCCGGGTCATAGGGAATGCGCAGTGGATCGTGACCCGGCAGCGGGGTGAATTTGGTCTGCAGATACAGCTCGGCACGCACCAGGCCGTCGTTCAGACTTGCTGCCACGGCTGCCCCAACCCCGGCTTCGTGGTAGTGCCTGGGCTGACAGGCGGTGTCGATGCCACGAAATCCCTGCTGGATCGCCGTGCGCACCAGCTCCTGGGTGCGCATTTTCTTCCAGGCCGTCCCATAAATGATCCCGGGGCTGCGCCCACCTTCGCTTGCGGTCACAAAATCGGTGTCGGCCATCTGCCCCCGCATCAGCCATTCGCCGCCGCGGCATCATCGCCAAGGATACATCCCCTTGGCAGTGCTGCGCCCGGCCCGGCGAGCGCAGCCGCCCGCGCCGTGCCGGCCGGCGTTGAACCGCAGGCGTGGCTTGCGGCACTTACCCTGGTAAGAACAGCGCAAGGGAAGCGGCACGCGAGGGCGAGCCGATGAGAGGCGCATCATGGGTATTGCTGTCGCTTACGCTGCTGCGCGCTCAGGCGGCGGATACGTATCGCCTGGATACGGTCAACACCCGGATATCCTTCAACATTCGGTATTTCGGCACCCCGTGGGTGAGCGCCGGTTTTGCGGACTTCGGCGGCGAGTTCGTGCTCGATCGGCACGGCGCGGCGAGCCGCGTGGATGTCAGCGTACGCACGGCTTCCGTGGACTGCCATGACTCGTACTGGAATGCACGGCTGCGCTCCCCCGACTGGCTCGACGTACAGCGCTACCCGCAGATGAGCTTCCACTCCGAGCAGGTCGAATTTGAGGGCGTCGATCGGGCGCTGGCGAGCGGCGAGCTAAGCCTGCATGGCGTCACCCGCCGCGTGGATCTTGAGATCAGCCAGCTGAGCTGCCCGGCCGCAGGCTCCTCAGGCGCCAGCTGCAGCTTCGTCGCGCACGCACGGCTCAAGCGCTCCGACTTTGGCCTAGCCCATGGACTGTGGATCGGTGGCAACCAGGTCGATATCGCGATCAGCGGCGTCGGCGTGCGTCGCGATGCGCCGCCGCCTGGCAGCGTCGAACGCGCGGTCAATCCTCAGCCCCGGTCTGCGACCGGCAGCCTCACGCAGCTTCAGTAGCGCACACAAACAGCTGTGCAGGTGGCAGATTGCGCCGCTCAAAGCTGCGACGCACGTCGCCAAAGGTGCGCTGCAGGACCGGTAGCACCCGGCTGGTGAACTGGTATACGAGGAATGCGCCGCCCGGTTCGAGCGCCGCGCGGGACTTGCCTACGATGTCGGCGCGCACCCGCTCCGGCATGCTTCCCAACGGAATGCCCGAAATGATGTAGCTGGCCAGCGGCAATCCCAGCCGCCGCAGCACCGTCTGAACCGCGGCGGCCGAGTCGTGCACCACGTGCAGGCGGGGATCGGGTAACGCTGACTGCAGGAACCGGACGAAAGCGCTGTTGGTCTCGATGGCGACCAGATGAGCGTCGCTGTGCATGCGGCGCAGAATCTCCCCGGTGATGGTTCCGACGCCGGGTCCGTACTCCACGATGACCCGGGCGCGCTCCCAGTCGATCGGCTCGAGCACCTGATTCACCAGGAAGCGCGAGCTCGGGATGATCGAGCCCAGCATGTACGGGTGGCGAAGGAAATTACCGGCGAACAGCAGCATTTCCGTGGTCCGGGATCGGGTCTTCTTATTTGGCATGGCGAGTCTCACACGTCGAAAGATTCGTGCATCCGGGTGCCCGATCGCCGCCGCGTGCGATCTGGGCAAGCAATAATCTTAAGGGATTCAAGCGCTCATTGCTACGAGCAGCCTCGCCGCTGATGGGCGCTCTCACGCCGGCACACCGGCCCATCGGGCACTCATCTGCCACAGCGACTCCTGCAGCTGCACGTCGTTGGCAAGCGGCGCCGCCGGCTGCGGCATCTGGTTCTCGTCGAAGTAGCGCCCGTTGATCCCCGCGACGTCGCCCGATAGTGCCAGGTGCAATGTGGTGCGCGCACCGCGCTCGGGATCGAATATGACCCGACTGATCAGCGGCTTCACCACGCGCAGCCACCGCGGCAGCAGGTTGGTCGCCACCACCCCCGGATGCAGGCAATTGGCGCAGATGCGCGTGCCCGACAGGCGGCGTGCCAATGCAAAGGTATACAGTACATTCGCCAGTTTCGACTGGGCGTAGGCGGCCATGCCGCTGTAGCGTCCGCCCGCAGCGGTTATCCGCTGGTAGTCGATCCGACCGCGGTAATGCACCTTTGAGGCGACGTTGATGACGCGCGCGGTCTCGCTCAGACGGTCCGACAGCAATGCAGTCAGGAGGAATGGTCCGAGGTGGTTGGTGGCAAAGGTGAGTTCGAATCCGTCCTCCGACATCCGGTGCCTGCTGCTGACCATGCCCGCATTGTTGATCAGCAGGGCGATCGGGCCGAACATGCGGCGCACGACCTCGGCACTGTTGCGCACCGAGGCCAGCGACGCCAGGTCGCACTGAACCACCTGCAGCGTCGCCCCCGGTACCTGCGCGATGATCTCGTCGCGCACCGCATTGCCGGCGGCAACATCACGGCACAGCATGACCACGGCGCGTCCGGCGATCGCCAGCTCACGGCTGGTCACGCGACCGATGCCGTGCGTGGTACCCGTGATGACGGCGACATCGTGCATGGTTTATTTCAGGCCTCAGCCTGGAAGCCTGAACAGCGGCTCGCCCATGCGGATGATGCTCCCGTGCCGCAGTCGCTCACACAGCGTGACGCCCTCGGGCGCGAACACGATCATAGTCGAGCCATGCTGGAACCAGCCCATTTCTTCCCCTTTCTGCAGCGGCGCATCGCACGCAATGGTGTTCGGGCCGCGGTATCTTAGATGCAGCAGCACATCCAGGAAATGCAGCCGCACGCTCGCCACCAGGATCGCTGCCACCGGCACCAGCGTGATCAGCTGTCCAGACGGTACCAGCCGGCAGCGGATGACGGCGCGCTCGTTCTTGCAGAACAAATTCTCGATCCGCTTGAGCGCGATCGGATTCACGTTCCACGTGTCGCCGGAAATGTAGGTGACCTGCTCGACCCGGCAATCATGCGGCGCGTGGAAGCGGTGATACATGCCGGAGGACAGGCGCAACGTGACATAAGATCCGTTCAGGTAGCTGCGCACCAGCTCCTCGTCGGCCAACAGATCCATCAGCGTGTAGGGAAAGCCCTTGGCCTGCAGCACCGATCCGGCGGCAACTTGACCCATGGCGCCGATAATGGCATCACAGGGACTCACGACGACGGCGGCGTCGGCATCAACGCGCCGGGCTCCATCCTTGAGTTCACGCGTGAAGCACTCGTGCAGACTCTTGAAGTGGGTGGCCCGCGCTTCGCTCAGGTCGAGGTCCGAGAACAGGCGCCATATGGCAATGCAAAAATCGCGTACCAGCGGTTGCTCGAGCCGGCTCAGCCAGCCGGCAAACAGCGTCAGCCAGCGGCGTGGGAGGCGATTGGTCAGCAGGAAGTTCAGGTCCTCCTGTTGAGTGAGCCGGGCGATAACCGATCGTGGCGTCATCGAACTGTCACTAAACCGCAATAGTTTGCCAGCCGGGCCACCGAGCCCGATAAGCGAGCACTGACATGCTGTGGTACGTAGCCGGCGGGTTGATATTGGCGATTTTGCTGCGCAAAGCGCAGCTGCGACTGGCATTGTCGCGAGCCAAGCACGGCTCGATTGCCGGACATTCGCGCATCGCCCGGCGCATTGCCGCGCTGATACCGTACTACGAGTTCACCGGCGCGGCGTTCTTCAGCGCCGATGATGCGCCGGCGGAAGTGGCGGCCAAGCGGCGCGCCGGATTCAAGCGGCTCTCGACCCTGTACGCCAAGCGCTTCCCCAGGAGCGCGGCGATGATCGAGGAGGTGCAGGAAACACTGTCCGACCTGCAGTTCACGGCCCGCTACCGGGTGCCGTTTCAGTTCAGCCGCATGGTACGCGAGCACCTGCCAGGGGGCACTTTCCTGCAGTCGTCGTCCGGCACCACCGTGACCGATGTCGACGGCAATATCTTCTACGATCTGACCGGCTCCTACGGCGTGAATCTGTTCGGCTACGACTTCTACAAGGACTGCATCGCGCACGGCAGCGAACGGGTGCGCGAGCTCGGACCGGTGCTCGGGGCCTACCACCCGGTCATGGTCTACAACGTGATGCGATTGCGCGAGATTTCCGGACTCGATGAAGTGTCGCTGCACATGTCCGGCACCGAGGCGGTGATGCAGGCCGTGCGCCTGGCGCGCTACCACACGCGGCGCAAGTACCTGGTGCGATTCTGCGGCGCATACCACGGCTGGTGGGGCGATGTTCAGCCGGGGGTCGGCAACCCGATCGCGGCACGCGAGACCTACACCCTGACGGACATGGATGAGGCTTCGCTGCACGTATTGCGCACGCGCCGCGACATCGCCTGCGTGCTGGTGAATCCCCTGCAGGCAATGCATCCGAATGCCGGTGCACCGGGCGACTCCGGGCTGATCGACAGCGGACGCAGCGCCAGCTTCGATCGCGCGGCCTACGCCGCGTGGCTGGCGAAGCTGCGTAGCGTGTGCTCGCAGCGGAACATCGTCCTCATCTTCGACGAGGTATTCGTGGGTTTTCGGCTCGCCGCTGGTGGCGCCCAGGAGTATTTCGGCGTTCGCGCCGACATGGTGACCTACGGCAAGACGCTCGGCGGCGGCCTGCCGGTCGGAGCGGTTTGCGGCCGCGCCGACCTGATGAAGCGCTACCGCGATGACCGCCCGGCGGACATCTGCTTTGCGCGCGGCACGTTCAACTCGCATCCGTACGTCATGGGCGCCATGTATGAGTTCCTGCGGCGCCTGGAGAGCGAGCCGGTGCGCGCGATCTACCGCGATCTGGACCAGGTATGGGATCGGCGCGCGCTGCAACTCAACGACGGCTTGCGTGCGGCGGGTGTGCCCGTTCAAGTCTCGCATCTCTCGTCTATCTGGACCATCAACTACCTGCGGCCATCACGCTACAACTGGATGTTCCAGTACTACCTGCGCGCGGCAGGCCTGGCCCTGAGCTGGGTGGGCACGGGGCGACTTATTTTCAGCCTCAACTATACGGATGCCGACTTTGCCGCAGTGGCCGAGCGGATGGTGTCGGCGGCCACGGCAATGCTGCACGACGGCTGGTGGTGGGAAGGCGAGGCACTCACCAACAAAGCAATCAGGCGGCGCGTCCTGCGCGAACTGCTTCAGGCGCGGTGGGCCAAGTCGTCCATCGGGTCGATCAACTCGCCGCGCAGCAGGTATAGCGGCGCCCGGTAGTAAAGCATGATGTCGTGAAACGGGTCGGTAATGATCTTGGTGAGCCACACCAGACCGGTCTGCACGTCCTGTTGAAAGAACAGCTGCACGGTGCGGAACAGCAGCGCGCCGAAACCCAGCGTCAGCCAGACCTGGCCGACATGGCGCAGGAATTGGGCCGAGTCCACCGGCCGTGGAAATATCCCGAGCAGTGTCGGGTCGAGCCACAGCACCAATGGTGACAGCGCCCACAGCGACAGCAGGATGATCTTTCGCTTCAGGTTGTAGCCGACCTTGATGTCTTCCTTGTGCTCGTGCGTCGCCTGATTGACTGCATCGTAGCCCTTCGGTTCAAAGAAGAAATGGCCCACCTGGCGACTTACCATCGCCCCGAGCCATCCGATCAGCGCCGAGGCGACCGGATTGGTAAAAATGGTGAAATAGGCCGCCAGAAAGCTCAGCGCGCTCACCAGGTGCAGCGACTGGTTGATGCGGCTGTGGTGATAGTAGCGATGATCGTCCCAACGTTGCGTCTTCAGCGCTTCAAGGAAGCTTTGCATTCGGATTCCTCTAAGGTTGACAGCCATCGAGCATGCGCATGAAGCAAATATAGGAAAATGATTACCGGAACATGACAATCGCCGCCGAACTGCGCGTTATGTGACCGATGTCACCCGAATAAGCGCCGCATCCCCAGGCGACCGCAACGCCGTTCTGCCGGCCCACAATTGCCCGTCGGAACGTCACGCGCAAGAAAATCTTTGCAATTCGTTCATGCCATCGTCACATAGCGCGGTAATGATCCTCCGCGTCATCGAATCGTCGGAGGAGCATTGGCGTACGGCACACGGCCTTCACCTGAAGCCGGGAATCGATTCATAGAACGCGCCGCATGAGGATCATGATCGTCAGCGATGCGTGGTTTCCCCAGACCAACGGCGTTGTCAATACTCTGGCTCAGACCGCGGCATGGCTCGGCCGATTCGGGCATGAGGTTCGACTGGTAACGCCGCGCGATTTTCGCACCTTCCCCTGCCCGACCTATCCGGAGATCCGTGTCGCCTTCCTGCCGCAGCTGAAACTGGCGCGCAGCATTGCGGCATTTCGCCCGCAGGCGCTGCATATCGCGACCGAGGGCCCGCTGGGTTTTGCCGCGCGACGCTACTGCATCAGGCACGGGATGCGCTTCACCACCTCCTATCACACGCAGTTTCCGCAATACCTGCGCTCCCGGCTGCCGGTTCCGCTCGCGGCGTCGTATACGCTGTTGCGCTGGTTCCACGGCGCCGCGCAGAGCTGCATGATCAGCACCCAGGGAGTCCAGACCGAGCTCGCCGCGCGCGGCTTCAGCAACCTGGTGCGCTGGCGGCGAGGGGTCGATACGCAATTGTTCCGGCCGCAGAGCAAACAGTTCCTGAATCTGCCGCGGCCGATCGCAGCCTACGTGGGTCGCGTAGCGGTGGAGAAGAATGTCGCCGCGTTCCTGAGAATGCCCTGGAGCGGCACGAAATTGGTCATCGGCGATGGGCCCGAGCGGCAACGATTGCAGTCGCAGTACCCTGCGGCCGTGTATGCCGGCTTTCGCTTTGGCGAGGATCTGGCGGCCCACATAGCCGCCGCCGATGTGCTGGTGTTCCCCAGCCTCACCGACACCTTCGGACTGGTCAATCTGGAAGCCATGGCGTGCGGCGTCCCGGTGGCGGCGTTCCCGGTCACCGGTCCGATAGACGTGGTGCAGGACGGCGTCACCGGAGCTCTCGATACCGATCTGGCCAGGGCGGCCGAGCGGGCGCTGCGAATCGATCCGCGCGCCTGCCGCGACCGCGCCTTGCAGTCGAGCTGGGACGCGTGCACGCACGAATTCGAGAACAATCTGGTGGCATGCCGCCTGAGCGCGGTGTCGCGCATCACGAGCGCGCATTCGGTCACCGAACGCCAGACCACCTGACCGCTGACGCCGGCGGCGCAACAGCAGGCTTGTTATAATGCGTTGTGCAAGACTCCCTGCTGGTACGGTCCGTCCAGCGCGACGAGTTCGACGCCTGGGCGAAACTCTGGGACGGATACAACGCCTTCTACGGCCGCCACGGTCCCACCGCGCTGGCGGCGCAGATCACGCGCAGCACGTGGCAGCGTTTCTTCGACGCCTATGAGCCGGTTCATGGCCTGATCGCCGAGCGCGAAGGAATCCTGGTCGGTCTGGCGCACTACATCTTTCACCGCAGCACGATCCAGATCGGCCCGACCTGCTATCTGCAGGACCTCTACACCAGCGCTGCCGTGCGCGGCCAGGGCATAGGACGCGCCCTGATTGAAGCGGTCTACGATCGGGCCAGGTCGGCCGATTGCGGTCGCGTCTACTGGCAGACCCACGAGACCAATCTTGAGGCGATACGGCTGTACGAAAAAGTGGCCGAGCGCTCCGGTTTCATCGTCTACCGCAAAGGGCTGTAAGCCGGCAGTCTACTTGCGCCGCGTCGCGCCCGGTCGCCGTCCGGCGTACAGGAAACAGTCCGGCATATGGTCGTTGACGACGCCGACCGCCTGCAGATAGGCGTAGGTAATCGTGCTGCCGACGAATCGGAAGCCTCTCTTTTTAAGATCC
>DATAJH010000070.1:0-8977 GCA_036262215.1 Steroidobacteraceae bacterium
ATCGAACAGAATTCGCGCCGCGCCAGCAGCGTCACGGCCGCGGCCAGCGCCGCCGCCGGATCGCCGGCCTGCTCGCTGGTTGCGCGGCCCTTAGGCTGTCTTTTCCTCAGCACGCGCGGCCACGGGCGGCAGCAGCTTCAGCCGGATCTTCTGTTCGATGTCGTTCGCGATGTCCTTGTGCTGCTGCAGGTACAGGCGCGTATTGTCCTTGCCCTGGCCGATGCGCTCGCCGTTATAGCTGTACCAGGCGCCGGATTTATCGATGATGCCGTGGGCCGCACCCAGTTCGATGATCTCGCCCTCGCGCGAGATGCCCGAGCCGTACATGATCTCGAATTCGGCCTCGCGGAACGGCGGCGCCACCTTGTTCTTGACCACCTTGACGCGGGTCTGGTTGCCGACCACTTCCTCGCCGTTCTTGATGGCGCCGATGCGGCGGATATCCAGCCGCACCGAGGCGTAGAACTTCAGCGCGTTGCCGCCGGTGGTGGTCTCCGGATTGCCGAACATCACACCGATCTTCATGCGGATCTGGTTGATGAAAATGACCATGGTGTTGGAGCGTTTGATGTTGCCGGTCAGCTTGCGCAGCGCCTGCGACATCAGCCGCGCGTGCAGTCCGAGCTGCATCTCGCCCATCTCACCTTCGATCTCGGCCTTGGGCGTCAGCGCCGCCACCGAGTCGATCACCACCACGTCGACCGCGCCCGAGCGCACCAGCATGTCGGTGATCTCCAGCGCCTGCTCGCCGGTGTCGGGCTGCGACACCAGCAGGTCCTGCACGTTGACGCCGAGCTTCTCGGCGTAGGACGGATCGAGCGCGTGCTCGGCATCGACGAACGCGGCGGTGCCGCCGCCGCGCTGGATCTGCGCCACCACCTGCAGCGTCAGCGTGGTCTTGCCCGAGGATTCCGGGCCGTAGATCTCGACCACGCGCCCGCGCGGCAGGCCGCCGATCCCGAGCGCGATATCCAGTCCGAGCGAGCCGGTAGGCACCGCCTCGACATCATAGGCCGCCGAGGCGTCGCCCAGCCGCATGACCGAGCCCTTGCCAAATTGCTTCTCTATCTGTCCGAGCGCGGCGGCCAGCGCCTTCTTCCGGTTCTCGTCGATGCGTGGTTCCATGCGTGGCGTTCCTCTAGCGAATTAGTGCGGCATTAGTGCGGCACGATTGATGGCGAATTATCCCACAAGAAGTCGGCACGCGCGGACGCAAAACGGCGGCGGAGCGACGAAAATGTGCCGCGCCGGGGCAGCATTGCCCGCCGGCCCCTAAGGCGACAGCGGCCAGCACGCAAGCGTGCTGTATCGGCGGCCCTCGACGCCGCTCCCAGGCTGGGACCCAAGCCCCTGACTTTCCGCCAGATAGAAGCGCGACACCGGCAGCCCGAGCTGCAGCGCCGGCCACGCATCGCCGGCGAGTTCGGCCGGCAGCCGCTGCCCGGTCGCGCCGCGGACCAGTGTTATGTGCGGCCGCCAGGCTCTGACATCCGGCGCCAGCCCGGCCGCGCGCGCCGCCGTAGCCAGTGCCTCAGCCAGTGCGCGGCCAGCCGGCGGTACGCTCGCCACGGTCGCCGCCAGAATGCGTGCCTCGCGCCAGAATTCGAGCCGATCGAACACCAGCTCGAACGACGACGCCTGGATCTGGCCGGCGCGTGCGTACAGCGCTGCGAGCGGCGCCTCGCCGACCGCACCCAGAAAACACAGCGTTACATGCAGATCAGAGTGCGCCAGGGCCCGGCCCCCGGCCGCGCTCACCAGCGGCACCGCGGCGTCGATCAGCCGCGAACACCACGCCTGGTCGGGCCAGAGCGCGAAGAACAGCCGCCTCAGGGCTGCGCCCTGCCGGTCGCCGCCGCGCCCGTATCCGCGCCCGTAGCTGCGGTGATCACCAGCCGCAACGCGATGGCCACCGCGGCGCGCCGTATCGCCTCGCGATCGCCCGCAAACTGGTGCTGTACCGCCACCGGTGCCGCGGCGCGCTGCGCCAGCGCGAACCACACCAGGCCCACGGGCTTGTCCGGGCTGCCGCCATCCGGCCCGGCGATGCCGGTGATCGCCAGCGCCAGATCCGCGCCGCTGTCATGCAGCGCCCCTGCCGCCATCTGCTCCACCGTCGGACGACTGACGGCACCGAAGGTCTCGATCACGCTGGCGGCGACGCCGATCGATTGTTCCTTCGCCAGGTTCGAGTAGGTCACGTAGCCGCGCTCGAACCATTGCGAGCTGCCGGGGATGTCGGTCAGACATTTGGCCACCCAGCCGCCGGTGCAGGACTCGGCCGTAGCGATGCGCCGGCGCTGTTGCAGCAGCAGCCTGCCGGCCCGCTCGGCCAGTGCGCGCAGCGCGCTGTCGCTCAATTCGTTGGTGTCAGCCGGCGCGTCGGCCATATGTCTTTGCTACTCATAGCCTTATGTTACCGATCGCCCATACTGCAATGATCGCAGCGATGAAATAGTACGTCTGTTTCAACCCTCGGAGCGCACTAGAATTGCCAATGCCAGCCATACTCACGAAGTCGTTCAGCCTGACCGCCTGCGCCGCGCGCTACTGGAGCTCGGACAATGCGTCGACGACGGGGGCGGCACTTGCTTTTTATTGCGCATTCTCGCTGGCGCCGCTGCTTGTCATTGTCTTGACGCTGGCCGGACTGATCGTGGGGGCGAATGCCGCCTACGGCCAGGTCGGAGCGCAACTGCAGTCATTACAACGTCGAGTCCCTGCATGACCACACCGCTGCGGACAACACTCAAACGCGCACTGACCATCGAAGGACGCGAGTTCGTCGTAACGCCCACCCCGGTGGCGTTGAAAGTCACGCTCAAGGGCAAACGCAATGGCCTTGAACTTGCCTGGAAGGAGCTTGTGAACGGCGACGCCGCGTTGGCTGTGGCATTGCAGGCATCCGTCGGAGCACACGGCCGCAAAAAGCGATCCTTGCGCCGGGGCAAGCCGGCGTGACGCTGTCGTTAGGGCGGAAATTCTGCCCATGCCTGCCACGATAAGGGTTGGAATTGCTGGCTGGTCGGTTCCTGCGACCTATCGCGCCATCGAACCGGTGAGCTCGCAGCTGCAGCACTACGCCACCTACTTCGACTGCGTGGAGATCAACTCATCGTTTTATAAACCCCATCGTCTCACCACCTTCGCGCGCTGGGCAGACTGCGTGCCGCCGGACTTTCGCTTTTCCGCGAAGCTGCCGAAAGTGATCACCCACGAGCGCCGGCTGGTCGCGTGTGAGGAGGCGGTGACGCGCTTCTGCGCGACGCTCGTTGGACTTCACGACAAACTGGGCGTGCTACTGGTGCAATTACCCCCTAGCCTGGTATTCGAGGAGCGCGCGGTCGAGGCGAGCTTTATCCTGCTACGCGATTCGTCGAGCGCCACGATCGTCTGCGAGGCGCGGCACCTGAGCTGGTTCCAGCCTCGTGTTGACCGCTTGTTCAGCGCCCTGGGCATCACGCGAGTGTTCGCCGATCCGCCCATCGACGCAGCGCTGCAACCTGTGATAGCGGCCGGGCAATTTTCGTATCTTCGCCTGCATGGCCAGCCGCGCCGCTATTATTCTTCCTATTCTCCGGGATATCTGGCCGGCCTGGCAGCACGTCTCAAACCGGCGGCCGACGGGCTAGGTGCATGGTGCATATTCGACAATACAGCGAGCACTGCTGCGTGGCCCAATGCAATTCAATTGAAAGAGGAATTGCTGCGGCCAGCGTAGCGCGCGAGATCTCTTCAGAAAATGGAATAATGGATAAATCACCTTTAGACCAGCAGCCGCCGGCGGCCGCCACGAGTCCGGAAGGCTCTCCACTGCACACGCCGATGATGCAGCAGTACCTGCGCATCAAGGCGCAGCATCCGGACACGCTGCTGTTCTATCGGATGGGGGATTTTTACGAGCTGTTCTATGACGACGCCCGGGTGGCCGCCGGACTGCTGGATATCGCCCTGACCAGCCGCGGCCAGTCCGCGGGTGTACCGGTGCCAATGGCCGGCGTCCCGGTGCAAAGCGTCGACGCCTACCTCGCCCGGCTGGTACGTCGCGGCCAGTCGGTGGCCATCTGCGAGCAGGTCGGCGACCCGGCCCGGGCGCGCGGGCCGATGGACCGCCAGGTGGTGCGCGTGGTGACGCCCGGCACGGTCACCGACGATGCGCTGCTGGAACAGCGGCGCGAGACACTGCTGGCGGCGCTGCTGAGCGAACGCGGGCGCTTCGGCCTCGCCTGGCTGGAGCTGTCATCGGGCCGCTTCACGGTGCTCGAGTCCGATGAGCCCGGTGGCATGGAGGCTGAACTGGAGCGCCTGCGTCCGGCGGAACTGTTGCTGGCCGAGGATCAGGCGCAGGACATCCTCGGGCGCTGCCGCCAGCAGCCGGTGGTCCGCAGCCGTGCGCCCTGGCATTTCGACCTGGCCAGCGCCTCGCGTTTGCTGACCGATCAGCTCGGGACGCTCGATCTTCGGGGCTTTGGCGTCGATGAGCTGCCACTCGCGATCCGCGCCGCAGGCGCCCTGCTGCAGTACGTGCGCGACACGCAGAAATCGGCGCTGCCGCACATACGGGCGATGCGGGTCGAGGAGCGCGCCGACAGCCTCGGGCTCGATGCGGCCACGCGCCGCAACCTGGAGCTCGATTCCAGCCTGTCGGGCAACGATGCGGCGACCCTGTTCGCCGTGCTCGACTGCAGCGTCACGGCGATGGGCTCGCGCACGCTGCGGCGCTGGCTCAACCGGCCGATCCGGGCGCAGCCGGAACTGCGCCGGCGCTATCACGCCGTCGCCACGCTGGCCGACTCGCGCCGTTACGAGGCGCTGCGCGCGCGGCTGCGCGACATCGGTGACCTGGAGCGCATTCTGGCGCGCGTCGCGCTGCGCTCGGCCCGTCCGCGCGATCTGCTGCAGTTGCGTACCTCGCTCGGCGCGACACCCGGACTGCGCACCGCACTGGCCGGGTTCGATTCCCCGCTGCTCGCCGGCCTGCAGCGGCACATCGGCGAGCACGCGGCAGAGCGCAGCCTGCTGCAAAGTGCGATTGCGGCCGAACCCTCGCAGTTGCTGCGCGATGGCGGCGTCATCGCCACAGGCTTCGACACGGGCCTGGACGAACTGCGACTGATCTCGGGCGATACCGACGTGTTCCTGCTGGAACTCGAGCGCCGCGAGCGCGAGCGCACCGGCATCGCCAACCTGAAGCTGGGTTACAACCGGGTGCAGGGTTTCTACATCGAGGTCTCCCGGCTGCAGGTCGAACGCGTGCCGTCCGATTACCTGCGCCGCCAGACCGTCAAGAGCGCCGAGCGCTTCATCACCCCCGAGCTCAAGAGCTTCGAGGACAAGGTGCTCGGCGCGCGCGAGCGGGCGCTGGCGCGCGAGAAAGAACTGTACGAGCAGCTGCTGAGCACGCTGATCGAAGCGCTGCCGGCGCTGCAACAGACCGCCGATGCGATCGCGACGCTCGACGCGCTGGCGGCGCTGGCGCAGTGCGCTGCCACGCTGGGCTGGTCCGAACCGACCCTGATATCCGAGCCGCGGCTGATGATCGAGGCCGCGCGCCACCCCGTGGTCGAGCGCTGCATCGATGCGCCGTTCGTACCCAACGACCTGACGATGCATGAGAGCCGGCGGATGTTGATCATCACCGGGCCGAATATGGGCGGTAAATCGACCTATATGCGCTCGATCGCGCTGGTGGTGGTGCTGGCGCATCTGGGCAGCTTCGTACCGGCCGCGCGCGCTCAGATCGGGCCGGTGGACCGGATCTTCACCCGCATCGGCGCCGCCGACGACCTGGCGGGCGGGCGCTCGACCTTCATGGTGGAGATGACCGAGACCGCCAACATCCTGCACAACGCCAGCGCGCACAGCCTGGTGCTGATGGACGAGATCGGCCGCGGCACCAGCACCTTCGACGGCCTGTCGCTGGCCTACGCCGTGGCGCGGCACATGGCCGAGCGGCTGCGGGCCTGTACGCTGTTCGCGACCCACTATTTCGAACTCACCTCGCTGGCCGGGGAGATCGACGGCTGCGCCAACGTGCACCTGGATGCCACCGAGCACGGCGATTCACTGATATTCCTGCACGCCGTCAAAGACGGCCCCGCGAATCGCAGCTTCGGCCTGCAGGTCGCGCAACTGGCCGGCGTGCCGCGCGAAGTCATCGCCCAGGCGCGCCACTACATGGCGCAGCTGGAGGGCGGCAGTCTTGCCAGCGCACGCGCAGGCAGCGCGCAGGCGGAACTGCCGCTGTTCGCCACGCCACCAGCCCCGGCGGCCCCGGCGGCCCCGGCGCCGCTCGAGCCGCCGCATGACGAGCTGCGCGCGCGCATCGCGGCGATTGAGCCCGATGAACTCACGCCGCGGCGAGCGCTCGAGCTGCTGTATGAACTGCGCCGGCTCGCGCAGGCTCACTTCAGGCGCGACTGAACCTTCTTCAGGCCATCGAGCGCGCAGGCTTCGTCCTTCGCGCTCGGTTGCGCGCCGCTGACGCCGACCGCGCCGATGATTTCATCACCGGCCATGATCAGAACGCCCCCGGCCCAGGTCACGTAGTTATTCGCATCGGCGGCCAGTCTGGCGGCAATGACCGGATCGGCCTGCGCCGCGGCGGCCACCTTGCCCGACGGCATCTTGAACGACAGCGCCGTGTTGGCCTTGCGATAACCGGTGTAGGCGTGCGTGCCGCCGGTGCCGTCCGGGATGTAATACAGCTTCGGCGTGCCCGCGGCATCCAGAATGCTGATGCCGACGTGATAGCCCTTGCACGACACCACGATTGCCCTGGCCAGCTCGACCGCGACGTCGATCGCGACACTGCGCGCGACGACGTCCGGCGGGCGTGGACCCAGCGGCGGACCCGGCGGCGGCCCGTTGGCGTTGCCCGGATTCTTCAGGTCCGGCGGCCCACCTGGTGGCGGCCCACCTGGGGCCGGCTGTTGAGCCAGGACACTGCCGGCCATCACCACCAGCGCCATCGCGCCCAAAATCCGCATGCGCAATCCCATTGGCTGATCCCCCAGGTGCCTCGGTGCCGGCCGGCACCGGCGCCGTCAAGCTACTGCAATTTCAATTCCATGCGCACCTGACCTTCCGGACCGCCTCCCGATTCACGTTCGGTCAGGAACACCCGCTCCGGCGGCAGCTCCTGATTGGCCAGCAGGGCCGCCTGCGCAGCCTCGGCACGCGCGCGCCCCAGCGCCTCGCGCTGGTCGCGCGTCGGCTTGAATTGCTGCATCAACTCCTGTTCCAGCCAGGCAATGCGCGCCGCATCGGCGTCCTGACCCGCGGCGCCCAGCTCGGCCGGGTACACCGGATCGATCTGAAACTTCTCGCGGTACAGCGCAGCCAGCGCGGCCTGCCGTGGCGACGCCGACGTTGCTGCTGCGCTCGCCCGCGGCGCCTTGTGCTTGCCGCCCTCGGGATTTGCGCCCGCCGCCAGCGCCTGCTCGAGCGCCGCTTTCTCCAGCGCCGCGTCATCGGTGGCACTGATGGTATGCAGCGGAATGTCGAGCTTGACCTGCGGCCGCTCGACCAGCGCCTTCGCCAGTTGCGGCAGTTTCTGCGCCTCGCTGTCGGTCAGCAGCGCCGAACCAGCTGCAAAGTCGATGTAGGCGAGCTGCGGGCCACCGCCAAACAGCGAGCCCAGCAACGCAAACGGCGCGGTCACAATCTTGGTGATCAGGCCTACGACCAGTTTCCAGATGATCGGGCCGATCTTGAAAGTGGGATCGTCGATGCTGCCGCTGACTGGCAGGTCGAGGGTGATCACGCCATTGCGGTCTTTCAGCAGAGCCACGGCCAGTTTCACCGGCAACGGCACCGCCTGCTTGCTCTCGGTGGCGGCACCGAACTCGAGCTGGTCGACCACCACATGATGGCTGGCTTCGAGCTTGCGGTTCTCGACGTGGTAGTGCAGCTCGGTGGACAGCTTGCCCTGCGCGATGTTGTAGCCGGCGAATTTGCCGGAATACGGATTGAACGTCGTCAGCTCGATATTCTTGAAGTCGAGGCTGATGTCGGTATAGGACGCCGGCGAGAATGGACTCAACTGCCCCTTGATCGTCACCGGTGCGTAGCGATCCACACTGCCTTCCAGCATGACCTGCGCCCGCGATGCCGGGTCCGAGGACAGGCCCACCACCGCGCCGTGCAGGCCGAGCATCGCAGTCGAGAAATTCGGCTCCACCGAGTGATCGGTAAAGTCCGCCGCGCCGTCGCGGATTTCCACGCGCTTGATGCGGATCGGCATGCCGGTGCTGGCCGTCGCCTGGGTGGTTGCCGGCCCCACGGGTGACGATTTGGCCGCGGTGGACGTTTTTGCCGTCTTTGCCGTCTTCGCCGTTGGTGCCGGCTGCGCGGCCGCCGCCGGCGCAGCCGCCCCAAGCGGTCGCAATGCTTCCGACACGTTGAGGCCGCCATTGGCGCCGATGATCACGCGACCATAGGCGCCGAGCGCGCGCACCTGGTCGATCTCCAGCGCATCCGGCGCGAGCTGATAGCGCAGACCGACCACCTGCAGCGCTTTCCAGGTGATGAAATCGGTGTTGCTGGCGTTGTCGCGCGTGGCAAGATCGGTGACTTGTATCCCGCCGCGGAGCGTGAGCTGGGGCTGGCCTTTCTGCGGCGTAGCGGCGTATGCCAGCTGCAGCTGCGTCGCCAGGCGACCGCGATAGAGCGTCATGTTGGTCTGCTGCGACACATAGGGCTGCAGCGGCGGCAGCTCGAAGTCCTTCAGATCCACCGTGACCGCCGTGATGAGCGGTGACAGTGCCAATGTGCCGCCGGCGTGCAGGTGCCCCGCCTCGCCCAGTCCGGTATCCAGATCCAGCGCTATCGGCTGCGCACCGTCGCTCGAATAGTTCTGCACCGTCAGCGTCAGCGGCGCAATCTTCAGCTGCATCGCCGGCTTTACGCTGCGATCCTCCGCGGCGATGCAGCTGAAGATTGCGCCGCTGACGCTGACGGTGCAGAACTATTCGAG
>DATAJH010000071.1:0-8600 GCA_036262215.1 Steroidobacteraceae bacterium
GTTTGCCGAGCAATTCCGCCATTGCGCGACCCAGCTCCGCCGGCGACTTCACGGTGCGAACGCGCGCCGCCTCGAGCGCGCGGTATTTGTCGGCCGCGGTGCCCTTGCCGCCGGCGATGACCGCCCCGGCGTGGCCCATGCGCTTGCCCGGCGGCGCGGTGACGCCGGCGATATAGGCCACCACCGGCTTGGTGACGTAGCGGCGGATGTGATCGGCTGCGGCTTCCTCGTCCGAGCCGCCGATCTCGCCGACCATGATGATGCCTTCGGTCTGCGGGTCGCGCTCGAACAGCTCGATGACGTCGATGAAATTCATGCCGCGCACCGGATCACCCCCGATGCCGACACAGGTGCTCTGACCAAGCTCATTGCTGGTGGTCTGGAATACCGTCTCATAGGTCAGCGTGCCTGAGCGCGACACGATACCGACACAGCCTTTCTTGTGGATGAAGCCCGGCATGATGCCGATCTTGCACTCGCCGGGCGTGATGATGCCGGGACAGTTGGGGCCGATGAGCCGCGTCGCCGAGCCGGTCAGCGCCGCCTTGACCTTGATCATGTCGTTCACCGGCAGGCCCTCGGTGATGCACACCACCAGCTCGATGCCGGCATCGGCGGCCTCCAGGATGGCGTCGGCCGCATAGGGCGCCGGCACGTAGATCATGCTTGCGGTGGCAGCAGTTTCGCGCACCGCGTCGCGCACCGTGTCGAATACCGGCAGATCCAGGTGCCGTTCACCGCCACGCCCGGGCGTCACGCCACCGACCAGCCTGGTGCCGTAGGCGATGCACTGCTGCGAATGAAAAGTCCCCTGCTTGCCGGTGAAGCCCTGGCAGATCAGTTTGGTACGCTTGTTGACGAGGATGCTCATGCGGCCTTCCTGGCGGCAGCGATAACTTTCCTGGCAGCGTCCGTCAGGTCGGCGGCCGCGATGATCGCCAGCCCGCTTGCGGCCAGCCGCTCACGTGCAACCTGGGCATTCGTGCCCTCCAGCCGCACCACCACCGGCACCGCGACGCCCACGTTCTTGACCGCATTGATGATGCCGTCGGCGATCAGGTCGCAGCGCACGATGCCGCCGAAGATATTCACCAGGATCGCGCGTACCTGGGGGTTGGACAGGATCAGCTGGAACGCCGCGGTCACGCGATCACTGGTGGCACCGCCGCCGACGTCGAGAAAGTTCGCCGGGTTGCCGCCATGCAGCTTGATCAGATCCATGGTCGCCATCGCAAGACCTGCGCCATTGACCATGCAGGCGATATTGCCGTCGAGCGATACGTAACTCAGGTCGTGCTCGCTGGCGCGCCGCTCCATCGGGTCTTCCTGACCCGGATCGCGCAACGCCGCCATCTCTTTCTGCCGGAACAGCGCATTGGCTTCGATGTCGAGCTTGGCGTCAAGCGCCACCAGGCCGCCGCCCTTGGTGACGATCAGCGGATTGATTTCGATCAGGCTGGCATCGCGCTCGAGATACAGCCGATACAAACCGGCCACGATCGACTGGAATTGATCCACCTGTTTGGGTCCCAGTCCCAGGCCGAAGGCCAGCTGGCGACACTGAAAGGGCTCCAGACCGGTAGCCGGATGCACCGTCACCGACAGAATCTGCTCCGGCGTTTTATCCGCGACCTCCTCGATATCCATGCCGCCGGCCGCCGAAGCCACCACCGCGATGCGTCCGCGCTCGCGATTGAGCGTCAGACTCAGATACAGCTCACGCTCGATCTCGGATCCGGATTCAACATAAACCTTCTCCACCGGCAAGCCGGCGGCCCCGGTCTGCTTGGTGACCAGCCGCTGACCGAGCATGCCCGCCGCGGCAGCGCGCACCTGTTCCAGTTCGCGCGCCAGCTTGACCCCGCCCGCCTTGCCGCGGCCACCGGCATGCACCTGCGCCTTGACCACCCACACCTTGCCGCCCAGCGCCTGCGCTGCCGCGACCGCCTCATCGGCGCTGGCGGCGACGCGGCCGTCGGGAACTGGCACGCCGTAGCTGGCGAGGATCTTTTTCGCTTGATATTCGTGCAGGTTCATCCGCGACCATCCGTGTGCTGAAAAGCTGGGGATTGTCGCGGAAACCGGCGTCCGAGGCTAGCGCGCGCTCATGAAATAGCCGAGCGCGAGCGATTCACCACCGGTCGGAAGGTGTTAAACCACACGCAGGATTTTTGTTATTAAAAATCCTGCGTGTGGTTTGACACCTTCAGGCTGCTGTCAATCGCCCACGATCGCTGTTCGCGTTGGCTATTTCACGCTGTAGCCGCGCGCCTCCAGGCACGCGGTCATTGCGCGTTGATACTGTTCGCGGCGCGAACCAGTGTCGCCGGGCGCCACGCCGCCGCCCTGCTGCGTCGGATCGAAGCCGGTCTGGGTTTTCGACCAGTTGTGGCATTCGTATTGATCTGCGGCCTGCTGTTCCTGCGTCTGCCCGTTCTTCGGGTAGATATAGACATCATCGGACGGCGGCGCCGGTGCGCCCGGCTGATCGGCACCCGGGGGCGGATCGACCACCGCGTAACCGTTGGCACTGGGCTGCCACTGATAGTAGACATTGTCGGCGTAGTAATACGGCACGCCGCCGAACCAGACCGTGGTGTAGAACGGCGGCAGCACGTTGATGAACAGCCCCACCGGCGGCCGCGCCACGATGAACCCATACGGTCCGGGCGCATACCAGATGCCGCCGGAAAAATAGAACGGGCTGCCATGGTAGTAGTACGGCCGGTAGCCGCCCGGCAGCGAGCGCACCACGGTGCCGGCGCGCGGGTAGTAGTAACCGTGGTTATAGCGGTTATCCAGCACCTGCCCGCGCGGGCCACCGCCGCGGGAGGCCTGATCGCGCCCACCTTCATTGCGCGCACCTTCACCGCGCTCTTCGGCGTAGCTGGCCGCACTGGCGCCGAGCGCCAGCACCGCCAGCGCTGACAATATCGACAGCGTCCGCCGGTTTTTCGATGAGTTCCTCATAGGCATAGCTTCCTCAAGCAGTCTTATAGCCGCGCGCATCCAGGCAAGCGCTGATCGCACGGCGGTAGTTGGATGCTGCGGCCTCATCGCGCGCATAGCTCTGGTCGGCCCGCGCCTGTGCCGCATTGGCCTGCGCCTGGGCATTGGCATCGCTGGCGGAGCCGATGGCAGCGCCAGTGACGCCGCCAAACACGGCGCCGAAGCCGGCATCGCGGGGACCAGCCAGCGCGGCGCCCAGGATCGCACCGGCGATGGCGCCGACCGCGGTACCCGCACCGGGCGGATTGGCCGGCTCGACCACCACGCGCTGGCCGGGCGGCAATCCCGGACGGCTCGGATCAAAGCCGGTCTGCTGCACCGCCCAGACGTGACACTCGTAGCGATCGCGCTCCAGCTGCTCCGGGGTCTGCCCCTGCGCGGGGTAAACCATAATGCGGGCGGGCACCGGCTCGGTGGCTACCACGGTACGCCGCGGCGGCGGCGCCTCGCAGGCAACCAGCAGTGCCGACAGTCCCAGAACCGACCAGATTCGCAGTTTAAGTCGCTGATTAGTCATATGCTGCATGGTAACGACCTAGTTTGACAAAGGTTGACACGTACGTCGTGAACGTGGCCTGAATACTTAGAGTGCGGCTCCGTAAGACAGTTTCAATGCTACATCCCGGCCCCGCATTGTGAAGCCAGACCATATCAGCACGTCCTCTTCCGGGGCGCCTACGTCTTCCGGGCCCCCTACGTCTTCCGGGCTGCCTGCGTCGCCCTTGCCGCCACCGCTGGCTCCGTCCGCCGCTGCGCCCGGCAGTGACCTGGCCTGGCGGGTGGTCGGCCTGGCCAACCTGTATCGCTTACTGCTGCCTCCGGTGCTCTATGGCCTGCTGCTGGTGACGCGCCCGACGCCCACCGTCGGGGCCAGTGATCCGCAGCTGTTCACCTTCATCTGCATGGTCTACTGGATGCTCGGCGGCCTGATGGCCTTCGGCGGCCGGGGCCGCTGGCACAGCCGCCGCGCACTGGTGTTCGTGCATACCCTGCTGGACACCACCGGCATCTGTGCCCTGCTGTTTTGCAGCGGTGGGGTGTCCAGCGGCCTGGGCATCCTGCTGGTGATACCGGTGGGCGCGATGTCGCTGCTGGCTGAAGGGCGCGCCAGCCTGGGGGTGGCCGCACTGGCCGCGCTCGGTCTGCTGACGCAGCAGATCCTGGCGGTGATCGCCGGTAACGCCCAGACCTACGACTACTCGCTGGCGGGGATGCTCGGCGCGGTGGTGTTCCTGGTCGCGCTCATGGCCTGGCCGGTGTCCAGCCGCCTGCGCGAGAGCGAAGCGCTGGTGCGCCGCCAGGAGCTCGATCTGGCCAATCTGGCGCAACTGTCGCAATACATCGTGCAGCGCCTGCGCGAGAGCATCCTGGTGGTGGATCCGTCGGATCGCATCCGGCTGATCAACGAGTCGGCGGCCCGCATGCTCGGCGACAACGTCGCGGTGCCCGGGGCGCTGCTGGGCGAGGTCGCACCGCGACTGCTGTATCTGCTGTCAACCTGGCGACGCGACGACAGCGTGATATTGCGCGGCGGCGCCGGCACATTTGTCGCCGCCGACGGCGCTCGTGTCATCCAGCCGCATTTTGCGCCGCTCGGCAGCAGCGAGCCATCACCGATCATCGTGTTTCTGGAGGACACCGGCGATCTTGCGGCCAAGGTGCAGCAGACCAAGCTTGCCGCCCTGGGCCGCCTGTCCGCCAGCATCGCCCACGAAATCCGCAATCCGGTCGGCGCCATGAGCCATGCCGCGCAGTTGCTGGCCGAATCGCCGGCACTGGGCAGCGCCGACCGCCGCCTGACCGAGATCATGCAGGACAACTCGCGTCGGGTCAGCGGCATCATCGACAACATCCTGCAGCTGTCGCGGCGCGAAGCCCCGCGGCCCGAAAGGTTGATGCTCGCCGGCTGGACGCGGCGCTTTCGCGAGGAATTCTGCAACACCCTGCAGCTGCCGTGGCAGCGGCTGATCATCGATCCGTCCTCGGAGGACGTCGAGCTGCGCATCGATGGCAGCCAGCTGCACCAGATCTTCTGGAACCTGTGCCAGAACAGCGTCACGCACGCGCTGCCGCACGCTGGAGCGGCACCGATCGAATTGCGCTATGGCCGACTCGCCCGGGTCGGCCGCCCGTACCTGCAGGTCGCCGATCGCGGTCCGGGCATCGCCCTGGCCGATGCGGAGCGGATATTCGAACCGTTCTTCACCCGCGCCGCGCACGGCACCGGACTCGGCCTGTTTCTGGCGCGCGAGCTCGGGCAGGCCAACGGCGCCACGCTGCTGTATGAGACGCGCGAGGGCGGGGGTAGCATCTTCCGCATCGTATTTGCCGACCTCAGCCGCTGGGGCGAGACCAACTCTTGAGACAATGGCGTGGACACTGCGAGTAAACCCCTGGTGCTGGTCGTCGACGACGAGCCCGATCTGATCGAGCTGGTGTCGCTGACCCTGAGCCGCATGAATCTGGCTACCGACTCGGCCGGCGATCTGGCCGGCGCCCGCGCCAAACTCAATGAACGGCACTTCGACCTGTGCCTGACCGACATGCGCCTGCCCGATGGCGATGGCCTCGACCTGGTGGCCTGGATCCAGGAGGTGCACGCCGACGTGCCGGTCGCGGTCATCACCGCACATGGCAACGTCGAATCGGCGGTACGCGCGCTCAAGCTCGGCGCCTTCGATTTCGTCTCCAAGCCGCTGGACCTTGGCGTGCTGCGCAAGCTGGTCGCCAAGGCGATCAAACTCGCCGATCGGCGCGGCGCCGCGACGCCGGTGCCGCTGCATGGTCCGCGGCTGCTCGGCCATTCACCCGCCATGGCCGGGTTGCGCGATCTGGTGGCGCGGGTGGCGCGCAGCCAGGCACCGGTGCACATCACCGGGGAATCCGGCACCGGCAAGGAGCTGGTCGCCCGTCTGATTCACGACAGCGGTGCACGCGCGGATGCGCCGTTTGTGCCGGTCAACTGCGGCGCCATTCCATCGGAGCTGATGGAGAGTGAGCTGTTCGGTCACAAGCGCGGCAGCTTCACCGGCGCGATCGCCGACAAACGCGGCCTGGTGCAGAGCGCCGAGGGCGGCACGCTGTTCCTGGACGAGGTCGCCGACCTGCCGCTGCACATGCAGGTGAAACTGCTGCGCCTCATTCAGGAGAAGACCGTGCGCCCGATCGGCGAACAGCGCGAGGTGCCGGTCGACGTGCGCGTGCTGTCGGCGACCCACAAGAATCTGTCCGAACTCGTGGCCCATGGCCGCTTTCGCGAGGATCTGTACTACCGCATCGACGTGATCGAAATCCGCGTGCCGGCGTTGCGCGAGCATGCGGAGGACATTCCCGAGCTCGCGGACGCGATGCTGCAGCGGCTGTCGGCGCGCATCGGCGCGCAACTACCCACTGCGACCGCCGCGGCGCGCGCGGCGCTGCAACGCTACGCATTTCCCGGCAACGTACGCGAGCTGGAGAATATCCTCGAGCGCGCGATCGCCCTGTCGGCCTCCGGCGTGATCGATGTCGAGGACCTGCAGTTACGCGTGCCGGCCGCCGCGCCGACGGCAGAGCGTGCCGCTGCTGCGAGCGCCGCCGTGCCTCAAACGCCGGCTGCGGGCGCTGGCGCCGCGGCTGCCGAAGCGGGAACCCCCGCCCCCGCTACCGCCCTGGGGGATCAGCTGGAAAACATCGAGCGCGCGGCCATCGTCAAGGCGCTGGAACAGACGCGCTACAACAAGACCGCGGCCGCGAAGCTGCTCGGCATGAGCTTTCGGGCACTGCGCTATCGGGTCAAGAAGCTCGGCATCGAGTAGTCGCGCCCCGCGCTGACAGGGCGCGTCAGATGCTGACAATGCCCGACACCTGGTGTCGTCATTTGCGGCCGGTGGTTACGTTAAATCGCCGCTCCTCTAAGAACTAATATTAATAAAAACAATAGTCTACAGACGATCCGATCGCTGGCACGAGCGTTGCATCCTTACTGCTCAGCGGCTGCTTGGCCGCAGCCCTTTTACTACACGGAGTTCTCTGGACATGAAGACGATGCAAAAAGGTTTCACACTGATCGAATTGATGATCGTGGTTGCGATCATCGGTATCTTGGCGGCGATCGCCATTCCGGCCTACCAGAACTACACGGTGCGTGCGCAGGTGACGGAAGGTCTGAATCTGGCCGATGGCTGGAAGACGGCCGTGGCCGAGTACTATGCCCAGAACGGCGTGATGCCGACCACCGCCAATCTGACCGCGGCGGGCCTGGTAGCCTCCACTGGCAAGTACGTGACCGGCGTCACCAGCACCCTGGGCGCAATCACCGTGACCTACGGTAACCAGGCCAATGCGACGGCGATCGGCACCAAGACGCTGTCGTTGAACGCCTATACCAACACCAATAACGACATCATCTGGGTCTGCGGTAATGCCGCGGTACCGGCTGGTGCCACACTCGCCGGCACGTTGGCCGCGACTTCGGTGGCGGCGCAGTATCTGCCGACCACCTGCCACGCCTAAGCGCGGCGACATAGTAGTCACTTTGGTACTACGGAAGCCCCTCCCCGTCCGCGGGCAGGGGCTTCTTCTTTAAGGGATTTTCGTCAAACCGCCTGTCGATGCCAGAGCGGCACAGTTTCATCACATAGGATTTACGGGTATGAAGTCCATGCAACGGGGTTTCACACTGATCGAATTGATGATCGTGGTTGCGATCATCGGTATCCTGGCGGCGATCGCCATTCCGGCGTATCAGAACTACACGGTGCGCGCGCAGGTGACGGAAGGTCTGAATCTGGCCGATGGCTGGAAGACGGCCGTGGCCGAGTACTATGCCCAGAACGGCGTGATGCCGACCACCGCCAATCTGACCGCGGCGGGTCTGGTAGCGTCCACTGGCAAGTACGTGACCAGCGTCACCAGCACCCTGGGCGCAATCACCGTGACCTACGGCAACCAGGCCAATGCGACGGCGATCGGCACCAAGACACTGTCGTTGAACGCCTATACCAACACCAATAACGACATCATCTGGGTCTGCGGTAATGCCGCGGTCCCCCCTGGTGCCACACTCGCCGGCACGTTGGCCGCGACTTCGGTGACGGCCAAGTACCTGCCGACCACCTGCCACGCGTAGGCCGATCTCCTGCCACTGCCTGCGGTTCGAAGCATCGGAGCCCCTCAATTGAGGGGCTTCTTCTTTTGGGAAGCCAATCACGCAGCCCCTTCCGCCGATGTGCAAACATCGCCGCCACATTTGACATTGCTCGAGCGGCCCAACTGAGTAGACTAGGACGTTCCCCGAGGCGCACGCCCCGTATAAGCTCATGAATGACAACGATTCTTTGGCCATAAGTCCGCTGAGATCCAGCCTGGGCGGTCTACCCCAGCGGCTGGTTCAGGACGGCGTCGTCGATGAATCCGGCATGCATGCTGCGCTGCAAGCCGCAGCCGAAAAGAAAACCAGCTTCGTGACGCAGCTGATCGCGGGCGGCACGGTCAAGGCGCGCGACATCGCCATTACCGCTGCGGCCGAGTACGGCGTGCCGCTGTTCGACCTCGACGCGCTCAGCATCGACCTGGAAGCGGTACGCACGGTCTCGGACAAGCTGCTCGCC
>DATAJH010000072.1:0-2184 GCA_036262215.1 Steroidobacteraceae bacterium
GCGGTGCCGCGGCCGAACAGTTCGACCTGGAGCTCGCCGCGCTCCAGGTACCGGCGGTTGATGTCCGTGATCTCGAGCTCGCCGCGGTCTGAAGGGCGAAGACTTGCGGCAACGTCGAGCACCTCGTTGTCATAGAAGTACAGTCCCGTCACCGCGTAGTTCGACTTCGGATGCACCGGCTTCTCTTCGATATCGAGTGCGAGGCCTGCCGCGTCGAACTGCACCACCCCGTAACGCTGCGGGTCCTTGACGTGATAGGCAAACACCGTGGCACCCTTGACGCGAGCATCGGCTTTCTTGAGCTGGTCGGGCAGCCCGTGGCCATAGAACAGGTTATCGCCCAGTACCAGTGCCGACGGATCGGTACCGACAAAGCGGCGGCCGATGATGAACGCTTGCGCCAAACCGTCGGGTTTGGGCTGCTCAGCATAGCTGAAGGACAGGCCCCATTGACTGCCGTCGCCGAGCAGGCGCTGAAACGCCGGCAGATCGACCGGCGTCGAAATGAGCAGAATGTCGCGGATACCGGCCAGCATCAGCGACGACAGCGGGTAATACACCATTGGCTTGTCGTACACCGGCAGCAACTGTTTGCTGACCGCGTACGTGACCGGATGCAGCCGCGTGCCGGCGCCGCCGGCGAGAATGATTCCCTTTCTCATGGCGACCTGCTCATAGATTCTGATAATTCGGGCCGGATCCACCCTCAGGCGTGGTCCAGGTAATGATGCCGTACGGATCCTTGATGTCGCAGGCCTTGCAGTGCACGCAGTTGGCGGCGTTGATGCGCAGCATCCTGCCGCCCTGCGGGTTGTCGACCATCTCGTAGACGTTCGCCGGGCAGAAGCGCTCGCAGGGATTGCCGTATTCCTGCGCGCAGCGGCCGGCGCAGATCGATGTGTCGGCGACCTTCAGGTGCGCCGGCTGCGCCTCGTCGTGCGTGTTACCGGCGAAGAATACCGACGACAGACGATCCCTCGGCGGCAACGTACGCGTCACCCAATGCCTATCCGGTGATGCGTAGGCGTCCAGGCGTTTGAGCTGGGCGGCATCGTCGACGCGATTGAACAGCGTCCACGGCGTGTGGCCGGCGGTGAGGGTTTCCAGCGCCCCGTTGGCAAACCCCCACCAAAAGCCACGCTTGAAGCCGGGTTTGATGTTGCGCACTTTATGCAGCTCACGCCCGCCGGGACTCTCGCGCCAGCGCGCATCGAAGCCTGCCGGTACACCTGCCTCGGCGAGGTGCTCGGCGGCACAGACGCCTGATCGTATCGCCTGGTGAATGCCCTTGATCTTGGGCACATTGAGCGTGCCGCCGGCATCCCCAATCAGCAGCGCGCCGGGCATGTCTAGCCTGGGCAGCGATTGCCAGCCGCCGGCGGCAATCGTTCGCGCGCCGGCGGCCAAGATCTCACCCCCTTCGAGCAGCGACTTGACCGACGGGTGATGCTTGAATTGCTGAAACGCCTCGAACGGCTGCAGGCGCGGGTCCTTGTAGTCCAGTCCCACCACGAAACCCACGTACACCCGATCATGATCCAGGTGGTAGAGAAAACTGCCGCCGTAGGTATCACTGTCGAGCGGCCAGCCGGCACTGTGACGGATCAGGCCGGGGCGAGCGCGTCCCGGCGGCAGCTGCCACAGCTCCTTGAAGCCCAGGCCAAAGGTCGGTGCCGCCTTGCCTGCATCGAGTTTGAACTGTCTGATCAGCTGCTTGCTGATCGAACCGCGACAGCCTTCCGCCAGGATTGTCGTGCCGGCGAGAATCTCGACGCCGGGCGTGTAGTTCGGGCCTTGACCCCCGTCTTTGTCGAGGCCCATATCCCCGATTTGCACACCGGTCACTGCCCCATCGACACTATATAAGGGGGCTGCGGCGGCAAATCCCGGAAACACATCGATACCGGTACCTTCCGCCTGCTGCGCCAGCCAGGCGGTGAGCTGCGACAGCGACACGATAAAGTTGCCGTGATTGCGCATCGTTGGCGGCAACGGCAGCCGGATTGCCTTGCTCGCGGTGAGGAAATGAAACTCATCGTGCTGCGCCGGCACCGCCATGCCGCTATAGCCCGCTCGCCAGTCGGGCAGCAGAGCCTCGAGCGGTCCGGGTTCGAGCACCGCGCCCGACAGCGAGTGCGCGCCGACCGTCGAGCCCTTCTCCAGCACGCAGATTGACGCCTCGGG